>CALRXI020000006.1:0-66453 GCA_943372125.1 Brevundimonas vancanneytii
TCTAGGAAAGCACGGGGCTGAACGCCAAGCCCAGCATCGCTTTCTGGGGCATTTTGCGACCTACGAAACTTCAGACCCAACCCCTTCCCAGTCTCAGCTGATCCGGTGATCGGGACGTTCTAAAGTTTACGCGCTTTAACGTGGGAAGCGCCAGACTTTCGACCTGCGCTATACCTGCATTCTGAACCGCGCCCCGTTATTGCACGCGGTTGTCCGTGGAGCTGCGACGCGCTTATGTGAGGCATGAGTTTACCCACGGAACAAATGGTTGAGCCACCCGCCAAAGCCAGGAATTTGCGGCTCGGAGCCAGTCGAGGGGATTGGCATTCAGCGTCATGCTTGGCCTCTATCTGAGCTTACGGAATAGATCATCGATGGCCTAAGGGCTTGTTGTCGTGTCCTAATCGTACGGCATGCTTTCACGCCGACCATGTATGCATCAGTGAGAGCAATAGGCCGCAATCTTGTCTGCTTTGACGGCGGCTCCGATGATAGTTGCAATCCCTGAGTCGATGATACGCGGCTATGTCGGACTATCTCTCACCGGGACAACTTCTAGGCAATTCTCTAGGCCCTGGAGCTCACATAGCTCCCGCAAATCTTTTCGACGATCAGCTATGCCATTTCGCAGTCGGACTGCCTCGGGGCTCATGTCATCTGTTCGTATTCTTTTCTCCTGAAGATCAATGCCTAGAGCATCCGTACGTATCGCCTCAAGCATTTGGGCTTTGATCTCGGCATCCTGCGCCTCGTGCACTCCAGCGGCTCTAGCGGCTTTTTCTGTCGGGGTTAGCTCGCACCGCGCGTCACCGGCTACCGACTGAGAATAGCAAGCCGCCAAGCTAGAAGTTGTGCCCTCTTGGGCCAGACAGCGTACAAGCTCTGCACTGACATCTGCCCTACAACTGCGAGCTTGGTCCCACGGGGATATCATCCAAACTATTGTACCAGCCACACCTACAAGTGCGATTGCGATGACGGGTACAATCGCACCTCGCCAGTTAACCCCGCGCCTGACGTCCGGCATCCAACCCCCTTCGATTTCCCTAGATCAATTGTCGCATGCAGCATGGCGGCGCGGCAAATGGATTGGCACACCACATCACGCATCTCTCGCAGACACCGGAGGCCGAGCCCGGCGATGATGCGTCCGTGTTTGGCTGGCGAGTTTCAGAAGCAATGGGAGGGCCGAGCACGATAGACCACTGTCAGTAGTCCGAATTCGCCTCGAGCATTTCAACCCGGCCTTCAAGGTCCTCGACCCGCATCTCGGCTTCTTCAGCACGGGCGTTTGCGGAGGCGGCGGCTTCTTCCGCAGTCGATGCCTGGTCGCGCGCCTGTTCGTCAGCACAGCCCGCTAGAAGCAGCGCAGCCAACCCGATCGCTAGTTTTCGCATCCGACCCCATCCCCGTCACGATCTAGGTGCCGGCCATATCCTGGCTCGCCTTGACGCACGGGCGCAGCCCCAGCGGCGCGTGCGGCGGCACAGTTTGCGTAGGCACCCCCGCCCAATCGTCTTGACCCGACCAGTCCCTGCGGTCTTGCTTCAACCGCGCCGCCGCGTCCCCCGTGGCAGTGTCGATCGCCAGTCTTACGATTGACGTGGCAGCCATTCTTATCGGTGCCTCCGCTATGGGCGGCGACCGTGACCGGCACGGCAACGATGAATGCCATGCAGCATGCTGTGATGAGCTTCATGTGTTGCCCTTCCCCGAGCGCACCTGGACCAACGCACACGCCAAACGGGAGTCGAGCGAGCATCCACAAGAAACAGAACAAAAGCAGAACCTCTGTCTCGACTCTGGTCCAACACCGGTCCTATCAACTCCTTGCGTCATGGCAAACCCTCGAGGACTGAAACCGATGGAAACGCCGCGCGACGACAAGAATGCCCTACAAAACGGTAAGCCTCCCTCCCCTGATACAGCAGCCCGCTCAACCGGGCTGATCGCCTTGGGCCTTGGCCGCTTCCGTGTGATGTCGGAACATGAGCATCGGCTAGAGTGGGAGCGGGAATACCGCAGCCATCCATGAGCCGTCACAAAGGCGAAAGCCGTGCGAATGCCGTGACTGCCGAGGATCTGGCCGCGATTGTAGACTGCTACCGACGCATCCAGCGCATTCATGCGAACCGGAACCACGCCTCTCCGCAGCACATACCGCTCATGGCGGCGTCGGCCACGTTACGAGCCTGCTGGGCTGACCTCAGCGGGGCTACGGTTTGCGCAGGATGGTCATATCCGATAGCGGCGTGACTCGGGATGGACTTGCACCAAGGGCAGATCGTAGCGGAGTTCCGCGCGAGAACACCTACATGAAGAGGCTGGGCCTGGACGACTGACTTCCCGACAAAAGCCCCCCGGCGTATGAGGCACCGAGGGGGTATGGATCAATCACGAGAACGAGGAAGGTGCGCATAGATAGGCCACCTCCCACTTGGCTGGCTCCGTCACATCAACGAGGGGATTAGCGTCCAGTTCCTGACGATATGACGATGTCCGCTATCGACCCACTGTGGACCCTCGGTTCGGTTAGGCGGCCAGCTTTATGGCGTCTGCGATCAACTGATTTAGCAGGCGACTATCGTCAGTTCCCCCGCGTTCGATGATCATTCCGTCAGGCCCGACGCCTCTGGCTCTCAAACTGCCGTTTGCCACCTCGGTCAAAGTTATAGACCAGCCCCCCCCAAGGAAGCAGCTGGGAAACGGCGTGTTGATGTTGTGACATGAGTGCAGAGTATTAGATCGAAACTTCTGCCACCCCCCTCCGCGGGCGTTCGGAATTTCAGCGGCCAGGAAATAGGCTCGATGTCTGCTTTCCGCCCCTACGCGTCAGTCCGCAATCGCTGTTACAGCGTGTGCATCGCCTAGCTAACAGGCTCAGATGGATCAAAAGATAGTTGAGACCATGCGCCATCCGGTAAGGAGAGGGATGCCGAAGCAATCTCCAACTCGAATGCCTGCTGCGCAGTATCTGCGCATGTCGACGGAGCGACAGGATTTTTCTATCGAGACCCAAGTCGCTGCCAACGCTGCTTACGCAGAGACGCAGAACCTTGAGATCGTGAAGACCTACACGGATGCAGGTATTAGCGGGTTGTCGATCGAGAAGAGATCGGGTCTTAAAAGCCTGCTTGCCGATGTTGTCAGCGGTGGTGCCGACTTCAGCGTGATCCTTGTGTTTGATGTTAGCCGCTGGGGACGTTTCCAGAACCCTGATCAAGCGGCGCACTACGAGTTCATGTGCTCAGAGGCTGGGGTGAGGGTGGCGTATTGCAACGAAGCATTCGAGAACGATGGCAGTCCAACTGCCGGTCTTCTCAAACACCTCAAGCGCACGATGGCTGCGGAATATAGTCGAGACCTTTCCAAGAAGGTTAGTCGCGCACAGCGGGGGTTGATGGCCCAAGGCTACTGGATGGGTGGAAAACCCCCGTTTGGGCTCAAGGCTCAAGTTTACGATGAAGCTGGGCGCGCGGTTGAGATGCCAGCGGGTTCAGCTTGGAAAAAGCGCCAGGGTCTTCATAGCCGGCTTGTACATGCGTCGGATGACGAAGTATCTCTGGTTCGTCGGATTTTCCGAATGTATCTGTCCGAACATGGATCGATATCCTCTATTGCGAAGCAGCTTCAGGCAGAGGGCCATAAGAACAAGGCTGGCGGACCTTGGACGAACACGAGCGTCGGGTGCGTATTGGGCAACGAGGTTTATACCGGTCGGTTAGTGGGGGGCCGTTACACACGGGAAATCGGCACTACCGTCAAGCTCCCAACACCATCCGACCAGTGGCTAATCGTCGAAAACGCAGCGCCGCCCATCATCTCCAGTGCCATATTCAAGGCCGCCAGGAGAAAGAGGGAAAGACGTCGCCGTTACATTACCAATGAGGAAGTTTTAGAGGATTTGCACCGCATCGCGACTGCCTACGGTAACGTCAATTTGAAAACCCTTGGAAAGTATGGCCAGTGGAGCCCCGGCTTTTATCAGTGTCGGATGGGATCGATTTCAAAAATAAGAGAAGTGGTGGGCTTGCCGGTGCCTCAGCGGTATTCTCACCTATCTGTGGCCTTACAAAGTGCTAACGAGGCTCTAAAAGATAATGGTCGTCGATATTCCAACACCCAACTCTTAGACGCGCTCCGAAGGCTATTGTCCAAACATGGCCGGCTCGACAATTCGATTATTCTGAATGATCCAATGTCGGCTAATCCAGAAACCTACATTCGGCGTTTCGGCGGCATGAGAGCTGCCTATCTACTAGTTGGTTACCGGCCAGATGAGAACCAAATGCGAGCCCTGGATGGAGCGGCTAGGCGCACAGAACGTAGCAAAGCTTTGGTAGGATAGTTCGGATCAGGACCTTACAACTCAAACAGCCCACGCCGAGAGGATGCGCGCGAAGCTTGTCAAGACGCCAGACGCATCCTTCGTCACGGGCGTTGTATCAAGCCGCATCGAAACTTGGCTCATTCGATCAAACGATGTCGGACCTGTCAACGCAGCATAGGATGGTCGACCGTAAACTACGTGGGCTGACCGCATAGAGGGCCGTCCAGCATGTCTGGGTCTAGGCGGGAAGCCACCGTCCGCTTTCGACCCTTAGCGGACATTGGTCTGACCGAGTCTTTTCCAGTTTTCGCGAAATGAAGAGCGGCCCCGCTAGCTGCTACTACACTGACGACCGGCCTTGGCAAAACAGCGTTCCACATCTAGCGTGTCGTGAGTGGGGGAGGCTTCAATGCGTTTGTCGGTGACGATACTGGCGACCATGATGATCGCTGGCGGGGTGTCGGCTCAAGATAGATCGCAGCCCGCCGCTCCCGAAAGGATCGCCGCGAACCCGCTTTACAGCGTAGCTACGCAGAGCGGTCCGATGCCCGACGAAGTTGTGACTTATGGGGACGCGGTCTCGCAGCGTGTTGAGGTCTTCTTGCCGGAAGGTGATGGCCCCAAGCCAGTGGTCATCTTCATCTCTGGCGGCTGCTACATCACTCAGTACGGCGGCCCCGCTCAGGTCCGCCCGGTCCTGGACGCGCTGAGCCGCGACGGCGTCGCGGTCTGGAGCGTTGGGTATCGCCGGACGGACGAGGATGCCGCCTTTCCAGACTTGTTCAACGATGTCGCCACCGCGATCGACCGGATCAAAACGGAGGCACCCCGACTGAACCTTGACCTAAACCGCGTGGTTTTCGTTGGTCACTCGGCTGGCGGACACTTTGCGCTATGGGCAGCAGCGCGCGATCGCCTTCCCGTCTCCAGCCCATTGCATCGCCCTGATCCGTTGAAGCCTATTGGCGTCGTGGCGGTCGCGGCTCCCGGCGACATCGAGCCGCTGCGGCAAGTGGCCACCGACTTCTGCGGAGCCGGAGTCTTCGAGCGCGTAATGGGCGAGCCAAATGAAGATCGGCCAGATATCTACGCCGATGCCTCACCCAGTCGGCTCCTGCCTTATGGCATACCGATCAGGTTGATCGACGGGAGCGATGACGAGGTCATACCGCCTGTCGTAATGTCCATGTTCGAGCAGCAGGCACGCGCGGCTGGTGATGACGTCGCCTTCGAGATTATCGCCGATGCTGACCATATCGATGTCGTCACACCCGGCGAATCCGGATGGGCGGCGGTTCGGCGCACGACGCTGACGCTCTTGGGGCTACGACCCGCCGATTAGCGTCAGCCCGCACTGGGACAAGTCCAGCACGCACCTCTAGCCGGTGGCGCCACTTCTCGGCTTTAAATCGATGACCGGTTCGGGGCCTAAGAGAACCGAGGTTTCGCGCGATAGGCAGAGTCCGCTTTCCACCCACAGCGGACGTTTCGGCGTCCGCTTCTTGGAATGTCCATTAGGCGCGCTGATGCGCATGACGGACCAAACGAAAAATAAAGGGAGCCCCGCCCCGCGCACCAGCCGAAGCGAGCGCACGAGGCGGGGTGAAGGTTAGGCCGCAGCCTGTTTCGCCGCACCAGCCTCGACGGCAGCCAGCAGGGTGTCGTTGGCGAGGTGGGAGTACCGCTGCGTGGACTGATAGCTGGCGTGACCCAGCACCTTGCCGACAGCGAACAGATCGACGCCGCTGTTGACCATGAACGACGCTGCAGAGTGACGCAGATCGTGGATTCGGAGCCCCGGCAGCTTTGCCGCCTTCCTGGCCGTCTGCCAGCTGTGCTTAATGGATACGTAAGGCTTTAGGGTTTCTGGATTAGGCAGAACAAATATACAGCCTTTGTATCTTGGCAGTTTTTCAATAATGTTTACGGCCGTTTTCGACAATGGAACGTGGCGATGCTTACCATTTTTACTATTAGGTATAAGCCATGACTGTCTGTCTAAGTCAAAATGTTCCCATTTAGCATCCAGCAACTCACGAACTCTGGCACCCGTAAGCAATAGCAAACCGGCGATATGCTGCAGTTGTTTGTTCTCCGATGCCGCCACAGCCTCGCGTAGCCGAGCCGCCTCCTCCGCCGATAAAAACCGCTCACGGGCATTATTCAGGGGCTTCCTGGCAATGCCGCGCGTTGGGTTCCTTACGGTTCCTGGTACTTCCCACCGCTGACCGAGCACATACGACCGGCCCAGTATTACACGCATCTTTTCGACGGTTGCAGGTGATGACCCGGCGGCCCTTTTATCAGCAAGCCACTGACTGACACCTCGATTGGTTATGTCCGTCAACCGCATCTTCCCCCACTTAGGCAGCAGGTGATTGCGCATGCACGCCTCCATGGTGGCATAGGACTTCAGGTGCAGTTTCGCATCAGCAAGGTGCATGGCCGCCAGGTCACGATAGAGCGGAATCGCCTTCGCATCGGCCTTAGCCGCGCCTGGGTCGCCGCCCATCACAACCTCAGACCGAAGGCGCTGGGCCTGCTTCTTGGCGGCTGCGAAGGTCACGTCCTCGACCCGTCCGATCTTGTATTGCTTCTGCCTTCCAGCTGCGTCGGCGTAACGCAGGTAGTAGGTCCGGCCGCCTGACCGGCGACACTCCAGAACGAAGCCGGTCACGGTCAGATCGTAGTAGTCAGTTTTGTTCTGGCCGGGCTTGCACACGGCGGCGGTTACGAATGCGTGGTCGAGATGCGCCTTTGGCATCGTGTTCTCCTGTTGATCGTGAATTGAAGGGTCAGGCCGCCGGGCGGCCGCGCCGGATGAGGGCAAACGGACGGCCGGAGCCGATTAAGTGGTTGGGGGTGGAGCGGCACCGCATGCGGCACGCAGGGGCTGCGACAGGCCCGTATGAGGCCCGCGTCGCGGCTGGGGTGGTTTGGCCCACAGAGGGCGTAGAGCGTGGGCCGGGGGCGGATAGAAGACCCTCCAGCTTCGCTAAGCCTCATGCGGGTGGCACCAAGGTGTAGTGTTGGCAGTTGCTGCCGATCACGCGCTGAACATCCCAGAAGTGGTCGCTGCTCGATCCGGAACCAGTGTGACGTTGCAGCATGGCCAACGCTAAAAGGACCGGCACACCCGCATCCTTTGCCGTCGCCTCAGCCAAGGCTATCGGTCCGTCGGTCAGGCCGCCGCCGATGAAAGCCAGCAGGGCAATGACAGCGCGAGTTTCATCGTCTGGTTGGTCGCGTTCAGGCCAGATGTAGTCGTCCAAATCGGCGTTGTGGTTTGTCATGATGATCCTCCAGCCGGACCGCCGCGGTTACACGCGAGCGACCGGTGTCCGCGACCTGCGCGGGGTGGGTGGGTGATAGGAGGTTCGAGCGGTGCAGGATGGCCCGCGTTTGCCCCAGAGACGGCCGCTGGGGCGGCGCGTCGGGGGCGGGGATGGTGGGCCCATCGAAGGGCGTTGAGCGTGCCCAGGGGCAGCCTGTTGAAGCGCCGGCAGCCTTTTGCGCCAGGGCAGAATCCCAGTTTCTCAGTTTCGCGCGAGCTCCCCAGGCGATCCCGACGCATTCCGTTGTGAAACTGCTAAACTGAAAAACTGCGACGCTAGGCGGCGTCAGCCCTGCTCAAGCAGCTCGTACAGCCGGACACCTCTATGACCTGTGTGGAAGTTCCACAGATGCTGACGGGAGGTGGTTCCAGTGAACTCCTGCAACACCCGTAGCGCGACGCGCTCGGATACTCCGGCGGCTTTGGCGGCCTTGCGCATCAAAGCCATCTGGCCCTCGCCCTCACCGTCTTGAATCAGGGTCGAAATCGCCGTCATCACCTCAGGATGACTAAACTTCTCGACCGAGACGTAGTCGTCCAGGTCACTGGGATCGACAGTGCGCACCGAAACCAACTTCTCTTCATAGCTTAGGCCGGGGTCCGCAGCGTAGGCATAAAACACGTGATCGGGGCTGTCGGCCCGCTTCTTCTCCATTCTGAAATCGACTACCCGAAGGCTAGCGTCTGTTTTCGCTTCAAGCAGTTGCGCGATGTAGACCGCGTCGAAATCCTCCAGAATATCAGTAGTCCCTTGATACTGAGGGGTGCCGTCGGCTTTGGGATTTTTGCGCGTATGTCCCAGCCCAAGGATTGCACCGCCCGCCATTACGTATTGACGGCAAACTTGTGCGAACTCACTTGTACGCTTCTTATCCATCAGGTCAGTCGCCTTCTTGAGAGTATCTATGATGATCACAGTTTCTCGGGCGGAATCTTCCTTGATTGCTTGATTCATAGCCTCGGTAAGGTCGCTGATTTTAAATGTTATATGACCCGGAGCCAGCATATGGGCACCGACATCCTGTAAAAGCCGGGCTTTCGTAGCTAATCCTTGACTTCCGTCATCGCCATTGAAGAAGAATACATTGTTGGGATTCACACGGCCTTGCTCGATTGCCTCAAGGATCAAGTGAAACACGATCAATGTTTTGCCAGTGTTGGGCGCAGCGTAGATCATCGTGGCTTGTCCATCCATGATGAATGAACCAAGCAGCGGCTTGGTGTTCGCCGCTCTAGCCTCAAGCTCGTCTGCCTTACCGCGCAGACTAAACCGCATCATCGGGTGAGATCGCGCTGGGGAATCGGACTTGGCGCGAGAAGTATCGGTCTCGACTTCAGCGGCGGGGACCGCATGGGCTGGTGGCGTATCGTCTGATGGGGGAGCCGGAGATGCCAGCTGTTCGCGCGGGTCAATACCGAGCCGCGCCGCAACCTTCTCACGCAAAGTCCTTGGTGCCGGAGGCTTATCCGGATCGTCGTCATAAATTGCTTCGGGATCGTGGTTCACACGAGCCTCCTCTGCTTAGGGTGGACTGGAGATTTCCAAGTGCACTTGCAGGAGGCCGATACTTCCAAGGGAAGTGAGCCATTGGCTAGATGGCTCAAACGACAATGCCGTTTAGCGGCGTCGTTGTGTTGGGTGTCGCTGAAGTAGGCGGTAGCCAGTGCGGGGTCAAGACGACAGACGTCCGGCGTCGTGGTGGCGGATCGCTCAAGAGCGTTGCTCGCGCGCGATCCGCCAGGGTGAGCGGTTAGCTAGGGTCCCACTCGTGAATAACCGATCCATCGCGCTTGTCGATTATTCGGTAAGTTTCGAGAACACCTGTCAGATAGCAGGATCTGACCCGGATACCCGACTGCATCTTGCTCAGATCATGCACGCATAAAGTCCATTGCCCGTCGCGCCAGGGCCGCGCCTTTCCGGAGACCTGCAATTGCAAGTGGCTAGATAGTGCACGCGCTGCATCAGGCTCGATTGAAAAAGTGTGCCGAAATTCCCTTGGTTCCGCGCTTGATCCCAAGACACGGCTAGCTTGGACTTGCCCAAACCCCATAACTTGGATCGTCCGCACTGGGATTTGGCGGTTGCCGACAAAATCCATAGTCGGTGGACCTCTTCTCGCACCGAGTGCCCATCCACGCATGTTCAGTTGTGTCTGAGGTGGCGAGTCAACGATGAGCGCACGACCTGTCGCACTCTCATCCTCCGTCGCCACCACAGTCATTGTTTGGCCCTTGAGATCGTAGGTCCAGTAGGTTTCCAGCTCGCCCATTTGAGCGGGGATTGGAAACGACAGAACAATGTTTTCGCCTGGTAAAGGCGGAACCGCGAATGGGTCTGCCGGACCCGTCCTGTCGGGACCAAACGCTCTTAGGTAAGCTGTTACTTCGGCGTTGCTCCAAGTCGCAGCCTCTTGTGATGGATTGGTTCGAAGGGATGTTTGCAGAGCCGTAGGAGCTACCTCCAAGGGTGAAGCTGAACCCGGTGACTGCGCCACAATTGCAGCTGCCATTACGTAAGTTAGCATTTGGAATCCTTGTGATTTGTTGAGGGTTTCATTAGCTGCGCTCCGATTTGCGCAGGTTCAGTTGGGAGACATGGAATTATTCCATGTTACGGAAAAACTGCCTACGGGAATTTTCCATATAGTTGGGTAGCCGGTTCAGCATCGGCGGCTCATCGGATGCCCAAGACAATTTTCGGCGGTGGACATCCGCATCTTGTCGCAGTGCTCTCAGACGCGCGTGAGAAGTCGGGTCTCACCCAGGCCCAGTTGGCAGAGCGGGTTGGGAAAGATCAGACGTTCATATCCATCATAGAACGGGGCCAACGCCGGGTTGATGTGATGGAGTTCGTTGCCTTGGCGAACGCGATGGGTGCTGATCCCACTCGGTTGTTTGCCGACGTGATGAAACGGCTGCCTGAGAAGATCGCGATCTAGCTCCTTTTGGCCATCTAATCGCTGACCTCAATCATCGTTCAAGAGCCGCAGAGTTGGTGACTTCTGCTTTGCTTTCGCCACTAGGACCGCAACACCGATGATCGCCAGAGCGGCGATGAAGGCGAGAGGGCGAGCGTTCGCCAGACCCGTCAACACGAAGGCACCCAACAGTACGAGCGTGTCCTTAGGTCGCGCGATGAACAGGACCAGAAGCCCCAGCAGCAATGCCACGACCAATGCAATCAACGCAGCCCTGATGATCGCTAGGACGACGCACAACGTCACGAGCCCGGCGAGCTTGTTCATCGGCCCCCTCCCTCTTCGTCAGGCCAGAAGTGAGCGAGACAGAGGTAGTGGATTCCCAACTCGGTGCCGGGATCGTTTTCGACGAAGATGCGCGTCGGAACGTTGTTAAGGATTAGAGCGATCTCAAACCACCGGCCGTGGTCCGAGATAACATCGTAGTCAAAAGCTTCGGCGTCGGCTCCGGTGATGGCGAAACCAACGACGGCGTTGATGACATCGGGCGTGTCACCACCCTGGATGACGAACAGCTTGGCGTCATGGCTTAGCTGGCCAACACGCAAAGCGATCAGGGCTCGAAGATCGGGGTCGAGGTGGGGCTCGTTGAGCGCGCTCGCAAACGAGGCGCGGTCGAAAACGTTCAGCATGGTCTTTACCTTCCGGACATGAAAAAGCCCGCGACGGTGCGCGGGCGGTGGGTGGGCTTAGGTTGAGGGCAGTGGTTCAGAACCGCAGGTTTTCAGTTTCGCAGGTGTGCGCAACGAAGCGCGGCCGGGGTCGGCGGTCCCGAACGCTTGATCTTCAGTTTGTCGAGTTTAGTGATCGGCCGGCAAACTTCAGGCAGTAGGCACGCAGGCTTGGATCGATGTCAGGATGGTCCGGGACGAACACCAGCATGCCGGCTTCGTCATTCAGGACGTACGCCAGCTCGAAATGAGAGCCGTGGTCTTCCATCCACTCGAAACCTGGCTGATCGGCTTCGTCCAGGATGATTGGGAAGCCCATCGCCTCCAGGATGGTCTCCGGCGGGTCGCGAGGATGGACGAGAACGATCTGCAGAACATCGCTGAGGGGATGATCGCGATCGGTGTCGATCTGCCAGACGCGAAGGCTGATAAGGGCGCGCAGAATGGGGTCGAGGGTAGGATCGGTTAGGGCGGCTGTTACGGCGTCGCGATCGGTGAGCAGCATGAGGGTTGGTCCTTTCAGGGCATGAAAAAGCCGCCGAGACTTTCGTCACGACGGCTATGGGAGGGGGTGTGGTGATGGTGCCTGCGGGGAGCGATAGTGGTCGACGCTAAGGCCTAGATTTTCATAGGAGATTGCTTCGGCCGGGGTTGGGCCGGCTACCTTCCGAAAGGCTGCAGTGCCAAGGTGTTGAAGGTCGGGCTCCCTATCCGTTCTTCATATAAGATACCGAGCATCGCGCATGACGCAACGCACGGAAACGAAGCACTGCATCAACCTGGGAGCTCGGCCTCGATGAAAATGAGCTCCACGAACTGCCTGTCGCCGACATGTTCGCCACCCGAAACCCCGAAACATCAAGGGCTCTCATAGGCGCTCTCGACGCAATCAACGAGCGCTATGGAAAAAGGGACAACTAGACCAGGCAGCCTAATAGGTCGCGCCGGATGGCCCATGCGACGAGGCAACCTTGCGCCGTGTTACACAACGAGCATCGAGGACATTCTTGCTTCTCAAGCTTAATCGGTTTTAGGCATGGATATGCGAGGCACTGCGTCGCCGAGAAGGTTCTCAAGCCAAGCAATCCGTCCGCCTTTTTCTGAGCAGCAAGTGAAGAAAGCCCGCTGTTCTGCCCTCGTGAATGCAACGAAGAATGAGCTCAACTCCTCCGTCTTGTCTGGCGTGAGGCTCCACCAGCTTTTATTGTCTAGCCCGAAAAAGATGATCGTGTGGAACTCCAAACCCTTGCTCTTGTGCACGGTCATCAGGGGCACTTGGCCGACGCCTTCGAAGCGATCCAGCACTTCGGACCAAGAACCTCCTCCAAGGAGCGCCTCTTCGAGGAGAGCTGTGAAGCCGATGCGAACACGTTTGAAGTCTGCGTCGCGCCTGTAGCTCGGATTGTTCTGCCGGATCGCGTTCTCGCCTACCTCGTCGATGATCGTTGAGACGAGGCCAGTGGCCGCCCCTTTCGTTGGTGGGTTGGAGCCCATGTAGACACGCATTTCTCGGGAGAGTGTCTCTGTGCGTCGGTTCAACCGCTGCAAGCTAACCTCGTCATCGTCGAGGGTCGTATCTACGAACTGCATTTGGACCTGCGCAGCAGCCCAGGCTTCGGGATCGCGTCTCTTCGCTCCCAGGCGAAGAAATGGGAGCAGGATCTTTGTCAAATCCTCCGCAAGAAGGTCTTGGATCGCGACGCCGCCGACGGCGCGAGCAACGTTGCGAAGCGGAAGCCCCTTCGCCTGAAGGGAAGGCGCAAGGTCCTTCTCTATGCGATCAGCGTAGTTTCGAACGAGAACTGAGATATGGTGAGGCTCGACTTGGCCTGATGCGACTTCTTCCGCGATCCAATCCGCGAGAAAACTCACCTCCTCATCGGCAGTCCGGAACTGCCAGATTGCTGCTACGTCACCATCGACGTGGCGGGGTCGTTTCGCCACGGCGGCTTCGACCGCTGGATCGATCCTGCTTGCGATTAGGTGTTGGATTGAAACCAAATCTTCGTGCGAACGCCAGTTCGAGAGAAGGGTGATGGGACGGGCTGAGAAGTTTGAGCTGAACGTCGCAAAAGCATCGGGCATCGCGCCCGCCCAACCCATGATCCGTTGCTTGTCGTCTCCGACCGCTGTCAGCATGGTTTGGGTCTTCTGAAACGCCGCCTGTACGACTTGAAACTGGGCGGTTGTCGTGTCCTGAAATTCATCGAGGAAAACGACGGGATATGTCGCTAGCAGTGCCTTTCTAATCTGCTCGTTCTCGCGGAGCATCCTTTCGACAAGGCGATTAATCATCGCAAAAGTGAGGTTTGCGCCCGCCGATCCTTCGAGTTGGTCCACCCAATAAGCTGTGAGAATTTCTTTTGCGCGCGGCGAAATCGAAGCGGTCTTGATGGGAAGCTGAGTGTTGGCGACGAGCTTTTCAAGGCTGCCAGCATTGATGTCGTAAATGCTGAGACGCTGGAAAAAATCGTTCCAAGTATCCCTGGTCGGGAAGGATATGTCGTAGTCAGCCGGGGGACGATAACGTCCAGGGATCGCTTCGCGGAACTGGTCGATAAGGCTCTTCGTGAACGCATCGAATGTGAGGGAGACGAAGCGATGGCCTTCGTCTGGACACCTCTTCTTCACCCGCTCAGCGAGGTTTTGAGCGGCGTCGCGTTTAAAGCTGATAGCCAGAATCCGTTTTGGATCGGGGCACAGTCCGGTCTGCAGCAGGTAGGCAGCTTTCTGAGCGAGGAACTCGGTCTTCCCTGCGCCAGCTCCAGCCGTGACAGACACGCTCTGGCATGTCTCGCGCAACGCCTCGACGGCGCGATCTTCGAGAAAATCAATGCCTTGAGGTTCCCAATCTTCCGGGGAAATCAGCTTCATAGGCCGAGCTTGGTCGAGACGCGTTTGATGAGCTTAAGCAACTCCTCGGGCGCATCCTTGGCGAGATCGGCATCGGCGATCTCGCTTCTGGCTGCAAGGTGAGCGTCCGGCTTGCTACCGCTCAGAAACAAGTAGGGATACCAAATGAACTGGTCGTCGAAGTTATCATCATACAGGGCCGGGTTGCCGCCTGTTTTGAGCGTGCTTTCTTTCTTCGCTTCGATGGCTTTCGCGGTGTTTCGGGGACCGTAACCGCCCGGTCTCTTGATCATGTAGGCGCTTGGAAATTTAATCAGCATCGAGAAGTCGAGATCGATTGGTGACGAAAAGAACACGTTCTCTCGCCGGAGCGCTATGAGCCAAGGGTGATCCTGATCTTCGCTGAGAAGCTCTGCGTCATCGATTTCATCGATCTCGTCGAGATTGATCGTGCCATCTTTCACCAGCTTGTTGTTCGCCATCGTTCGACCGACCGATTTCAAGTCGTCCACGATCGCAGCGATCACTTTCGCCCCACCGTGCGCTCGTCCCAAGTCCAGGTCCAAAAGCGTGGCATGTGGAAGATCGAGGTCGTTCAAGAGCCTCCAAAAATGAGTGACGAAACGCCCGCCTAGCGGCACGATAGGGACAAACGATCTGTCGAGTGGAACGCCCATCGCGTCGGCGACAAGCGGGATCATAATCGATTCAGAATCGCCTTCCGCGAGGATCACGAACCGCGCAAAGTAGAGTTCCGGATAGGCTCGAACCGCCAACCGAACGTACTTACCGGCCTCGGTGGAGCTGTCTGGAAGGGTCAGACGCTTGACCGAGCTGTTCCGTGTCTCCGTATCGAGCCGACAATATCGGATCTCGTCGGCTTCGACCCTCGCGAGGATGCTCGCGCTATGGCTGGACACGATCACCTGTGCGGTCGTCATCTCGCCAATTTCGCGAGCCTGTTTCATTATTCGCGATAGGAAAAACGGAGAGAGGCTGTTTTCAGGCTCCTCAATCGCAAGGATCGTCAAATGCGTCCGCCGTAATTTATCCTGGTCGAAAACGGATGCCTCGGCAGACAAGGCGAGAGCGTCGCGCTCGATCTCCAGGGTCGCTGCGGTCAGCGCAATGTGGAAGAGCGACCGTTGACCGTCGCTTAGATCGTCGAGCCGACGGACTTGCTTGGCCTCGTCGGGATAGAAGACGAATTCCGCTTTCTTGACGAGTTCTTCGAGCCCGCTGTCGACGAGACGCATCGAAGGTTTGGTGTCGGTGTCGGCCTGGTGGACTTCCTGCCAACGCTTTTCCAGCCTCTCGGTGATGAACTTGGCGGGTTCTTCTGAATCGAATTGGGTCTGCACATCGTCCGCGCCGATCTCTGCGGTCTTCGCAAGATCGTCGGACCAAAGAGCCGCTCGCCATAGCCGCCCTTTCAAAAGCGCAGCAACCTGATCCGCCGCGTTTCGAGACGCTGGGACATAGATTAGCTGGATAAAGCCTCTCTCGACCGGCTGTACTTTTCGACATTCCTCCCAATCGAACTCACCGAGGGAAGGGATCCATTTGATCTCCTCATCGACTGTTCCCTCTGGAGTTCCGTCGTCAGACCAAGTGGCTTGGAGCCGCATTCTGACCTTGAGCGGTTCACCGTCGCCGGTCGCAGACATATGATGAAAAAGATCGGGTACCGCGTCTGCAGCGTCCTCATCGTCATCGTCTTCAAGCTCCGGAAATCCGAGGACGCAATCGATCGACAATGTGGCTCCGGACTCCACGGCCTCGCTCTCAGGCGAAACATGGAAATCCTGCTCCCGCACGGCCCGTTGTCCCTGCGAAATCCCAAACATTTTGGCCAGCGCCGTTAGGACGGCTGTTTTCCCGGAACCGTTGTTTCCGACGAATGTCGTCAGATCGCTCTCAAAAGCAACTTCGGTCGCGCTGCTGCCAAAGCATCTGAAGTTTGTGATCGTGACTGTTTCTAGTTTCATCGTTCCCCGCTTCGACTAAGGCTATCGTCTTTCGCGTTATGCGGGCAACGCAAACTAGAGCTTGCTACCTGTTTTCCCCGACATTCTCATTCGGCTGCGGGAGTTTTGGACAACCGAGCTCGATTATTCTTGGTAGTTACGGATCGCGTCGCGATCCAATTGATCCGCTGGCACAAGTCGATAGTGGCGTTCATCAACGACGCGTATTTCATCGTCCTGCAAAGTCAGTTCAAACAAAGCCACGACGCCGCCGTCCATGAACTGCGCTGAGATCGCCCGGCAACGAACACCGGGAAACTTCTGCTCGACAAACCGGATGTCCTGCGTGGTTTGAACGACGCCAATCTGGTCGTTTCCGCCCTTCGCCTGAACGGGGATAACGTAATGGCAGCCTCGTTTGTCGAGCCCGATGTAAAGCTCGTCGATCTCAATCTGGCCAATGCCTTTCACCGTGGTGCGTAGGTGATTTTGGAGACTGTATGTTGTGAGACCCAGGAAGGTGTCGATCAGACGATTGTATCGAACGATGGCGAGTAGAGCCTGTTCGTCGTCGAGCGCGTATGCACGGATAAGCTCCGGTGTCGCATCAGGGATCGATATCCGCACTAAATCGTCGCGGGGCAAAATACGCTGCGCTTTGACCAACTTGAATCGATAGCGAGCGCGTCCTGCTCCTTCGATGATCCACTCAAGACCTTCAGGCTGAGTGGCCACGATGCCATCCGGCAAGGCGACGCGGAAGCGAAACGAATAAATCAAGTCGCCTAGATTTTTTGGGAGCTTGATGTCCAGCTTCGCAGCGAAGGTTTCCAGGTCTTCGCGCTCGAACTCGAACTCCTTCACACCCGCCGACCAATGGGTCTTGAAGATGCTCTCAATTAGAACTTTGTAGCGGTTGGCGGCTGGATCGGGTTTAGCCATGCGCTGTCCTCAGAACGACGCGAGTTGCCTCAATTTCGTGTTGCTTGCGCTTCTTCGCACCGCTCTTGCGGTCTCTCGTCGTGCTCGGCTTTTCGACTCCGAAGTGAGCCGACGCCTCCGACATCACTAAATAGAGGAGGTTTGCGTCGCCCAGGTCGAGCGCTTTCTCCGGTTTCGACGGCTTACGACCCAATGCATTCATCATGCTCTTCGCAACGGCACGAGCCAGCGGCGGGGGCACAGCGTTTCCGATCTGCCGCGCTCCATGCCACTTCGTCGAATGCAGGCGGAACCAGTCGGGGAAGCCATGAAGACGCGCCATCTCTCGAACGGTGACGCATCGATCATGGGCGTAGTGGATCGGACGCGGGCTTGTGAAAGCGCCGCGCGAGCCGTCGGTGCCAGCTCTCAAAGTGTTAGAAAGTCCTTTGGGTGGCAACTTGAAGAGTCGGCTGATCGGTTCGACGTTGCCGGTCTCCGTTTCGGAAAATCGGCGTTTCGAGATTGCCGTGTGTTCGGTTCTTGCGCTCGACGTAAGGACGCCGGGGTTCCAGTTCCGAACGTAGCCGTAGTGCCAGGCATCGTTGCTGAGGCAGCGCATTTCGCGGGCGTATTCGCTAGGTTGTCCGTACTTCGCGGTCTTGACCTCGTCGGTGGAGACGAGGGCCGCGAAGCGATCAGCGTCCGGTAGATCGCCGATCGCGTCTTCGCAGTTCGGGCCCGTCGGCAATTCGGGGACTGGCTTCCGTCCGTCTGCCGAGTTGGTGAGAGGGAGGGGATAGACGGGAAGCTTTTCGCCCTTCTTCACGCCCATAAGAATGAGGCGTTGGCGGTGCTGAGGCACGCCGAAGGACGCGGCGTCGAGAACCTGCCAGGGCAGGCGAACGTCGTATCCGGCCTTGTCGAAAGCTTCGACGATTTCGTCGAGGACGACTTTCTGGCTTCCGACGGTGATGCCCTTAACGTTCTCGAACACGAACGACTTCGCGCCGAGCTCCGAGACGAGGCGGACGAATTCGAGCACGAGTTGGTTTCTTGGATCGTCCAACACACGGTGGCCAATCATCGAGAAGCCTTGGCAGGGTGGACCGCCGAACACGCAATCGATCGGCTGCTTTCCAAGTTTCGCACGGAGACGAATTTCTGCCGCCGTCAGTCCGACGACCGAGCGAGAAATGACTGACGTTTCGGGGAAGTTGAACTCATGGACGGCGCAGTGGATCGGATCAATCTCGACGGCGGCCGCAACGTCGAACCCGGCTTGCTCGAAGCCGAGGCTCATACCGCCTGCACCGGAAAATAGATCGATTGCGATAGGTCGCACTCGTGACCGCCTTTCTAACTCATCTGGAATGAAGCTAGACGATTCAGTCGGCGCTGTCGATCGTTATTTTCGCGTCCGAGACGAAATCCAGGAGGTTTTTCCGTAAGAAATCAATGTCTTTAAGCTCGCAGGCCCAGACGGTCAGACTGGACCATCCGAGGGATGTCAGATCTTGGACGTTGCGGATATCGCGTTCTCGGTTGGCTTCCAGCTTCGGAAGCCAATAATCTTGCTTCGACTTGGGTGCTCGACCCTTGTCGCAGCCGTGGCTGTGCCAGAAGCAGCCGTGAACGAAGATCGCCTTCTTCCTCTGTCGGAAAACGATGTCGGGTTTTCCAGGCAGCTCTTTCCCATGAAGGCGATACCGCAACCCGGCTGCATGAAGCAGTCGCCGAACTTCAATCTCGGGGCCGGTATCCTTCGTTTTGACGGACCGCATTATATGCGACCGTGGGTCTGTGGTCCGTGTGTCCGTGGTCGCCTCCTGGGCAATTCCGAAGATCGCTGTGCGATTGGATATAGATCGAGACGAAGCGTCCACCACAGAGCGAGGTGCTCGATTGGAAACGAACGTTTAGGCGGTCTTAGAACTGGCTTTTGTTGCTGGGGGCATCCCACGCAGGACCCACGTGCGTGCCCAGCCGGAAACTACGTCCGCCCGATGCCGGGTCCATGTCCTATGGGATGAAGTGGTGCCGCTTAGGTGACTCGAACACCTGACCCCATCATTACGAATGATGTGCTCTACCAGCTGAGCTAAAGCGGCCCGGCGCGGACGGGAACCGGCTCGCGCGAGAGAGGCGCTCTTTATACGGCGGGCGCGGGCTTGCCAAGCGCCTCAAGCATCCCCGCTTCGCTCGGATGTGTGGCGATGTGCAGATCGGCGACGGGCAGGCCTTTCAGCGAGGCCGCTGCCTGCGCGGAAATGCAGATGACTCGGCGCTGATCAACAGCCTTCGCTCCCAGCGCAGCCAGGGCTTTGGCGGCGCGGGGCGAGTGGATCAGGATGTCGGCGACATCGTCGGGCGCAACAGCCCCGGTTTCCGCCGCCTCATATACGGCCAGGGTTTCGACCTGGACGCGACTGGTCAGCAGCTCCGCCAGATCGGCCACCGGCTGTCGCGCCACGGCGGCCAGCAGCCGCTCGCCGAGTTGCATCTGCTGCGCGATCACGGCGGCCAGATCGTCCAATGCGCCATCAGCCGATTGCACGTCGGAGAAGCCCGCCTCGCGCGCGGCCCGTGCCGTCGCCTCACCTACCGCGAACGCCCGCACGTCGCGCCGGGGCGTCAGGTCGGCAAAGGCGCTGACGCCGTTACGGCTGGTGAAGGCGAGGGCTGCAAACCCCTCCAGATCGGGCAGAGCGGGTGACAGGGGATGGATCGCCAGCAGCGGCTGCACCACCGGCTCCCATCCCATCGCCTTCAATCGCCCGGCGGTGCGCGACGCGCCGGGTTCGGCGCGGGTGACCCAGACCCGGCGGTCGCCGCTCAGGACGACACCCTCTGGTCGCCCGCCAGAGCATGCACCTCGGCTCCCAGCCGCAGGCCGAGCGCCCGTGCCTGCGCGCCTGCATCCTCCGCCCCGATCTCCATCATCTCTCCGCCGCGTCGCCAGCGAGCCGAGCCGTCGGGGGCCAGCATTTCGGTGGTCAGCAGCAACCGTCCGTCGCCGATCTCGGCGTGGGCCCCGACCGCCGTGCGGCAAGAGCCCTCCAACGCCGTCATGGCTCCCCGCTCGGCCTCGATGGCCAGGGCCGTCATCGGATCGTTCAGTGCCGTAACCCAGGCCGCGCCCAAGTCTTCGACCCGCGTCTGCAGGGCCAACGCCCCCTGTCCCGGCGCGGGCAGGAAACTATCCAGAGACAAGTGTTCGCGGATCAAGCCCTCGAATCCCAGTCGGTTCAGGCCCGCCGTGGCCAGAAGGATGGCGTCGAATTCGCCGTCGGCCAGCCGCTTCAGCCGCGTATCCACATTTCCGCGCAGCATCTCGATCTGCAGGTCCGGCCGCAGGGCCAGCGCCTGAGCCTGTCGCCGCAGGGAGGCCGTACCCAGCCGGGCACCCATCGGCAGTTCGTCGAAACTGGGGACCACATCGCTGATGAAGGCGTCGCGCGCATCCTCTCGCACCGGCACGGCAGCGATGCACAGGCCCGGCGGCTGATCGGCCGGCATGTCCTTCATGGAGTGGACGGCGACGTCGACGCGCCCGTCCAGCAGCGCCTCCTCAATCTCCTTGGTGAACAGGGCCTTGCCGCCGATGTCCATCAGGCGGCGGTCCTGCACCCGGTCGCCGGTCGTGACGATCTCGACCAGGGGCACTGCCGCCTCGATGTCCGCCTCAGCCACACCCAGGGCGCGTCCGATGGCGCGCTGCATCATGCCTGACTGGGTCAGGGCCAATTTGGAGCGGCGCGTGCCGATGCGGACGAGTGGTGTCATGCGGGTGACGGGAACCGTTGCGGAACAGAGGCGAGGTCGCTACCTCGACCCCATGAGTATCGGCGCGGACTATAGCAGCGAAGGGGGCCGGGCAACCGACGCGACGTCGCTGCCCCCCGCCTTGGCTGGCACGCTCACGGTCCTTGGCCTGGAAACCAGCTGTGACGAGACCGCCGCCTCGGTCGTGAGCCTGGCTCCAGACGGCAGCGCGACCGTTCTGTCGTCCGTGGTCCACAGCCAGATCGACGACCACGCGGCCTTCGGCGGCGTCGTGCCGGAGATCGCGGCTCGCAGCCATGTGGAAATGATCGACGGCGTCGTCCAACGCGCAATGACCGACGCCGCTATCGGCTATGATGCCCTCGACGGCGTCGCCGCCACGGCCGGGCCGGGTCTGGTCGGCGGTGTCATGGTCGGCCTGGGCTTCGGCAAGGCGGTGGCCCTGGCCCGCGACCTGCCGCTGATAGCGGTCAACCATCTGGAGGGACATGCGGTATCAGCGCGCCTTGGCCAGCCGGTCAATTACCCTTTCCTGCTGCTGCTGGTGTCGGGCGGGCACTGTCAGTTGCTGGAGGTGCGCGGCATCGGCGACATGACGCGACTGGGCACCACCATCGACGATGCGGCGGGCGAAGCCTTCGACAAGATCGCCAAGGCCCTGGGCCTCGGCTATCCCGGCGGTCCGGCGCTGGAGAAGCTGGCCGCCTCCGGAGACGGCTCCCGATTTGACCTGCCGCGCGCTTTGCTGGGTCGCAAGGACTGCGACTTTTCCTTTTCGGGGCTGAAGACCGCCGCCTCGCGCCTAGCCCAGACCTGCGAGACCGGGCAGGACAAGGCCGACCTCGCCGCCGCCGTCCAGACCGCCATCGCTCGCCAGCTCAGCGAACGCGCGGACCGGGCGATGAAGGACTATGCGGCAGACCGTCCAGCGGACGAGACCCTTCCCCTGTTCGTAGTGGCCGGCGGCGTTGCGGCCAACAAGACGATCCGCGCCACGCTGGAAGCCACGGCGGCCGAGAACGGCTTTGCCTTCCTGGCCCCGCCCATGGCCTATTGTACCGACAATGCGGCGATGATCGCGCTGGCGGGGGCGGAGCGGCTGCGGCTGGGGCTGGTTTCCGACATCGACACCGCCGCCCGGCCGCGCTGGCCGCTGGACGAACACAGCGCCCTGACCGCCCCGACACACGCGCCGGGTCGCAAGGGCGCAAAGGCTTAGAGGATGGCCATGGAATTTCGCACCGCAGGCGTGATCGGCGCAGGGGCCTGGGGCACCGCCCTGGCCCAGGTCGCTGGATCGGCCGGTCTGGATGTTCTGCTGCAGGCGCGCGAGCCGGATGTGGTCGACAGCATCCGCGACCACCGCATCAACGAAGCCTTCCTGCCCGGCATCACCCTGGACGACCATGTCGCGGTGACGACGGAGCTGGCCGATCTGGGGCACTGCGACCTGATACTGGCGGTGCCGCCGGCTCAGCACATGCGCTCGACCCTGAGCGCCTTTGCTCCCTTCCACCGCGCGGGCGTGCCCGTCGTCCTGTGTTCCAAAGGCATCGAGCGTGGCTCGCTGAAGCTGATGACAGACGTTCTGGCCGAGACCTTGCCGGATGCGCCCGCTGCCGTCTTGTCGGGTCCCAGCTTCGCGGGCGAGGTCGCGCGCGGCCTGCCCAGCGCGGTCACCCTGGCCTGCGCCGACGAAAACCTGGGCGAGCGGCTGATGGAGACGCTGTCGGCCCCGGCTTTTCGCCCCTATCTGGCCACCGACCTGATCGGGGCCGAAGTCGGCGGGGCGATCAAGAACGTGCTGGCCATCGCCTGCGGCATCGTCGAGGGCCGGGGCCTGGGCCGCAGCGCCCACGCTGCCCTGATCACGCGCGGCTTTGCGGAGATGACCCGACTGGGCGTCGCCCTGGGTGGCCAGGCCGAAACCGTCGCGGGGCTGTGTGGCCTGGGCGACCTCGTTCTGACCTGCTCCAGCCCCCAGTCGCGCAACATGAGCCTGGGCCTCGCCCTCGGGCAAGGCCAGACGGTGGAACAGGCCCTCGCTGGCAAGCGTTCGGTGGCCGAGGGCTATGAGAGCGCGCCCGCCGTGCGCGAACTGGCGGCCAAGATGGGCGTCGACATGCCCATCTCGCTGGCCGTCGCCGCTCTGCTGAACGGCGAGACGACCGTCGATCGCGTCATCGAGGATCTGCTGTCGCGTCCGCTGAAGGCGGAACGGGAATAGCCGCACCCATGACGTCCGCCCCCCTTCCCGACGCCGGTTCGAATTGGGTGGACCGGCATGCGCCAGAGGGGCTGAAACCTTGGCTGAAACTGGGCCGGTTCGACCGGCCCATCGGCATCTGGCTGTTGCTGCTGCCGGGCTGGCAGGGGATCGCGCTGGCTGTAGCGTCTGATCGAGATATCTTTGCCCGTCCAGTATTCGCGGTTGAGCACGCCGTCGAGTTGGCAATCCTGTTCGCTGTAGGAGCCTGCCTTATGCGAGCCGCCGGATGCGCATTCAACGATCTGATTGATCGTGACATCGACAGACAGGTAGCTCGAACTGCGTCACGCCCGGTTGCTTCAGGGCGGATCAGCGTCGTCGAGGCGTGGTGTTTCGTCACGGTCTGCTGTCTCGGTAGCCTGTTGATACTGCTGACGATGAATTGGGCCACCGTAATGCTCGGGGTCGCATCACTAGCTCTGGTGGCAGCTTATCCCTTCATGAAGCGGATCACGTGGTGGCCTCAAGCCTGGCTCGGTCTGACGTTTAACTTCGGTGTGTTGATGGGGTTCGCGGCCTTCACCAGTGCATTCACCTGGTCGGGCATGCCTGATTACTGGCGAACCGGCGTCCTGGTTTTTCATGCCCACGCAGGCATGCCGGGTCATCTTTCCCTCTCCGCCCTCCTCCTCTACCTCGGTGGCGTGTTCTGGACCCTCGGCTACGACACCATTTACGCTCTTCAGGACATCGAGGACGATGCCATGGTCGGGGTGAAGTCCT
The DNA here is from genome assembly GCA_943372125.1 of Brevundimonas vancanneytii. Lineage (GTDB taxonomy): Bacteria > Pseudomonadota > Alphaproteobacteria > Caulobacterales > Caulobacteraceae > Brevundimonas > Brevundimonas vancanneytii_D. Next base: position 23,836 of record CALRXI020000006.1, read on the forward strand.
CGGCGCGGCGACTGGGCGGCAATGTCCAAAAAGGTGTCGGCATTTTCTACGCGCTGGCGATCATCTTCGCCGGACTGGCAGGAGCCTTTGCAGGCCTCGGGCCGCTGTTCTGGATCGGGCTGGCCGCCTATGCGCTTCATCTGGCATGGCAGACGCGGCGCGTGCGGGCTGACGACGGCGCGCTGGCGCTTCGTCTGTTCCGATCCAATCGCGAGGCCGGGTTCGTCCTGTCGATCGCCATTATTCTGGGTGTCCTATGGCCCTTGCAAGGAGTTGCTCCATGAAGATTGTCCGCGCCCTGATCCTGACCGCCGCCGTCGCCGCCACCCTGACGGCCTGCAACCGCGACCGCGAGACGACGCCCAAGGCCGACGCGTCCTCCGCTCCGGCGGCACCCGCCACCACCGCAGCCGCGCCCATGAGTTTCGACAGCGACACGCCATTCGCCAAGGTCAAGTTGACACTGCCGGACGCGATCAAGGCCCAGCCGCAGTTCCATGCCGCCCTGTACGCCAAGGAAGTTCAGACCCTGCGCCAGTTCGTCGAGGGCGCGCAGGGCGAGCAGGCCGAGGCCGGATTCGACGAGCAGCGCCCGCCCTATGAAAAGACCATCGCCGTGACCGCAGCCGGCGAGACGAGCGGCCTGCTCAGCCTCAAGCGCGTGGATTTCGACTACTCCGGCGGGGCGCACCCCAATACGATCACCACCGGCATCCTCTGGGACAAGACGGCCAAGACGCAGGTGCCGGGCACCGCCCTGTTCCGCGCCGGAGCCGACATGACGGCGCTGGACCGGGCCCTGTGTTCCGCGCTGAATAACGCCAAGAAGGCCCGCTCGCCGGACAGCGCACCGGTGACCCTGACCGGGTCGGACTGGTCTTGCCCCCGAGCGGCGGCCACACCCTTCGTGCTGGCGGGAGGCTCCGAGCCGGGCAAGGCGGCCGGGCTGATCTTCCTGGTCGGCCCGTACCAGATCGGCCCCTATTCCGACGGGGCCTATGAAATCGCCCTGCCCGCCTCGACCTTCCAGTCCCTGCTGGCCCCCGCCTGGGCCGGACAGTTCGGCGGCACGCTCGCCCGAACCGGGGACGTCACGCCGACCCGCTAGGGCGCTTCAGGCACCGGCCTGCCGTCAGATCGCAGTGTGGCTCCGCAGCCAGCCGGTGATCGACAGGCGGTCGGCGCCAGCGAAACTGGCGACCTGGGTCACCGCATGGTCCATCGGCACGGCGAAGATATTCAGGGCGTTCAACCGCGGCACGAACCCCTGTTCGATCTGGCCATCGGCACCCGGAAAGATCAGCGCCCCGCCCCAGTCCACGCGCCAGTCGCGGGTCAGGTTCAGCACATAGGCGTAGAGCCGGTTCTTGCCCTCGGCGTCGTCGTTGTGGCCGGTGAGGACATGGCCGGGCCGATAGCGGGTGGCCTGGGCATCGGCGAAGTCGATCCGGTCGTCGCCGGTCACACCGCGCACGAAGGCGATAAAGGCCGGGCTGTTCAGAAAGGCGGGCACGGCCGCGACCGCATCCTGGACATCATCGCCGATGCCCTCGACCGTGATGCGCCGGGTATCGAAGATGTACTGCATGCTGGTGTCGGCCCCGTTCAACGCGGCCTGGTCGATCCAGCTCTGCTTGCCCGGCTCGGCGGCGCGACCGCCGCTCAGCGGGATCTCAAACCGCTCGCCGCCTGCATGGACGCTGACCCGCCAGCCGTCATAGGCCTCCATGGCCGTCGTCAGCGCCTCGGCGCTGTCGGTGGTTAGGACTTCGGGGATGTGCAGGCGCCTATGGACCTTAAAGGCCGCACTCAGGGCCGCGACGTCCAGCCATGGTGAGAGCGCCAACTCAGACATCAGGCGTCGACCGTCACCACGACCTTGCCCATCACCGAGCGGTCGCCCAAAGCCTGAATGGCCTCGTGCGCGCGCTCCAGCGGATAGGTGCGGCTGATGCGCGGCCTGATCTTGCCTTCGCTCCAGAACCTGAACAGGTCGCCCATATTGGCCGCATGGCCGGCCGGGTCGCGGGCCACGGCGGCCCCCCAGAACACCCCGATCACCGACACCGACTTCAGCAGGGTCAGGTTCAGCGGCAGGGACGGAATGCCGGCCGGGAAGCCGACCACCAGATAGCGCCCGTTCCAGTCCATGGAGCGCAGGGCCGGCTCGCAATAGTCGCCGCCGACGCCGTCATAGACCACGTCCGGTCCGTCGCGGCCCGAGGCCAGCTTCAGCTCGCCGGACAGCTCCTTCTGGGCCGCCTTGTCCATCTTGCCGGAGGGATAGATCAGGCCGTTGTCCGCTCCGGCCTCCAGGGCGAACTGGACCTTGTCATTGGTGGAGGCGGCGGCGACGACGCGGGCCCCCATGGCCTTGCCCAGTTCGACCGCAGCGATGCCGACACCACCGGCGGCCCCCAGCACCAGCAGGCTCTCGCCCGACTTCAGCTGGGCCCGGTCCTTCAGCGCATAGTAGCTGGTGCCATAGGTCATGATCAGAGCCGCGGCAGTGGCAAAGTCCATGCCGTCAGGGATCTTGATGACGCTCGTGGCTGGCACGGCCAGCCGCTCGACCAGACCGCCCCAACCGGGCACGGCGATGACGCGGTCGCCCTTGCGGACCGAGGTGACGCCCTCGCCCACAGCCTCGACCACACCCGCCACCTCTCCGCCGGGCGAGAAGGGGCGCTGCGGCTTGAACTGATATTTGTCCTCGATGATCAGGGTGTCGGGAAAGTTGATGCCGACCGCCTTCACATCGATGACGACCTCGCCCTTTATCGGACGGGGGTCCATAACCTCTTCGACGACCAGGGTTTCGGGGCCGCCGGGGGCCTTGGACAGGACTGCGCGCATCAGGAGTTCCTTGGTGAGAGTTTCATTTGGCGGGCCGGGCGTCGCGCACCCAGCCGGTCAGGGACAAGCGCGCACCGTCGGCGAACGGGGCGACGCAGGACACAGCATGGGCCTGCGGCACCTTCAGCACATTGAGGGCATTGAAGGCCGGCGTATAGGCCTCCGCCACATGGCCGTCCGCATCGATGAACATCAGCAGGCCGCCCCAGTCAGGCCGCCACCGGGGGGTCAGGTTCAGCACATAGGCACAAAGCCGCCCCGCGCCGTCGCGGTGATCGTCATGCTGCGTCAGATAGTGTCCAGGTCGGAAACGGGTCGCCTGGATGTCGGCATAGACGCCGCGAGAGGTGCCGGTGAGGGCGGCGATGAAGTCCAGAAAGGCCGGACCGTTGACCAGGTCGTAAGCGGCCCTCAGCACTGGAGAAACCGGATCGCCTGCCTCCACCCGGTCGCTGATCCGGATCGTGTCGAACATATAGTGGAAGCCGTGGGCCGCCTGTCGGTGCGCCAGCTTCAGAAAGCCGGCCTCCTGCTCCGGGCTCAAGGCCGCCAAACCATCCAGCGGCAGATCGACCCCGCCGTCCGAGCCCATGGTCGAGCAGACCCAGCCGGTCTCTTGCTGGAGACCGTCGTGCAGGGCCTGGGCCGAGGCCGCGTCCAGAATGCCGGGAATATGCGTCCGCCCGAAACGCGCAAAGGCCGGAGCCATGGCTGCGGGATTCAATCGTTTGTCGAGAACAAGGTCGGGGATGGACGACGACAAGAAGGTATCCAAGGCTTGCGCAGGGGAAGGATTGTCGCGCATGGACGGGCGAAACGACGACGATGATCCGGGACGCTAGCGGGCCGGACGACGACAGGGAAGACCCTCATGAGCCATGCCCCGGCCCTCATCCTTCACGGCGGCGCAGGCGCGCGGCGCGAGCGGAACTATGACGCCGAGGTCGTGCATATGCGCCAGGTCGTGGAGGCGATGAAGGCGAGGCTAGAGGCCGGGGCCAGCGCCCTGGACGTCGCGGTCGAGGCGGTGGTGATGCTGGAGGATTCCGGCCTCTATGTCGCCGGGCGCGGGGCTTCGCCCAATCTGGCCGGGGCCTATGAGCTGGATGCCAGCCTGATGGACGGCGCGACGCGCAAGGCAGGAGCGGTGGCGGCCCTGCAAGGGTTCCGCAATCCGGTCGTGGCGGCGCGCGCGGTGATGGACCGCACGCCGCACGTCATGCTGGCCGGCGAGGGCGCGGCCCTGTTCGCGCATGATCAGGGGCTGGAGCCGATCGGGGATGAGGCGGCCTGGTTCACCCAGGCCGGTCAGGGCGAGGACAATCATCCGCCGGGGACGCTGAGCCATGGCACGGTCGGCTGTTGCGTTCTGGACAGTCAGGGACGACTGGCGGCGGCGACCTCGACGGCGGGTGTCTTCGGCAAAATGCCGGGCCGGGTCGGAGATACCCCCATCCCTGCGGCCGGGACCTGGGCCGACGCGCGGACCGCCACCTCCTGCACCGGTCAGGGCGAATATTTCATCCGGGTCGCCGCCGCCGCTCAGGTTGGCTGGCGCGTCGAGGCCGGTCAGTCGCTGGCCGAGGCGACACAGGGCGTGATCGACCAGATCGGCAACATGGGCGGCGACGGCGGGCTGATCGCCCTGGACCGCGACGGGAACATCGCCGCGCCGTTCAACAGCCAGGGCATGAAGCGGGCTTGGCTGACGACCGAAGGTCAGATCGGGGTCGAGGTCTTCGGGCGTTAGGTCGGACGGCGAACTGAAAACAGAGTCCACTCCGTCCATTCAGTCCACCTGGAAGCACCGGGTTTTTCAGACCTGTCAAAGACCGAGGACCATTCTGGCATGCTCATGCGTCAGAAACGGTCGCGCCACGCGCAGTTACAGGCGAGGGCGCTGGTCCGTCGTCAAACCGACAAAAGAAAGCGGCCGCTGGATCGCTCCAGCGGCCGTTTCGTCGTGTCGATCTACACCTTGCGGCGCGAGGCCTATTGCGCCGCAATCACCGCGGCTTCGTCGTTGGCGGGGGTCGGCTGCTCACCACCCGCCAGGTTCCGCAGGACATAGGGCATCACGCCACCGGCCTTGAAGTAGTCCAGCTCGGTCTGGTTATCGATGCGGCAGCGGACCGGGAAACGGGCCATCTTGCCGTCCGACGGGCGGAACAACTCGACCCAGATGTCCTGGCGCGGACGCAGGCGACCGGTGTTAACGTCGGACAGGCCACGGATCGTCACGATCTCTTCGCCGGTCAGACCCAGCTTCTGCCAGCCGTCGGCCTTGAACTGCAGTGGCACCACGCCCATTCCGATCAGGTTGGAGCGGTGGATACGTTCGTAGCTTTCGGCCAGGACGGCGCGAACGCCCAGCAGGCGGGTGCCCTTGGCGGCCCAGTCGCGCGACGAGCCGGTGCCGTATTCCTTGCCCGCGAAGACGACCAGCGGACGGCCCTCGGACTGATAGCGCATGGCCGCGTCGTAGATCGACATGGTGTCGCCCGACGGGAAGTGTTTGGTCACCCCGCCCTCGATGTCCGGCGTGATCTTGTTGCGGATGCGGATGTTGGCGAAGGTGCCGCGCATCATCACTTCGTGATGGCCCCGGCGCGCGCCATAGCTGTTGAAGTCCAGGGCATCGACGCCGCGGTTGGTCAGATAGACCCCGGCGGGCGAAGTCTTCTTGATCGAACCGGCAGGGCTGATGTGGTCGGTGGTGATGCTGTCGCCGAAGATGGCGAGCACGCGGCCCTCGACGATGTCGGTGACCGGCGCGGGCTCCATCGACAGCCCCTCGAAATACGGGGGATTGGCGACATACGTAGAGGTCTCGTCCCACTCATAGGTCTGGCCGCCCTCGATCTTGATGGCCTGCCAGTGCTTGTCGCCCTTGAAGACGTCCTTGTAGCGTTTGGCGAACATGGCCGGGGTGACCGACTTCTTCTGGATGGCGGCGATCTCTTCCGAGGTCGGCCAGATGTCCTTCAGGAAGACGTCCTTGCCCTTCTTGTCCTGACCGATCGGCTGGGTGGTGATGTCGATGCGCATCGAGCCGGCAATGGCATAGGCCACGACCAGCGGCGGCGAGGCCAGATAGTTGGCCTGGACGTCGGGGTTCACCCGGCCCTCGAAGTTGCGGTTGCCGGACAGGACCGAAGTCGCGACGATGCCGTTGTCGTTGATCGTCTTGGAGATGGCCGGATCCAGCGGGCCCGAGTTGCCGATGCAGGTGGTGCAGCCATAGCCGACCAGGTTGAAGCCCAGGGCATCCAGGTCCTTCTGCAGACCGGCGTCGGTCAGATAGTCGGTGACGACCTGTGAGCCAGGGGCGAGCGAGGTCTTGACCCAGGGCTTGGCCTTCAGGCCCAGGGCGTTGGCCTTGCGCGCCACCAGACCGGCGGCGATCAGAACCGAGGGGTTGGACGTGTTGGTGCAGGAGGTGATGGCCGCGATGACGACGTCGCCGTCACCCACATCGAACTTCTGGCCTTCGACGGCGTAGCGCGGGGCATCAGTCGCACGGCTGAACACGTCGGTCAGGGCCGTTTCGAACGACGGCGCGGCGACGTCCAGGGCGACCTTGTCCTGCGGACGCTTGGGCCCGGCCAGCGACGGCACGACAGTCGAGATGTCCAGTTCCAGCACGTCGGTGAAGACGGGGTCTTCCGAGGTCTCGTCGATCCACAGGCCTTGCGCCTTGGCATAGGCCTCGACCAGGGCGACGCGGGCCTTGTCGCGGCCCGTGGCGGTCAGATAGTCGATGGTGGCGCGACTGACGGGGAAGAAACCGCAGGTAGCCCCGTATTCCGGGGCCATGTTGGCGATGGTCGCCTGATCCTCGATGGTCAGGCCGCTGACGGCCGGGCCGAAGAACTCCACGAACTTGCCGACCACGCCCTTCTTGCGCAGCATCTGGGTGACGGTCAGCACCAGGTCGGTCGCTGTCGTGCCCTCGGTCATCGCGCCGGTCAGGCGGAAGCCGATGACCTCGGGGATCAGCATCGGGATCGGCTGGCCCAGCATGGCGGCCTCGGCCTCGATGCCGCCGACGCCCCAACCCAGGACGGCCAGACCGTTAATCATGGTGGTGTGGCTGTCGGTGCCCACGACCGTGTCGGGATAGGCGACGGTCTTCTTGCCCTCTTCCAGCGTCCAGACGGTCTGGGCCAGGTTCTCCAGGTTCACCTGGTGGCAGATGCCAGTGCCCGGCGGCACGACGCGGAAGTTGTTGAAGGCGGACGAGCCCCAGCGCAGGAAGTTGTAGCGCTCGATGTTACGCTCATACTCACGCTCGACGTTCTGGTTGAAGGCGCCCGGCGTGCCGAAATGATCGACCATGACCGAGTGGTCGATGACCAGATCGACCGGCACCAGTGGGTTGATCTTCGACGCGTCGGCACCGAGCGCCGACATGGCATCGCGCATGGCGGCCAGATCGACCACGGCGGGCACGCCGGTGAAGTCCTGCATCAGCACGCGGGCCGGGCGGAAGGCGATCTCGTGCTCGACCGAGCCCTTGTTGTCGATCCAGGCGGCCACGGCCTTCAGGTCGGCCTCGGTGACCGAGACGCCGTCCTCGTTACGCAGAAGGTTCTCCAGCAGCACCTTCATCGAGCGCGGCAGCCGCGAAATGCCGGTCAGACCGGCTTCTTCGGCGGCAGGCAGGCTGTAATAGGCGTACTTCTTGCGCCCGACGGAAAGGTCCTGACGGGTCTTGAGGCTGTCGTTCGACGGCATGGGATAGTCCTCTTGTAAGGCCGCCCGAGGATCCGGTTGCACGTTCGCGCGGTCGACGGCGGGGCGCACAGGTCCCCGACGCGCGCGGCGAACGCCTGCTGCGGCGACGCCGGATATAGCGACGCCACGGGGTCACGTCCATGTATCCACGTTTCCGACATGGACATTGAGAACGACTATCAAATCTGTCGGCTCGACCGCGCCATACCCCGCTTGCGCGAGCCGCAGCGGGAACGCACATTCACCATGGACTGTGGAGGACTGATCCGATGATCGAGATGGTGATCGACGCGCGGCGCAAGGATCTGGGCGGGTTCGAGGTCGGCCGGGTGCTGCCCTTCCACAGCCGCCGGATGGTCGGGCCCTTCATCTTTCTGGACCAGATGGGACCGGCGGAGTTCGCGCCGGGATCAGAGGCCATCAATGTGCGGCCGCATCCGCACATCGGCCTGTCGACCCTGACCTATCTGTTCGAGGGCGAGATCATGCACCGGGACAATACCGGCGCGACCCAGGCGATCCGTCCGGGAGAGGTCAACTGGATGACGGCCGGCAAGGGCATCGTTCATTCCGAACGCACCGACCCGCTGAAGAAGGCGCAGGGCGGCCCCATGCACGGCATGCAGGCCTGGATCGCCCTTCCCGACGAGGCCGAGGAGGTCGATCCCAGCTTCCATCACCATGGCGAGGCGGATCAGCCCGCCTATGACAACAACGGCCTGTTCGCACGGCTGGTCGCGGGAGAGGCCTACGGGGCCAGGGCGGCGGTGAAGACGTCGTCGCCCCTGTTCTACATCCACTGGGAACTGGCCGAGGGGGTGCGCACCGCGCCACCGCCGGGCAAGAGTTTCGTCGGCTCCGGCGGCTATTCCGAACGCGCCCTCTATATCGCCAAGGGCGAGATCGAGGTCGGCGACCGCACCTTCCACGAGGGTCAGATGGTCGTGCTGGAACCCAACGCCGAGCCGACCATCAAGGCCATCCGCCCGTCCAGCGTCATGGTCCTGGGCGGGGAGCCGGTCGGCGAGCGGCTGATCTGGTGGAATTTCGTCTCGTCCAGCCAGGCCCGGCTGGATCAGGCCAAGGCCGATTGGAAGGCCGGGCGGATGACCCTGCCGGATGAGGACTCGCTGGAGTTCATTCCCCTGCCCGACGTGCCGTCGACGCCCGAGCCCGCGCCCAAGCCGGAGCCGACCCATCCGGTCTAGGCCAGGGGGTCATTGAGAGACTGTGGTCAGGGCTTGACCCGGCAGTTGCGCCCACCCGCCTGCTCGCAGGCCCTCACGCTCTGTTCGTACAGGGCCATATCGCGCTGATAGCGCTCCTGGGCGGCGGCGTTCTCGGCGGCGATGCGCGCGTTATCGGCTTCGATCTGAGCGCTTTCTGCCAGCCAGGCTTCGCGGACCGCATCGTTGGCGGCGATCGTCGCAGCCTCAGCCTCGGCGGCCGCCTCGTTCTGGGCGATAATCCCTGCATTCAGCTCGACGGTCGCGGCCACCTCGGCCGGGTCCTGCCGGCTGTCGGGGACGGGGCGATAGGTCTCGCCGCGCAGCCGCTCCCATTCCTCCGACCCCGGCACGGGTGTGTCTGCCGGAGCGGTGCTTTGGGTAGGCGCAGGCGTCGGCTTTGCCTGCTGAGCCAGGGCGGAGGTGCCCAGGACAGCAGCGACCAAGGCTGCCGCGGCGACAATCGATGAAAGCGGACGGGACATGCGGTCTCCTTCAAGGCTGGGAGTAAGGTCGGTTCGATGCTGGCCGATGGTGAGGCCCTTCGATAGCCCTAAACGCGGATAAGCCTTGCCGGATGCGACGGGAGGCTCAGTCCGGCAGGCGCAGGGCGAAAACGGTGCCTTCCGGTCCCGTCTCGATCAGGTCGAGCGTCCCGCCATGGGCCGTGGCCAGTTCGCGCGAAATGGTCAGGCCCAGACCCGTGCCCTCCGATGCGCGCCCGCTGACGAAGGGATCGAACAGCTGTTCTGAGACCTTGGCGGGAATGCCCGGACCGTCGTCGGCGACGCGGATGAGCCAGCCGTCCGCCTCCTGAACCGCCGTGACCGTCACGGTTCCGTGGCGCGGTGCCTTGCGTTTCACATCGCCCTGTATGGCCTGGCGGGCATTGCGCATCAGATTGACCAGGATGCGGTGCAACTGGTCCGGGTCGGCCTGGACGGTTGCCTTGGTCGGCAGGGTCTTGACCAGCTTCACGCCCTCGGCGCTGAGGCCCGCATCCTCGGCGGCGACGTTAATGGCGCTGGCCAGGGGCACGGCAACGCGCTGCGGCGCCGGCTCCTCGCTGCGGCCATATTCCAGCACATTGCGCGACAGCGCGGCAGCCCGGCCCAGGGCGCGCTCCAGCCGGGGCAGGACGCGGGCAACCTCCGGATCGGGCGATTCCGCCAACCGCTCGGAGGCCAGCTGGGCCGAGGTCAGCATGTTGCGCAGATCGTGATTGATCTTCGCCACCGCCTCGCCCAGCGCCACCAGACGCGCGCGGGACCGCAGCGACAATCGCACCTCTTCCTGCATCCGAGCCAGTTCGCGCTCGACGCGGCCGATCTCGTCGTGGCGACCACTGGGCGGCTCGCCCTCGGCCTCGGGATCGCGGGCGAAGCGTTCGATCGACCGGGTCACCCGCCGCAGGGGTTGCAGCACCAGAAAGGCCAGACCGGCATACAGCAAGGCACCGGCCACGATTGAGACCAGCAGCGACACGATCAAACTGTTCAACAGAAAGGTCCGCAGTTCGGCCTTCAGCGGCTGGGCCAGGGTCACGATCTCGATGAAGTCGCCGGTGCGATAGCGCGGTCGGGCCTGGACACGGATCGAACGGTCCGGATGGCCGAACAGGGTGCGCCACGGGTCGACCAGGCGCGAGACCGGCCGGCTTTCGCGCAGGTCGATCAGGTCCGGCGTCCGCGACAGGTTCGGAGCCTGCAGCAGCAAACGCCGCACGCCCTGGTCGCCGACCACCACCGCCTGAACGCCTCCGATGGCCAGCAACTGTTCGGCCGTGTCGTCCTCCACCGCCGAATAGGGCAGGGCCTCGACGGCCACAGAGGCCAGTTCGGCCGACTGCAGCCGATCGGTCAGCCAGCGCTCGTGGAAGCTGGCGACGCTGGGGGTGATGATCAGGATCTCCACCGCCACGGCAAAGACCATGGTCAGCAGCATCAGGCGCCGCGCCAGGGCATCCGGCGGGTTCAGCCCCAGCCGACGGCGCAATCCCTCGGGCACCCAGATCCACAGCCGGGTCGGCGTCTGCGGCGCGACCTCCGTCATGTCGTCGCCTTGCGCCCGAGCGCGCCCTGCAACGCCTTCAGCGCGATGGGCAGGACGACGGCCAGCACGAAGACGCCCGTCATCGGGGCCCAGAACTGGCCGAACAGGGCCTGGAAGTCCGGATCGGGGTCATTGACCAGCAAGGTATTCAGTCGCGCGCCGATCCAGCAATAGATGGTGTGCGCCGGCAGCAGGCCGATGACCGTGGCCAGCGTATACGGCTTCAGCCGGGCCGCCATCACCCCGGCGGCGATATTGATCATATGAAAGGGCACCACGACGGCCAGACGGCTGGCCAGCACATACCAGAAGGTATCCTTGTCTATGGCGGTGCAGACCTTCTGCATCAGCCCGGCGTCCCGCTCGGCCTTTTCGCGCAGGGACTGCCCCAGGGCCGTCCGCGCCACCGCATAGACGATCAGGGCTCCGATGGTGGCGGCGATGGAAGTAGCCACCCCGCCGACCCAGGGTCCAAACAGATAGCCCGCCGTAATGGTCACGAAGAAGACGCCCGGCACTACGCTGGCCGTCAGTATCGCGAAGACGGCCATCAGGATCAGCAGGCTGACGATATAGTTGTCGGCGGTGAAGGCGCGGAACGCCTGGCCGTGGTCACGGATCGTGTCCAGCGACAGATAGCGGTTCCAGCCCATGCCGAAGATCAGCGCGATGACGCCGGCCAGCAGGATCAGGGGCAGAAAGCGTTTCAGACGGTCCATCTTCACTCCAACGCAGACGCATCGGCGTTGACACCGCCTGCCCCTCCGCTTATACGCCCGCCCTTCCCGCGACGGATGCCTTTGTCCGCCGCCTCATTATTCAACGTTGGGAGCCGACCGTGAAGCGGACCTATCAGCCGTCGCGTTTAGTGCGCAAGCGCCGTCACGGCTTCCGTTCGCGGATGGCCACCAAGAACGGCGCAAAGATCGTTGCGCGTCGTCGCGCCAAGGGCCGCAAGCGCCTGACGGCCTGATCCGTCAGGCGTCCGTCTGCGGACGCATGACCGACTTTCCAGATATCCAACGTCTGACTTCGCGGCCCCAGTTTCTGGCGGCCGCGAAAGGCGTTTCAGAGGCCCGTGGTGCGGTTGTCGTTCAACGTCTGGATCGCCGGGACGACGATTCCACCATCCGCCTGGGCTTTACCGCCACCCGCAAGGTCGGTGGCGCGGTCGTACGCAACCGCGCCAAACGCCGCCTGAGAGAGGCCGCCCGCGCCCTGGCGCCGCAGTTTGGACGCCCCGGCAGTGACTATGTCTTCATCGCCCGCATGGGCACGGCGGACCGTCCTTGGGACCGTTTGCTTGACGATGTGAAATCGGCGCTTACAAGGCTGGCGACCCCACGGTCGGCGGCTCCGAAGCCGACGACCGCGCCGACCCCGCCCGCGCCCATTCCGCCCGCCACCGCCGGCCAGGATTCCTGATCTCCATGCCTCCCCAGAATAACAGCAAGAACACCATCATCTTCATGGTGATCGCTGGCCTCATGCTCCTGGCCTACAGCTTCTTCGTGATGCAGCCGCAGGCCGAGCGCCAGAAGGCGGCGCGCGCCGCTGCGGAGCAGCGGGCTGCGGCGTCTGGCGCAGCCGGCGGAACGGGCGCGACCACCGACAGCGCCCCGGCGTTCATCACGGATCGCGAGCAGGCACGGCGTGCCCTCGGCGATCGCGTGGCGATCAAGACGGATACGGTGTCCGGTTCGCTCTCGCTGCGTGGCGCGCGTCTGGATGACCTGTATCTGACCAACTACAAGGACACGCTGGCTCCCGGCTCCCCCTCGGTCGAACTGTTCCGTCCCGAGGGCATGGAGCACAGCTATCAAGCCATCTTCGAATGGCGGGGCAGCAATATCGAAGGGGGCGTTCCTGATCGCAACACGCCGTGGCGGCTGACCCAGGGCACGACCTTGACGCCGACAACGCCCATTACTCTGACCTGGGACAATGGCGCAGGCCTTCGCTTCACACGCCGCATCGCCATCGATAACCAGTATCTGTTCACGATCACCGACACGGTCGCCAACTTCACGCCCCGGTCCATCCAGATCACTCCTTTCGGCAAGGTTGAACGTCAGGGCGTTCCGGATGATCTGGGTCGTAATCAGATCCTGCATGAAGGGGCCATCGGCACCTTCGGAACCGAGGGCAAATACGCCACCACGTCGGTCAAATACGGAGCGTGGGCCAAGAAACCCGTCCAGGAAGAAGAATCGACCGGCGGCTGGATCGGTATCACTGACAAATACTGGCTCGCCGCACTCATTCCCACGCAGTCAGAGCAGGTGAAGGCCGAGTTCAGAATCTCGAACCTTCCGGCGGCCGAAACCCATTCGGTCAATCTGCAAGGCCAGGCCCAGACGATCGCCCCCAATGCCCAGATCAGCGAGACGACCCGCCTGTTCGCCGGGGCCAAGCGCAATGAAATCCTGGCCGGTTACGAGAAGTCGCTGGACCTGCCGCGCTTCATCTATGCGATCGACTGGGGTTTCCTGTTCTTCCTGACCCGGCCGATGTTCCTGATCGTCGAATTCTTCTTCGGCATCCTGGGCAATTTCGGCCTGGCCATCCTGGCCCTGACCCTGGTCGTGCGCCTGATCATGTTCCCGCTGGCCAACAAGAGCTACGAGAGCATGTCGCGCATGCGCACTCTCGCGCCCAAGCTGGAGGAGCTGAAGAAGAAATATCCCGACGATCCGGCCAGCCAGCAGAAGGAAATGATGGCGCTGTATCAGAAGGAGAAGATCAATCCGCTGGCGGGCTGTCTGCCGCTGCTGATCCAGATTCCGTTCTTCTATGCCGTCTACAAGATGCTGACGGTCACCATCGAGATGCGGCATCAGCCCTTCTTCGGCTGGATCCGCGACCTGTCGGCGGCTGACCCCTCGACCATCTGGAACCTGTATGGCCTGATCCCGTGGGATCCGTCGACGGTGCCGGTGATCGGGACCTTCCTGACAACCAACGCCTCGCTCAGCGTGCTGGCGATCGTCTACGGCCTGACCATGTGGCTGCAGATGGCCATGAGCCCGCCGGCGACGGACCCGATGCAGCGTCGCATCTTCCAGTTCATGCCGGTGGTCTTCACCTTCATCATGGCCACCTTCCCGGCCGGTCTGCTGATCTATTGGGCCTGGTCCAACGTGCTGACCATCTTCCAGCAATACATCATCATGCATCGGCTGAAGTCGGAGAACCCGATCGACACCTTCTTCGCCCGGTTCAAGAAGGCCTGATTTGGAAGATTTCACCCCAGAGGAACTGGAACAGGGCCGCATCCTTTTTGCGCGGCCCGCGACCTTCGTCATGGGCTGCGCCAAGATCGAGCAGCTGCCGGAACCTGATCTGCCCGAGGTGGCCTTTGCGGGCCGGTCCAACGTGGGCAAATCCAGCCTGATCAACGGCCTGGTCGGCATGCACAAGCTGGCCCGGGCCTCGAACGAGCCGGGCCGCACGCGCGAGGTCAACTTCTTCGACCTGGACGGCAAGATGCGGCTGGTCGACCTGCCCGGCTATGGCTGGGCCAAGGCGTCCAAGACGACGGTCAAGAAGTTTCAGGACCTGGGCCGCGACTATCTGCGCGGGCGGGTGACGCTGAAGCGGGTCTATCTGCTGATCGACAGCCGCCATGGGCTAAAGAAGGTCGACGACGAGGCGCTGGATGCGCTGGACCTGGCCGCCGTCAGCTATCAGATCATCCTGACCAAGGCTGACAAGCTCAAGAAAGGCGAGGCTGACAAGGTCCAGGCGGAAACGCTGAAGGCCATCGCCAAACGCCCCGCCGCCTATCCGGCGGTGATCGTCACCTCGGCAGAGAAGGGCGACGGCATGCCCGAGCTTCGCGCCGAGATCATGCGGACGACCGGGGCGATGCTCTAGGGCTCTTGCGGACTGCGCCTTGGAGTGATCGGTTGGCGGCCATGCATACGCGCCTGATCCAGACCGACACCATCAACCAGTCGATCCTGGAGGCAGGAACCGGCCCTCTGGTCCTGTTCATCCACGGCTTTCCGGAGCTGGGCATCAGCTGGCGCGCGCAGGTCGAGGCCATGGCCGAGGCGGGCTTTCATGCCGTGGCCCCCGACATGCGCGGCTATGGCGGCACGGACAAGCCGGAGGATGTCGCCGACTATTCCATCCTGCATCTGGTCGGGGACATGGTCGCCCTGGTGCGGGCGCTAGGTCAGACGCAATGCGTGGTCGTCGGTCATGACTGGGGGGCACCAGTGGCCTGGCACTGCGCCCTGCTGCGGCCAGACATGTTCCGAGCAGTGGCAGGCCTGTCCGTGCCGTTCCAGCCGCGCCGTCCGGGCGGGCCTCCGACCCCGGCCATGGCCGCCATCGCCAAGCGGGCGGGGCTGGGCGAGCTGTACATCAGCCAGTTCCAGGCGCCGGACGCCCACGCCATCTTCGAGGTCGATGTCGCAGCGGGCCTGCGCAAGGGCTTCTATGCCTATGACGGGGCGACGCCGGATGCGCGGCAATCGACCGGCTTCATCCCCGCCGGACAGGACTTTCTGTCAACGGTCGCGGACGACGCCACTCTGCCGCCGTGGATGAGCGCCGAGCATTTTCAGGAGTATGTCGACGCCTTTTCGAAGGGCGGCTTTAAGGGGCCGATCGACTGGTACCGCAGCCTGGACCGCAACTGGGCTCTGACGGCGTTTCTGCAGGATCAGCTCATTCTTCAACCGGCGCTCTTCCTCGTCGGCGAGCGCGACCCGGTCCGCCACTATGCGGGCCAGCATGAGGCGGGATTGAAGGACTGGGCCCCAGACCTGCGCGGTACGCACGTCCTGGCCGGAGCGGGGCACTGGCTTCAGCAAGAGAGGCCCTCCGAGGTCAACGGCCTGCTGCTGGACTTCTTGAACAGCCTGGACTGAGAGCGCGGGTGGATGCGCACGGCGCTGCGGCAGCCCAGCTTCTTCGCTTCTCGACAGAAGCGTTTGGCCAGGCGGACGGCCTGACCGCGCGTGGGCAGTCGCGCCTTGCAGCCGCGCACCTGAACGATCCAGTGGTCGTCTTCCGGAAGGACTTCATACAGTCGGGGGGCGAGGACGTGTTCCATGCCCACAAGGATGCGCCCAGCCCGCATAAAGCCGCGATATCGAACGGAGCCGCTGGCGTAAGCGCGGCGTAAGGCGGCTAAAGCCCCGCCACAGCCTCGGCGGTGATCTCCAGGCTGCGGACACGGTCGTTCAGGTCGAAAACCATGCCCGTGACCATGACTTCGTCCACGCCGGTCTGTTTGACGAAGCCCGCCAGCTTGTCGCGCACCGTGTCACGCGCGCCGATCGCGGCATAGGTCAGGCGGCTCTGCACCGCCGCGATCTGGCGCGGGTCCAGCACGGCGGTGATGTCGTCAACGGGCGGCTTGACCCGTCCCGGCTTGCCCGTGACCACGGCGGCAAAGGCCTGCTGCATGCTGGTGGACAGGCGCAGGGCCGCATCGTCCGTCTCGGCGGCGAAGACGTTGATCACCGCCAGACTGTGCGGCTGGTCGAGCACCTTCGAGGGGCGGAAACCGGCGCGATAGGTTTGCAGGGCCTGCATCAGCAGCTCGGGCGCGAAATGGCTGGCGAAGGCAAACGGCAGACCCAGATGGGCGGCCAGTTCGGCGCTGAACAGGCTGGAGCCCAGGAGCCAGATCGGCACCTTCGTGCCCGCGCCCGGCCAGGCGGTGACGCGCTGACCCTCGACGGGATGGTCCAGAAAGGCCTGAAGCTCCAGCACGTCGCGCGGGAACTGGTCCGCCGCCTCGAAATAGCGGCGCAGGGCGCGGGCCGTCTCGCCGTCCGTGCCGGGGGCGCGGCCCAGGCCCAGATCGATGCGGTCGGGATAGAGGGAGGCCAGGGTGCCGAACTGCTCAGCGATCACCAGCGGCGCGTGGTTGGGCAGCATGATCCCACCGGAGCCGACGCGGATCGTCTTCGTCGCCCCTGCCACATGGCCGATCACCACGGCGGTGGCCGAGCTGGCGATGCCGGGCATGTTGTGGTGCTCGGCCAGCCAGAACCGCTTGAACCCCAGCCGGTCGGCGGCCTGGGCGTAGGCGGTGGTTTCGGCAAGCGCACGCGAGGCGTCGCCGCCCTCCACAATGGGCGACAGGTCCAGCACTGAGAAATCGGTCATGGACGCCAGATCGGGTCGAGGGCGTTGCCAATCAAGACCCACAAGGCGGATGGCGCGGGTCGCATTGCCTCGAACAGGCTGTCGTGAGACTTTGCGCTGACGTCATCTAGGGCGGGAGCGTGGCCAGCATGACCGAAGTCACGACCGACAGCGCGCAGATCGCAAACGCGCGGCCATCGGCTGATGCCCGCGCCGACAGAGCCCTGAGCCATGGCCGCACCCTGACCTGGCGGCATCCGGTCTGGGTGCGGATCACGCACTGGCTGAATGTCGTGGCGGTGGTCGTGCTGATCATGAGCGGGCTGAACATCCTGGCCGCGCATCCGCATCTGTACTGGGGGCTGACCTCGACCTTCGCCGATCCCTGGGTCAGCACGCCAAGGGTGCCGAACCGGTTGCTGATCCCTCAGGGTCGGAATCTGGCGGAGGCGCGAAACTATCACTTCCTGTTCGCCTGGATCTTCGTGATCAATGGCCTGATCTATCTGGCCTTCGGTCTGATCACGCGGCGGTTCGGGCGGCGGCTGGCCCCCACGACGGCGGATCTGAAGGGTATCGGGGCGTCCGTTGCCGACCATGCGCGGTTTCGTTTCCCCACCGACGACCACGCCCGCACCTATAATGTGATCCAGAAGCTGACCTACCTAGCCATGATCGCGATCGTCCTGCCGATGATGCTGATCACCGGCCTGTCGATGTCGCCGGGGTTCAACGCTATCGGCGGCATATTGCTGGAGATCATGGGCGGGCGACAGTCGGCACGGACCCTGCATTTCATCTCGGCGGCCCTGATCGTCGGCTTCATCGTCATCCATGTCGGGCTGGTGATCTGGACCGGGCTGATCAACAACATGCGGGCCATGGTCACGGGCTGGTTCGTGATCGAGCCGCCGGGATCAGTGGCGGGGCCGGGCGGACGGCGCAAACCAGATAGCGACACGGGAGATCACCCATGAACCGCCGTCACTGGCTGACCGGAGCGGCCGCGACCCTGCTGGCCTCGGCTCTGTCGGCCTGCGATCAGGCGCGGATCAGCCTGGCCGAACAGGCACGCCGCATGGGCGAAGGCCTGACCCGCCGCACCCAGAGGCTGCTGATCCCGCGCGACGCCCTGGCCCCGACCTATGACCGGTCGGAAATCTCGCCGGACTTTCGCGCCAATGGTTCCACCGATCCGGCCGCGGCGGACTATGTGGCGCTGAAGACCGGCGGTTTCGCCGACTATCGGCTGGTCATCGACGGTCTGGTCGAGCGACCTCTGGCCTTGTCACTGGCCGACTTGCGCAGCCGCCCGGCCCAGAGCCAGATCACCAAACACGACTGCGTCGAGGGCTGGACCTCCATCGGCGAATGGACGGGCGTGCGGCTGGAGACCCTGCTGGACGAGGCGGGCCTGAAGCCCGAGGCCAGATATATCGTCTTCCACTGTTTCGACGCCCTGGATCAGACCGAGACGGGCGACCGCTATTACGAGAGCATCGATCTGGTCGACGCCCGCCACCCCCAGACGATCCTGGCCTATGCCATGAACGGCCAGACCCTGCCCGTTCCGCACGGAGCCCCCTTGCGCCTGCGGGTCGAACGCCAGCTGGGCTACAAGCATGCCAAATACATCCGGCGCATCGAGGCGGTCGAAAGGTTCGCCCACATCGGCGGCGGCAAGGGCGGCTATTGGGAAGACCGCGGCTATGAGTGGTACGCGGGGATCTGACGACCCCCGCTGATCACGTCAGCCGATGACGCCACTCATATCGCGGCGGGCCATCATGCGGTCGAACTCGCCCCAGACGCCTTCGGCACCGTGCCACTGCCCCTGGGTCGCCGCCTTGGAATATTCCGTGGCGCGGGCCTCAAAGAAGTTGGCGTGTTCGACGCCTGACAACAGCGACTGAAGCCAGGGCAACGGGTTCTCGCGGCCACCGCCATACAGTTCCGGCAGATCCAGCTGACGCAGGCGCCAGTCGGCGATGAAGCGGATGTATTTCTTGATGTCCTCAGGCGTCATGCCCTGGACCTCGCCCGCCTCGAAGGCCAGGTCGATGAACTTGTCTTCCAGCTTCACCACCGTCTCGCAGCACTGGACGATGTCGTCGGCCACGGCCTTGGTGACCACGCCCGTCTCCTTGTTGAAGGCGTGGTACAGCTTGATGATGCCCTCGCAGTGCAGGCTCTCGTCGCGGACCGACCACGACACGATCTGGCCCATGCCCTTCATCTTGTTGAAGCGCGGGAAGTTCATCAGCATGGCGAAGCTGGCGAACAGCTGCAGCCCCTCGGTAAAGCCGCCGAACATGGCCAGCGTCCGGGCGATGTCGGCCTCGGTCTCGACCCCGAACTCCTGCATGAAGTCATGCTTGTCGCGCATGGCCTCGTATTCCATGAAGGCCCCGAATTCGCTCTCGGGCATGCCGATGGTTTCCAGCAACAGGGCATAGGCCGCGATATGGATCGTCTCCATATTGGCGAAGCTGGACAGCATCATCTTCACCTCGGTGGGTTTGAAGACGCGGCCGTATTTTTCCATGTAGTTGTCCGACACCTCGATGTCGGACTGGGTGAAGAAGCGGAAGATCTGCGTCAGCAGATTGCGCTCCTTGTCGTTCAGCTTGACGGCCCAGTCCTTGAGGTCCTCGCCCAGCGGCACTTCCTCGGGCATCCAGTGGACCTGCTGCTGCTTCTTCCACATGTCGAAGGCCCACGGATAGCGGAACGGCTTGTAGGCGGCTGACGGTGTCAGCAGGCCGGGGCGGGCAGGCTTGATGATGGTGTGGGCGTTCATCGGGCGACTCGCGAAACCGGAGAAGAGATAGGCACTAACCATGCGGCCAGACGCGCGCGGTGCCAAGTCGAATTGCGGCTATTTAGCGATCACTTTGTCGCACAACGCTAGATGTGGTGTTCCCGCCGCAGTTTGGTGGGGAGAAGCCTGGGGATGACAGCCTGTGCGACCGCGTCGCCGGAACCGCCGCGACGGCGGGGCCGTTTGACAGGCCTTGCCGCCCAGGGTTGCCCATGTCCGACACGACCGTTCTCGATCCCAGCTTTCATCCGCCCAAGGAAGCGGTCGCCTTCTACGAGGACAGCCTGAAGCTGCTGAAGGAGAGCGGCATCCCCTTTCTGCTGTCGGGCACCTATGCGGTGACGGCCTATACCGGTATCCGGCGCCCGACCAAGGACTTGGACGTCTTCTGTAAGCCCGGCGACTATCCCCGCATCCTGGCCTTCTTCCAGGCGCGCGGTTACCGCACCGACGTCGAGGACGAGCGCTGGATCGCCAAGGTCTGGAAGGACGACAAGCATTTCTTCGACGTGATCTTCGCCATGTCGAACGGCACGATCGCGGTGTCCGACAGCTGGTTCGGCGAAGACACCATCGACGTCTACGGCCATCAGGTCACCATCACCCCGCCGACGGCCCTGATCCTGTCCAAGGTCTTCATCCAGGATCGCTATCGCTACGATGGCGCGGACGTGAACCACGTCATTCTCAAGCAGGCCGACAACATCGACTGGAAGTCGTTGCTGGATCAGATGGACCTGTATTGGGAGGTGCTGATGGCTCACCTGCTCAACTTCCGCTTCGCCTACCCAACCGAGCGCGACAACATCCCGGCCTGGCTGATGACCGAACTGGCCGAGCGGCTGGAGGCCCAGGTCGCCCTGCCAGCCCCGCGTGTGAAGGTCTGCCGTGGCCGCCTGTTCAGCCCGCGGGACTATATCGCTGACATCAGCGAATGGGGCTTCGGCGATGTGGTTGGCAAGGGTCTGGAGGAACGCCATGATCCCATTTGAAATATGCTCTGCCTGCATTGCGAACGTGAGCAGCCCGATCGCAGGTGAGGCTGTATGACGTTCAGCGAATCTCAGACGCCCCAGCCCGGCCTGGAGCCTGGCCCGGCCAAACGCCTGCGCGTCGCGGCCGTGGGCGACTTGCATGTCGGCGAAGGGGCCTCGCCGTATCGCGACCTGTTCGAGCGGGTGTCGGACGACGCCGATGTGCTGTGCCTCTGCGGCGACCTGGTCAACTTCGGCAAGACGGCAGAGGTCGAGGCTCTGATCGCCGACCTGCGCCTGTGCCGCATCCCCATGGTCGGGGTCATGGGCAATCACGAGCACGAATGCGGCCAGCCCGACGTGGTCATGGACATGCTGTGCGACGTCGGTGTTCACATGCTGGCGGGCGGGCGTAGCCATGAGATCGGCGGAGTCGGCTTCGCCGGCACCAAGGGATTCGTCGGCGGCTTCGGTCGCTATATGCTGAGCGCGTTCGGCGAGGCCTCGGTCAAAACCTTCGTGCAGGAATCGATCGACGACGCGACCGTGCTGGAGACCTCTATCCGGTCCCTGCGGACAGAACGGTCAGTTGTACTGCTGCACTATGCGCCCGTCGTAGATACGGTGATGGGCGAGCCCCCGGAAATCCACGCCTTCCTGGGCTCGTCGCGTCTGGCCGAAACCATCGACCGCTACGACAATGTCAGCCTGGTCGTGCATGGCCACGCCCATCGCGGTGCGTCGGAGGGCCGGACCAACAAGGGCGTGCCCGTCTATAACGTCGCTTTGCCGGTGCTGAAGACGCTGGGCGATACGCCCTATCGCGTCTTCGAGGTCTAGGGCGCGGGCTGATCCTGCAGCGGCGAGTGGTGGGCGATCTGACGCCGCTCGACCGCATAGGCCACCAGCCACAGCGCCATGGCCCAGGCCGCACCGATGCTCCAGCCGGCCAGCACGTCGGACGCCCAGTGCGCCCCCAGATAGACCCGGGTCGTGCCGATCAGCAGGGCGATCGCGATGGCCGCGCCCAGCACGAAAGCCTTCGCGTGACGTCGGGGAAAGGCCCGCGTCAGCATGACGCCCAGGCTGAGATAGAAGACGGTGGCCAGAAGCGCATGGCCCGACGGGAAGCTGGCATTGATCGTCTCCACCGCCTGAAAGGCTGCAGGGGGGCGTTCACGCTCGAAGATGGCTTTCAGCCCTTCGCTCAGCGCCACGCCGCCCGCCAGGCCAACCACGAGCAACAGGGCCGACAGCCGTTTGCGATGGATCAGCAGAAAGACGATGGCGATGGTCGCGAACAGCGCCAGCACCGAGATACCGCCCAGGGACGTCAGGTCGGCCGCCGCCTCCTTCATCCACCACGGTCCGCGGGGTTCGCCCGCCACCGGCTGAACCCAATTCAGGATGGACTGGTCGAAGGCCTGGCCGTCCGCCTCGGTCATGTCGTCCGCCAGTTCGACGAAGGTCATGACGCCCAGGGCGATGATGAACAGCGCGCTGACCGCGGCGATTTCGGTGCGGGCGATGCGCAGGGCGCGGCGGAAAAAGGTCACGGTCTGGTCTGCGGTCATGGCGCCCCAACGGTCACGCTTGCGAGACGTTCCCGCTCACGGTTTCGTGATCTTGATGACCCTGCCCTGTCACGCCGTCGTCGCGGCCTGTCCACAGGCTCATCCCCTGTCATCGATACGATTCGCCCAGAAAGTGATCGTCAACCCCGTTGACGGCTCGTTAGCCATCTGTGCCCTATATGTGGGTTGGGGAAGCGAAGGGGCCACTAGATGATGTGGTCCTTGGCGCGGTTGACGATCAATCAGAAGTTCAGGGCGAATACGATCATGGCCGGCGGCGAAGCGTTGAAGACAGTGGAATTGCAGTCGGTTATCGACGCGCGGGCTCTCGCCGAACAGGCGGGTCGACCCCATCTGTCGGTCGTGCCCTCCATCCAGATCGATCGGTCGCGCGACGACCTGCTGACCGACTTCGGCAAGAAGACGCTGGAGGACCGCTATCTGCTGCCCGGCGAGTCGTACCAGGACATGTTCGCCCGCGTCTCGACGGCCTTCGCCGACGACGAGAGCGTCAATCCGGGCCACGCCCAGCGGGTCTATGACTATATGTCCCGGCTGTGGTTCATGCCCTCGACGCCCGTGCTGTCGAACGGCGGCGCGGCGCGCGGCCTGCCCATCTCCTGCTTTTTGAACGCGGTCGGCGACAGCCTGGACGGCATCCAGAGCGTCTGGAACGAGAACGTGGCCCTGGCCTCCAACGGCGGCGGCATCGGCACCTATTGGGGCGGCGTCCGCTCCATCGGCGAGAAGGTGAAGGGCGCGGGACAAACGTCCGGCATCATTCCCTTCATCCGCGTGATGGACAGCCTGACCCTGGCGATTTCGCAGGGCTCGCTGCGTCGTGGTTCGGCGGCCGTCTATCTGGACGTCCATCACCCCGAGATCGAAGAGTTCCTGGAGATCCGCAAACCCTCGGGCGACTTCAACCGCAAGTCCCTGAACCTGCACCACGGCATCAACATCACCGACGCCTTCATGGAAGCCGTCCGCGACGGCAAGACCTTCGACCTGGTCTCGCCCAAGAACCAGGAGGTCATGAAGACCGTCGATGCCCGCAGCCTGTGGCAGAAGATCCTGGAAATCCGCCTGCAGACCGGCGAGCCCTATCTGATCTTCTCCGACACCGTGAACCGCCAGATGCCGCAGCACCAGCGCGACCTGGGCCTTTCGGTCAAACAGTCGAACCTGTGCAGCGAGATCATGCTGCATACCGGCCGCGACCACCTGGGCGTGGACCGCACGGCCGTCTGCTGCCTGTCGTCAGTCAATGCCGAGATGTTCCTGGAGTGGCGCGAAGAGCCCCGCTTCATCGAGGACATCATGCGCTTCCTGGACAATGTCCTGGAGGACTTCATCACCCGCGCCCCGCCCGAGATGAAGGCCGCCGTCTATTCGGCGCGGCGCGAGCGCTCGGTGGGTCTGGGCCTGATGGGCTTCCACTCCTTCCTGCAGTCGCAGGGCGTGGCGTTTGAGTCCGCCATGGCCAAGTCGTGGAACATGCGCCTGTTCAAACATCTACGCCGCGAGGCCGACAAGGCCAGCCGCCTGCTGGCTGAGGAGAAGGGCCCCTGCCTGGATGCCGAAGAGCGCGGCGTGATGGAGCGGTTCAGCCACAAGCTGGCCATCGCCCCGACCGCCTCGATCAGCATCATCTGCGGCGGCACCAGCGCGGGTATCGAGCCGATCCCGGCCAACATCTATACGCACAAGACCCTGTCGGGTTCGTTCGCCGTCAAGAACCCCTATCTGGAGCGTCTTCTGGACGGCAAGGGCGTCAATACCGAGGCCGTCTGGAACTCGATCCTGGAGAACGAAGGCTCGGTCCAGCATCTGGACGCCCTGGACGAGGACGAGAAGGGCATCTTCAAGACCGCCTTCGAACTGGACCAGCGCTGGATCGTCGAGCTGTCGGCCGACCGCTCGCCGGAAATCTGCCAGGCCCAGTCGATCAACCTGTTCATCCCGGGCGACGTGAACAAATGGGACCTGCACATGCTGCACTGGAAGGCGTGGGAGACCGGCGTGAAGTCGCTCTATTACCTGCGCTCCAAGTCGGTTCAGCGCGCGGCCTTCGCCGGGGCAGAGGACAAGGTGGAGGCCGAGGTCGATCCCAATCAGCCCGACCTCTTCAGCGCCGCCCGCACCGACTACGACGAGTGCCTGGCCTGCCAGTGATCTGACCTTCCTGCGGCCGTCGAACGGCGGTCGCAGGGGAACTCCGCCACATCCCCGACGTTCGACCGCCAGATATGTGGCGTGTGAAGTCTGTTGGCGAATGCGATCCCATGGTGCAAGGGTCGAAGTGTTGACGGACTGGGGAGGTCCCGTTGATGCGGAAAACGACGATCTTTTCAGCGACGACCGCTGCCGCCCTCGCCTTGGCTTGCGCGGCTACGACGACCGCTGCTGTCGCCCAGGACACCGTTAGGCTGGCGGACCCGTTTGCCGGGGATGAAGAACGGCCCACCACAGTGTCTGATCTTCTGACCCGATTTGAGCGCACCGGCCCCGTCGCCGCCTTCAACGCCCCCGTCACCGATATCGAGCCGCGCTGGGTCGCCGCTGTGTCGCGCGTCGACCGCGCCGAGCCCCGAGCGGTGTCAGAGCGTGACGTCTGGTTCTCTGGCGGCGGCTTCGACGATCGTCTGCGCCTGCGCACCGAAGGCTCCCTGCGCCGCGCCGATGGCGCGCCGGTCCCTCCGGGTCCGCAGGATCGCGCGGGATGGGATACCGAACACTATGACGTCTCCTATGTGCGCGGCTGGACGGAGACCCTGGGCCAGACCGGTTCGGGCCTGGACGTCACCCTGACCCCTCATGTCGGCGTCGGCGTCGGCAGCCGGGGCAACTCCACCGAGGCCGGGGCCACCCTCAAGATCGGCCGCAATCTCGATCGCCTTGTCCCCGAAGGCAGCGAAGCTTTCGGTGAGCGGCCCCGCTGGTATGTCTATGCCGCCGGGTCGGGCCGCGCCGTCGGCTACAACTTCGCCCGCACCCGCGATGGCGACTATGCCCGCTCGGGCGTCAGCCACGACAGCGGCAACTTCCTGGGTGACGCTTCCATCGGTGTGGCCATGCGCAAGGGGGCCGTGCAGGGTTCGCTGGGCCTCGTGTACCGCGAGATCGAAACCGAAGGCCTGCGCGCCGGATATGGCGTCGACACCGATGTGTCCGAAGGCGTCATCGCCTTCCAGCTGTCGATCAAGCCTGAATAGGGGTCAGGCAATAGGCAGTAGGCAGTAGGGTTCAGAGCCTTTGCGGGACGTCGCCAACAGGTTCCTTCCTACTGCCTACTGCCTACTGCCTACTCCCCAAACCTCACCACTCCTTCGCGCCGGTCGTCCGCGCCGCCGTCCCAGCCCCAGCCGCTTGCGCCCTGACGCCACAGTCCGCCATGCAGGCCGGAGTTTTCGCTGGCATTGGGGCGGATGACGATGCCCTCGGCGGCCATGCCTTCGCGGACCTCCGCCGGGAAGCGCTCTGTGTCCGCCCCGAACCCGTCACCCTTGGCCACCAGATTGGGCAGGTCGAACGCCGCCTGAACCGGCATACTCCAGTCCAGCACGGCGATCAGCGCCTTGGCATTATAGGCCAGGATCGAGGAGCCGCCAGGCGACCCCAGGGCCCCGATCAGACGGCCCTGCTGGTCCAGGATGATCACCGGCGACATGGACGAACGCGGCCGCTTGCCCGCCGCCACCGCATTGGCCGCAGGCTGGCCGTCTTCGCGCACCGGCTCGAACGAGAAATCCGTCAGCTGGTTGTTGAGGAAGAACCCTGCCGCCATCCGGCCCGAGCCGAAGATGCTCTCTACGGTCGTGGTCATGCTGACCGCATTGCCCGCCGCATCGACAATCACGAAATGCGAGGTACCCGCCGGTTCGCGCGTGGCATCCGGCCCTGCGAAAACGCCGCCCGGCGGTGTCCCCGGCTCGGCCGCCCCCGTCAGCCCCGGTGCCAGCGCCGCCCGCTCGGCCACATAGCCGGCGTCCAGCAGACCTTGTACCGGCACGCCGACGAAGGCCGGATCCCCGACATAGCGGTCGCGGTCGGCATACATCAGCCGCTGCAACTGGGCGAAGGCGATCCAGGCCTGGGCATCGTTAGGGCCACCGTCGATCGCCGGTGTGCGCTCGGCCATGGCCAGAAGCTGAAGCACCGCCACCCCGCTGGACGGCGGCGGCGGCACGCAGATCACATAGACGCGGTAGGGTCGGCACAGCGCCCCACGTTCGATCGGCTCATAGGCTGCGATGTCCGCCGTCGTCAGCGCCCCCGGGCGCGGCCCCTCGGCGACGGTGGCGGCAATCTCCTCCGCAATGCGACCCCGATAAAAGACCTCAGGCCCGCCCGCCGCCAGCTCGGCCACCGTCTGGGCATAGGCCGGGTTCTGCAGTACATCGCCCGCGACCAGTCGCTGGCCATCTGGCCTAGTGAAATAGGCATTGGCCCAGCGTGATCGCGCCTGGCCGCGTGGCTGGGCGATCATGCCGGCCAGCCGCGGACTGACCACAAAGCCCTCCCGTGCCAGCTGCTCGGCATCGCCGAACAGGGCGCTCCAAGGCATGGCACCATGCTCGGCCTGCGCCATGCCCAGCATGGCCACCACCCCTGGCGCGCCCGTCGAACGCCCGCTCAGGACCGCATCGGCAAAGTCCAGGGGGCGTCCGTTTTCATAGAACAGTTCCGGCGTCGCTGCCGCCGGGGCCGTTTCGCGCCCGTCATAGCTGGTGACCTCGCCCGTCTCCGCGTCGAACACCATCATGAAAGCCCCGCCGCCCAGACCGGACGACTGCGGCTCGACAAGGCCCAGCACTGCCTGCACAGCCACGGCGGCATCGACGGCCGAGCCGCCCTCGCGCAGGATCTTCATCCCCGCCTCGACCGCCAGAGGATTGGCCGCCGAGACGAACGGCCCCCGCGCCTGGGGCATGGCAGGAGCGACGGACGCAGCATCGACCGCGGCGGCACGATCCTGCGTGGACCGCCCGGCGTCGCTCGCACAGGCCGTGAGGCCGAACGCGAGGGCCGCGATGGTCAGGGGCCTGAACAGGCGGAACACGGAGGATGGCATCAGGCACTCGCAGCGGCGACCGGGGGAGGTTCGCCCCAACTTGGCGCGTGCGTCGGCGCTTAGAAACCCCCCGCCGGAAACTTGCCGCGAAAACCGCGCCAACCCCCTTGCCCCCTGCCCCGGCCTCCGCTAGGAAGCCGCCTCGCCGTTCGCGGCCATGCGCGCCCGTAGCTCAGCTGGATAGAGCATCAGACTACGAATCTGAGGGTCGGACGTTCGAATCGTTCCGGGCGCGCCATTTCTTCAAATACTAAGTTTCTGAGCTCCAGCGTGTGGAGTGCTCTGGGACCCACGAGGGACCCAGAAGTGAGGAAGAAGCGGTCTATCACAGGCCACTTCAAGAGCACGCCGGGGCACTATTCTTGATCTGACTAGCTGAGCATTCTCGGTTCGCAATCCCGCACTGAGGTCTGGCGGTCCGCCCGAGTGACAGCACGAACGGAATCACGCGCAAAATGCTGGAGCGCTCTAGAGCGGAGATGGCTCGGCGTACGACTGCGTTTTTAGCACGCACACGTTGCGCAGCAGTTGACGCCTTCGGATGCGTCACCGGCTAGCGTGAAACGGCCTCAAACACACATCTAACCGAACTTGCGGTGCACAACTCTGCCAGCTGACCAAGTCCTGTTCAGATGTCCGAATCGCACCGGCTGCGAACCAGGCGAAGTTCATCAGGCCAGAACGACGAAAGCCGGCTCCACTCGCGCGAAACCGGCTCCCGTCATCCCTTGACGCACACCACCTGACGCAGGGTGTGCACGACCTCGATCAGGTCGGTCTGGGCCGCGATGACCGCGTCGATGTCTTTGTAGGCCATCGGCGTTTCGTCGATCACCTCGGCGTCCTTGCGGCATTCGACGCCTTCGGTTGCGCGGATGTGATCCTTCACCGTGAAGCGCCGCTTGGCCTCGGTCCGGCTCATGGCCCGACCGGCACCGTGGGAGCAGGTGCAGAACGATTCCGCATTGCCCTTCCCGCGCACGATGAAGGATTTCGCCCCCATCGAGCCGGGGATGATGCCCAGCTCATCCAGCTTGGCCGACACCGCGCCCTTCCGGGTCAGGAACACGTCCTTGCCGAAGTGACGCTCCTTCGAGACGTAGTTGTGGTGGCAGTTCACCGCTTCCTGCGTCGTCTCCAGATCCGGCCAGAACGCGCGCAGCACGTTCAGGACGCTGTCCATCATCACCTCGCGGTTGGCGCGGGCATACTTCTGCGCCCACGACACCGCCCGGACATAGTGGACGAAGCCGTCCGTCCCCTCAGGGAAATAGGCCAGGTCCTGATCCGGCAGATTGATATGCCACCGGCGCATCTCGTGTTTGGCCCGCTCGATGAAGTAGGTCCCGAACCGGTTGCCCACGCCGCGCGAGCCCGAGTGCAGCATGACCCACACATCCCCCGCCTCATCCAGGCAAAGCTCGATGAAGTGGTTGCCCGTGCCCAACGTCCCCAGATGGCCGAAGCCACGCGGGTGCGCCGCCTTGGGATGAGCCTCAACCACGGCGTCATAGCCGGCCTTCAGCTCGCCCCAGCGGGTGACCGCGGAGGCGGGCGGCTCGCCGGCCCAGGCGCCCTTGTCGTTACGACCGCCGTTGTCGGTACGACCGTGCGGAACGGCCGCCTCAATGGCGGAACGGATTGCCGAAAGGTCGTCAGGCAGATGTTCGGCGCGGATCGAGGTCCGCACCGCCATCATGCCGCAGCCGATGTCCACGCCCACGGCGGCCGGGATGATGGCCCCCACGGTCGGGATCACCGACCCCACGGTCGCGCCCATGCCCCAGTGCACATCGGGCATGACCGCGACGTGTTTGTGGATGAACGGCAGCGAGGCCACGTTCTTCAGCTGCTTCAGCGCCGCATCTTCGATGGGCACTCCCCGGGTCCACGTCTTGATGGGTACGTGGTCCGGGTTTTCGATCACATCATATCCGCGCATTGCAGATGTCTCCTGTTCTATCCTTGATCCTCCCGGACCGGCAGAAGGAAGAGTGCTTGCGGATACAAGAAACCCCTCCGGCCGGTGGCGGGAGGGGTTGCTGGAAAACCGAAGTCTTTCGACCGTCTGTTCCTACACCGCCTCCGCACACGCGCCATTGCCCTCGACCGGCTGGCGGTCGAAGCTCATGGGCAGATGGGAGATGGCGAGTTTCAAAAACATGGTTCGCTCGGCTTCGGAAATGCGGTCTTAGAGAAAATCGGACAGGGACGCCAGTACCCACCGCCATGCATCGCACGCGTTAATCGGCTGACCGCCGGAAGCCGTCATCCAAGCGTCGGGAGATGCGCTTCTCAGCCTAGGAAACGGTTTCGACGTAGCCCTTGCGCCGTTTCTCTTCGATGAGCTTGGCCATTTCCCGTCTGGCGCGGGTTTCGGTGTCATAGGATTTGACCACGGCCTGGCCCTTGGTTCCTACCCGGCCATAGCTGACGGTGAGGTCTCCGCCTTCGGCGCCGATGCGCCAGAACTTGTTGGAAGTCCCCTGCTGGAACAGGAACTCGCGCATATTTCCCGGCAGTGAGCCGACGGGCAGAGCGCCGACAGGCGAGGTCTCCGGCCCCTCCAGCCGTGAAGGGGCCGGCTCGATCGCCGTATCCAGATCGTTCAACAGCGGATCGTCCTCAAACTCGAGGTCTGTCCTGCCGGCGAGTTGCGCCTCGACACGCTCCACCACCCCCAGCGGGTCGCGCAGCCAATCGACCGCCAGAATCTCGATCACCGGCCAGCCAAAACTGCGCAAGACGCCGGGCCGGAAAACGTAGCGCTCGCGCACACCGGTCCGGTCATCGCCGGGCGGCGGGTCGAGGAGAATGCCGAGGCCGTAACGTTGGCCGTCCGCGCCCACGATGGCCAGGTCGCAACGGAACTGGGACCGGCCGACGTACTCATGCACGATATGACCGCGCTGGCGCAGGGTCGCGGCTACAGAAGCACGCAGCGGGTCGGCGGGTGGGGCAGAGGCAAAGGCCTGGCGTGCGCCGGGATTGAGACTGCCGAGCACCGTCTGCGACCGCTCGCCTTCCCCACGCGCGCTCGCTTCGGCGAACTGCAGAAAGGCCTTGAGTGCCGCCGCACCGTCGTTGTGGATATTTGTAATGGCGTCGGCACGGATGGTCGAGACCACTGCCATGCGGTGCCTGGCGCGGCTGAAGATGACGTTCAGCCGTTTTTCGCCGCCGCGCTGATTGATCGGACCGAAATTCATCAGCATTCGCCCATCAGGCCCGGGCGCATAACATATGCTGAGCAGGATGATGTCGCGCTCGTCGCCCTGAACATTCTCCAGATTCTTCACAAACAGACCATTGAACTGGTCGTCGTCCTCACGAACGTATTCTTTCTCCAGCAAAGTTCCGAAGGCCTGGTCCTCGGCGGCGAGGGCGTCCAGCGCGCTCTCGATCTCGCCTTGCTGGGCTTCCGAGAAAGCGACGACCCCGATACTTAGGCCAGTGTCGCGAAGCAGCAGCTCGCGTACCATGGCGGCAATCTGCCGGGCCTCGGCCAGATTGCGGCGACCGACATAGACCCCGTCGTCGACCGGATGGAAGCTGAGCGGCCTTTCCAGCAACACGTCCACGGCCAAACGCGCAGCATCCGGCTCATCTGATCGCCGTCCCGGGATGTCCGCAGCCTGCCCCTCCATCCGCTGGTCCGGGATGGTGATCAGCCGACCCTCGTAAAAGGCGGCATTCGAGAAGCTGATCAGCGACTCGTGGCGGCTACGATAATGCCAAGCCAGCAGAGTGGCTGGCAGGTTGCGCGCGGCCTGGTTCAGCAGGCTGTCGGCGTCCAGCGTGATGGCTATGCGCTCGCCATCCTCCTCGGCGATGACGGTATTGCCGTCGTCGTCGGAGACGCTGGAGAAGAAGCTCGTCGGCGGCAGCTGCATCTCGTCGCCAACGACCACGACCTGGCGCGCCCGGCTCAGTGCCGGGACTGCCTCCTCGGTCGGGATCTGGCTGGCTTCGTCGAAGATGACCACATCGAACAGGTCGCCCTGCAACGGTAGGGTGTCGGAGACCGACAGCGGGCTCATCAGCCAGATCGGCTTGAGGTCGTTGACCACGGCACCGGTATCGGCGCCCGCTATTTCGCGGATGGCACGATAGCGCATGCTCTTGCCGAACTCGTGCTCCAGTTCGCGGCGTCCTGCCGCGTACCGCTTGCGAAACTGGCGACCGGCGTCGTCCAACTGTGCCACGGAAAGGGAAGAGCGGCGCACATTCTCGAGGAATTTCCGGTGCTGGGCCGCACGCACCATGGCGGCGTTGCGTTCAAGGCCGGTCTTCTCGGCTTGGTCGATGCGACGCGCCGCCTGGGTCAGCGCACGGCTGTCGAATCTCGCCAGCTCCGGGTCCTTTCGCATCAGTCGCGCCAGAGACTCGGCCGCGACCAGGGCTTCGAGGGCCTCCGGCGACCGAGCTATGTCCTGAAGTGTGCCGGCATAGCTGGGGCCCGCCTCATGCACGGCTCGCAGCAGAGGGATCAGGTCGGGAAGGTCGTCCATCGCCTCGCGCATGTCGCGAAGCCATTCGTGCAGGGTCTCCAGCGTTAGGGTCGTCGGCACATGCAGATCGGCTTCGATCAACGCCGCGAGCCGCGCCACCGCCTCTGCGGCTGCGCCGTCGGCCCGCGCCGCATCTGGCGCGCCGCCCCAAGCCTCAACCATCCGCCACAGCATCGGACTGGCGCGCAACTCCTCGGTCAGACCATCGACCGCTGCGGTGAAGGCATCGAAATCGCGCACGGCATAGCGCGTGCGATGGCTCTGTTTTGCGGCGGCGAGCGAGGCCTGCGCCTCGTGCTCGGCCGTGAGATCGGTCAGAAGGCCAGCCAGTCGCGGCCGGACAGCGTGCTGGCCAAAGTCGTAGCGCCGGCCCACCTCCCTGGCGAGCTTCCACCATGCGGGCTTCAGAAAGCGAAATATGGAGCCCTCGTCGCGCCGCGCGATCTCCAGAGCTGCGACGGCGTCCGTCGGAGACAGTTTGTCTCGCCAGTTGACGGTTTGTTTCGCCGCCTGCTCGACCCGGTCGGACAGCTGGACCAACTCGGTTCGGGCCGCCTGCAAATCGCGAGCGGGCTGGGCGGCCGGGTCGAGCAGATCCAGCCGATCCGCCAGATCGAAGCTGGATATCTGGGCGGCCGCGCGAGTCAGGGCCGCGGCCTGCGCCAGGGTCAACTCTGGCTTCAGCAACTGGTCCTCGTTCTCGAAGAACCCGTCCAGGGCCTCGAAGACGGCCTCACAGGTATCGAGCCGCGTCTGCACCTCGACATAGGCCTGCGGGTGGGACAGCAAGCCGCCAGACAGGGCGGCGAACGGATGACTGGCCAGATTGTCGAGACCAAAGCGATCACGCAGCGTGCTGACGAGCCTTGCCAGCACCTCTCGTTGGGCATCCCAAATGCTATAGTCGGGCAGCCGCTCACGCAGGGCCGGGCCGATATCGACGTCGGGCGGTGGCAAGGCTATGGCGCGGCGGATCAAGCCCCGCACCGAGAGCGAAAGGGCCTCAGGTGCCTCGCGCATTGCCGCCTCAAAGCGCTCCAATCGCGCCAGCTGCGTCTCGGCCAGGCTGACGGCAGCCTGCCGCGCGGCAGCCAGGCGGTCGAGGTTGTCACCCTGTGCGACCCATGCCTCGTAGCCTTCGCGCAGGTTCTGGATGAAGGCCTTCTTGTCACTCTGGGAATCGTGGATCAGACAGCAGAGATCATCGAGGCCGCTCTGCTTCAGACGATGAAACACGACGTCCAGCGCCGCGCGTTTCTCGCAGACAAACAGCACACGCTTCCCGCGCCCGGCGTAGTCGGCGATCAGATTGGTGATCGTCTGGGACTTTCCGGTCCCAGGCGGCCCTTGAATGATGAAGCTGCGGCCGTTGCGGGCCACGGCGACGGCGGCGTTCTGGGTTTCATCAGCAGCCACGACGTTCCACTGATCGCCGAGCGGGATCGGCGGCGGCGCGGACGCTTCGATCTCCCGGGGCTCGATCGAAAAAATGCGGTCGAAGGCCGGGTTCGCGGCCGGTTCGTCGATGAGCTGATTGTAGTCGCGGACCAGCGACATTTTCTTGTAGTTGAAGTTGGCCAGCGTCACCTGGGTCAGGTCGAAATCCCAGGCGAATTTGTGCCCGTCATCTTCCGGCAGGGAAAAGGTCAGGGTCTCGACCTCGTTGGTCGCGGCGACAATGTGCACCGGCATGGCCTGCGAGCGGCCGCCAACGGCGCCGCGCAAAGGCAGGGGGCTTGGCCTGACCTGCTGCTCGAAAAGAGCCAGACCGAGCGGCCGGTAGTCTTCTCGGTCGTAGCTGAAGTCGGGGCGGCCCACCAACCTTTGACGCTGGTCCCGACCGCGTCGGCGCTGAAACTGCTGCAGGCGCTGCACGGCCTTTTGGTGGATCAGCTTGATCGAAGGCTTGGTGTGCAGACGCATTTCAACGCCGGGCTCGGAGGTGTGGATCTGGGCCTGTAGATCGGCGTGGACCTGCTCGACCGATGTTTCGCCTAGGTCAATGGTCTCGGGCAACCTGATGTCGTGCAACTGGCGCAGGTGATGCCGAAGAACGGGATTGAACTCGGCATTGGTGTCGGTCGCCTGAAGCACGTATTGGTCCGTGACGCCCTTCTTCTTGACCAGTTCCACAGGCAGCCAGAGGAGCGGCGAGGTGATCCGCTCATCGGGAAACTCCTTCAGATTATTCCAGCGCAAAAAGGCGATCACCAGTCGCAAGTTGCTGAAACCGTATTCGGATCGCTCGCGGCGCGTCTCCTGAATCAGCCGATCCAGCGAATTGGGCAGGTAGGTCTGGTCTTCAAAACGCAGCCAGCGGCGAAGACTCACCGCCTTGCCGACAGCGACCTCGGACGCGAACTCGCCGCCCCACGTGCAGATGTGGTCGGGCTTTATGCTCTCCAGTCGCATCACCAGGGGGACGCTGGCGACCGTCAGGTTCACGCTGGACTGGGTTGGGCGGAAATAGAGTAGCCGGTTGCGCCTGGAGAGATCGAACAGCCTGTCACGAAGATGCGACAGGACCGCCTTTCGGCGCGGGGCAGCACCGTCCGTCGTCGCCAGCACCCGCTCGACGTTCAGGCCATGCGGTTGGTCACGCCAGGTCTCGAGTCGTCCGATCAGGGCGGCGAGATCGGTCGCCCGATCGTGGCGGTTCAGCGCCGTCATCTCGACGATGACATTGGCCAGTACCGGGTTCAGCCGATGCACGATCGCGAACAGATTCTGGCGGTGGCGGGCGAACTGTTCCAGGTCCTTCGCATCGTTGAAATCAAGGCCGCAGGCCATGCAGGCGAGGATCTGGCCCAGCTGGAAGATGTCGGTGATCTCGTCATGATGACCCAGCCGCAGCTCCCATGCGTCGAACCCGACCAGATAGACCGGCTTGATGATCGGCTTATCGGCGTCCGATTCAGCCAGCAGGGACTTAACCGCGACGCCGGCATCTGAATCCCGGGTCACACGCAACTCGTCGATGATGTTCAACGCAGAAGACGGCGGCGGCTGGACCGCCTTTATCGCTTCCATTTGATAGCGTGGCAGAAGGCCGTCAGGCCGGCGCAGGCGCAGGACACCATCAGTCTCGACGATGTCGCCGGGGCCGAGGTCGGCAACGCGACCATGCTGGTGCAGCCCGCTGACGGCGCGCAAAAGCGGTAGGGCCGAGAACAGGACATCATCCACCATCAACGCCATGCCGTGGTTTTTGGCGAGCGCCTCGCTGAGGTTTTGACCTTCAGTTTCCACAGTCATTTGGCAGCCTTCAGCTTACGGGACAGGCTGTCGATTTCGCGTCGTGATAGGCCGCCCTCGCGCTTCAGCGCTTTCAGGAAAGCGTCCCCTCGGCCCAATGTCCGGGCTGAACGCGCAGCCTCCATCAGCGCGTGCTCCTTGACGTCGGGATCGGCCAAGGCGAGGTCGAGCATGACGAACCCCAGATAGTCGCGCACGCTGTCGTCGGCGATTTCCGGAGTTATGGCCTCTATATCCGCCTTCGGCTCTGCCTCGGTCCAGTGGGGGAAATAACGCTTCACCTGGGTCATCACCAGTTCGCTGTGCATCGGCTCCTGCTCTATGAAGCGAGCCACGAACCGGCGTGTAAGGCCCTCCAGTTGCACCTGGTCAAGCAGGTCCAGCTTCGCCATCGACAGCGGTCCTTGCAGGTGCCGGCGTAGCCAATCATCGAGCCCCTCGTCGCTACGCATCCATTTGTTGACCGCCTGGGCGCGCAGATAGGTTTCGGGGTGCGTATGAGCCTTGGAGAGCTGATGCGCACCCTGCTCCAATTCCTCGGCCTGGGTCAGATAGGCAGCCGCATCGACGG
This sequence comes from Brevundimonas vancanneytii, assembly GCA_943372125.1. Taxonomy (GTDB): domain Bacteria; phylum Pseudomonadota; class Alphaproteobacteria; order Caulobacterales; family Caulobacteraceae; genus Brevundimonas; species Brevundimonas vancanneytii_D. Next base: position 59,595 of record CALRXI020000006.1, read on the forward strand.
TCTGGATGCCGGTCTGCACCTTGACGAGCGCTGAGATCGACGGGCCAGCTGAGCCGGATACAAAGGCGGCCCCGCGGTCGGCGTATACCTCGGTGTAGAGGCCAAAAAGCCGGGCGGTGTTGATATGACTGGCGCTCGCGCCCGGATCGGCCAGCGTGTGATCCAGGACCCGTGACGCCGTGTGATAGTGACCGCCGTCCATCGACCAAAGCCGATAGTGTGACAACTCGTGTCCAAACAGAGCGATCAGTTCAGCCTCGTCCAGTCGCTCCAGCACCGGGCCATAGAGCAGCAGGTGCACCTCGCCCGGCAGGTAGACGAGGGCGGCATTCATCGACTCCCCGCCGACCTGGTAAAGGGTCGCGGGAGCCTCGATTTCCAGCTTGGCCACCGCTACGGCCAGGGCGGCATAGGCTGCCGGATGCGACTCTGCCGTCAGTCGATAGGTCTCGCGCAGCAGATCGGCTCGTACGTCTCGGACATGCTGTTCCTGCACAGCGAACGACGAGGCCCAGCCCCAAACTTCGGGTTCAGCCAGCTTGAGATATTCAACAAGCCGCTGGTGATACGGCAGCGGACGCAAGGCGTCCTCGAGCGTCAGAGTTGTGCTCATGTGTGTCCTGGGAGCCCGACCCCTTCTGGCAGAGGCCTCGCACTTTCCTAGCCCATGACGGAATGAGGGCAAACAGTCGTGATTGAGCCCAGCGCAGATAGCGGACACCTACGTCTGCGGGTGCGGGCTCTGTCACCCTTGTCTGCAACAAGCTTCCCAGTCGGGACGGGTGAGTAACCCATGGTTGCAGACGCTTACTCGAGACCAAACACTGCCGAACCGATCAAACGTCGAGCTTGCGACCGCATGGCCTGCATCTCACACTCGTCTTTCCAAACATCGATACCGTCTGGCCTTCTCAAAGTTGGTTGAAGTCCCGAGATTGCCAGCTTGGATCCTTCGCGCCGGATGGCCACGGGCCTTCAAACCGACAGAACCACCAGACAATTCGAAAACAACCCTTGGTGGTCATTAGCGCTTTTGTTTTACTCGCGTTTAACGTGCACATGTCATCGTGGGATCGCATTGTGGAGGTGGCCATGAAGTGGCTCGGTACACGATTTTGTAGATCCAATGACGGTTCGGCGGCCATCGAGTTTGCTCTGATCGGGCCACTGTTCATTCTGCTGCTGATCGGCGTTGTAGTCTACGGCGGCTGGATGTGGATGGCGCAAGGCGTGCAGTCTCTGGCGGCCGAGGGAGCGCGGGCGGCGATCGCCGGCATCGATGTCGATGAGAAAATCTCCCTGGCGCAGTCCTCCGTCGCCGACAGCGTGGACGGAAGCACGATCCTGCAGCCCGAGAACGTCCAGGTGGCGGTCGCCAGCGACGCCGGGGCGATCCGCGTGACGGTTACTTATGACGCCACCGATCATCCACTGATGGCACTGTCCAATCTGGTGCCGTCGCCGCCGCGCGTCATTCGCCGCGAGGCCGTCGTTCGCACGGGAGGGTACTGATGCGTGGACCAAAAACACTCTGGCAGGATCGGCGTGGCGGCATCGCGACCATGGGGGCAGCGGGCGCCGCTCTGGCCTGCCTGTTCGCGGCGGTCGTGATCGATGGCGGTTCCATTGCCCTGGCTACCCGACGCGCGCAGACGGCGGCCGATCTGGCCGCCCTGGCGGCGGCGCGCGACCTGCCCCGCGCTGAGCAGGCGGCCCAGGCCACGGCAGAAGAGAATGGCGGCAGTGACCTGCGTGTCGTGACCACGACCGGCACCTATGTCCCCGACGCCGCCGTTGCGCCGGCCGCGAGATTCAGCGCGGGCGAGGCCGACGACAATGCGGCTCGGGTGACAGTGACCATTCCGGCGCGGGTCTGGTTCGCCGGCTGGGTCATGGGCAAGGACCGTGTCGAGGTGACCCGAACCGGCACGGCCGCGGTGCGAGCTTCGGAACCGCTGGCGACCCTGTCGATCGGTTCGCGTCTGGCCTCCCTGAATGGTGGGGTCGCCAATCAGGTGTTGAGCGGCCTGACCCGAAGCGAGGTGTCGCTGAGCCTGATGGATTATCGCGCCCTGGCCGATGCGAAGGTCGATCTGCTGGGCTTTACCGATGCCCTGGCGACGCATGCCGGCGTCACGGTCGGCGACTATGACACCCTTCTGGATCAGGAGGTCGATGCAGGCGATGCCCTGCGCATTCTCGAGACGGTCAGCGACGGTGCCGACAGCGGATTGAACCGGCTGGCGCGTGCGGCGGATGGGCAGACCTTCCGCGTGGGCCAGTTGATCGGAGCCGAGGCGGGGGCGGAACAAGGCTTGCGCGGAGGACTGGACGTCGGCGTTTCGGCCTTGGACCTGGCCAATGCCGTGATCGAACTGTCGGGTGGCGACCGTCAGGTGAAGCTGGACCTGGGAGCCAAGGCCGGTCTGGCCGATCTGGATGTCTGGCTGGCCATTGGCGAGCGTCCAAACCGCTCGCCCTGGATGGCGGTGGCCAAGAACGGTCAACCCGTCATTCGTACCGCCCAGGCGCGCCTGTATGTCGAGGCGCGCACGGCCCAGAGCCTGGCGGGCCTGGCCCAGGTCAAGGTGCCGCTGCTGGTCGAACTGGCCTCGTCCGAGGCCCGGCTGAACCGGATCGACTGCGAGGGGGCGCGCTCGGTCCAGGTCGGGGTCAGGCCGGGCGTGGCGAGAGCCCGAATCGGTTCGACCAATGTGGCCACGCTGAACGACTTCAAAGCCGCACCGGTGGTGCAGCCGGCGTCGCTGGTTAACGTCGCCAATCTTGTGACGGTGAAGGGCTCGGCCGATGTGGAAGCCGCCGATCAGAGCTTCAAGCCGGTCAACTTCAGCGAAAGTCATATTGCGGGCCAGACGCCCCAGACCGTGAAGTCGAGCGGCTTCACGTCCGGGGCGGTATCGTCGCTGTTGGGGCGGTTGTCGCTGGATGTGAAGGTTGCCGGTCTGGGCCTGGGGCTGGGAAATCTGACCCAGTCGCTGAACGCTCTGCTGGCCCCGCTCGGCCCGGTTCTGGACGGCGTGGTCAATGGCGTGCTCGACCCGCTGGGCCTGTCATTCGGCGAGGCCGACGTCACGGTGCATGGCGCGACATGCCCGGCGGATGGCGGTGCGGCCTATCTGGTCGGCTGAAACCGCCCTCTTGCCAAGGGCCGGATGTGGCGCAAGATTATCTCCGGGAACGGGGAGAAGGTCATGAAAACGTCACTGCTTGTCGGAGCCATCGTGCTGGGTCTGGCCGGGCCTGCGCTGGCCGAAAACTGGAATACGGTCTCACGCAGCCCCAACAGCGCCTTCATGGTCGAGGTCGATGGTATCGTCGTCAACGGCGAAATCACCACCGTGCCCGTGGCGACCGTTTCGCGCCGGGGGGAGGCGGGCGACTACAGCCATTCGGTCGAGACCTATGAGTTCAAATGTGCCGCCAGCCAGTGGCGCACCGCCGGCATCGTGGAATACGGCGAGGATGGCACGGAGGCCGACCGCATCCCTGAAGAGGGGGGCAGCTGGGAGCCGATCCGCTCCAACACCCTGCCGGACTTCCTCAAACAGGTCGCCTGCGACGGTATGCGCGCCGACCCGCCGACCTGGCCCTCGATCAAGGCCTTCGTCGACGGGGGCAGGGTTCTGCCGCCGATCTGATCCAAGGATCAGGCGTCTACGGCCGCGTCCAGCGCATTGGCCTGGATGAACTCGCGGCGCGGTTCGACGACATCGCCCATGAGCTTGGCGAAGAGGTCCGACGCGTCCTCCTGATGCTCGACAGACACCTGCAACAGGGTGCGGGCATTGGCGTCGAGCGTCGTCTCCCACAGCTGTTCGGGATTCATCTCGCCCAGACCCTTGTAGCGCTGGATGGCCAGGCCCTTCTTGCCGGCGTCGAGGACGGCCTCGAGCAGGTCCAGCGGACCGCGGATGGTCACCGACTTGTCCTTGCGGCGATAGGTCGAGGGTTTGTCGAACAGGCCGTCGAAGGCGACCGAGCGTTCGGCCAGACGACGGGCGTCCAGCGAGCGCAGCAGGGTTTCCTCCAGCACGATGCGCTCGGTGACGGCGCGGCGCACGCGCTCGAACACCACGGAGCCCTGCACGCCCGGCGCACCGGACCATTCGCCGTCGCCCTCCTCGGCATAGAGGTTCAGACGCGCCGCCGCGCGAGCCGGATCGGCCGCCTCCTCGTCGAACAGGCCGGCCAGGGCCGCTTGTTCGATCGCAAACGCCGGGGCGCGCTGCGACAGGCGATCGACGCCCGCCTTGAAGGCCTTGGCCTCGCGCACCAGGGACTGCAGGTCCATGCCGGTGCGGCGCTCGCCGGTCGGCAGGTCCAGTTCGGCCTCGGATGAGCCCTCCTCGATCAGATAGGCGTCCATCTCGGACTGGTCCTTGAGGTAGCGCGACTGCTTGCCCTTGGAGACTTTGTAGAGCGGCGGCTGGGCGATGTAGACGTGCCCCCGCTCGATCAGCTCCGGCATCTGGCGATAGAAGAAGGTCAGCAGCAGGGTCCGGATGTGGGCACCGTCGACGTCGGCGTCGGCCATCAGGATGATCTTGTGATAGCGCAGCTTGTCGGCGTTGAAGTCGTCGCGGCCGATGCCGGTGCCCAGCGCCAGAATAAGGGTCCCGATCAGTTCGGACGACAGCATGCGGTCAAAGCGGGCGCGCTCGACGTTCAGTATCTTGCCGCGCAGGGGCAGGACGGCCTGGTTCTCGCGGTTGCGGGCCTGTTTGGCCGAGCCGCCGGCGGAGTCACCCTCGACGATGAACAGTTCGGACTTGGCCGGATCGCGTTCCTGACAATCGGCCAGCTTTCCGGGCAGGGAGCTGATTTCCATGGCGGTCTTGCGCCGCGTCAGGTCCCGCGCCTTGCGGGCGGCTTCGCGGGCGGCGGCGGCCTCGATGATCTTGGCGACGACCTGTTTGGCCTCGACCGGATGTTCCTCGAACCATTGCGACAGCCCCTCGGTGCACAGGCCCTCGACGGCGGGGCGGACTTCGGACGAGACCAGCTTGTCCTTGGTCTGGGAACTGAATTTGGGGTCCGGCACCTTGACTGACAGGACGCAGGTCAGGCCCTCGCGGGCGTCCTCGCCCGAGACCGAGACCTTTTCCTTTTTCGCCGCGCCGGCGGCGTCGATATAGCCGCCCATGACACGGGTCAGGCTGGCGCGGAAGGCCGACAGGTGGGTGCCTCCATCCCGTTGAGGGATGTTGTTCGTGAAGCACAGCATGGTCTCGTGATAGCTGTCGTTCCACCACAGGGCGAGATCGATCTCGATACCTTCCTTCTTGCCGCGAATGACGATGACGTCCTTCAGGATCGGCGTCTTGGACTTGTCCAGGTGGCGCACGAAGGCCTCGACGCCGCCTTCGTAGTGCAGGATTTCCTCGAACGGTTCGGCCCCGCGATCGTCACGCAGCTTGATCACAACGCCGGAGTTCAGAAACGCCAGCTCGCGCAGGCGGTGCTCCAGCGTCTTCAGGTCAAAGTCGATATGGCTGAAGGTCGTGACCGACGGGTAGAAGGTAACCTCCGTACCCGACAGGGGCTGTCCCGCCTTGTCGCCGGTCTCGCGGATGGGGGCGTCGCCGGTGATGACCAGGCTTTCGACCGTGTCGCCGCGCTCGAACTTCATCTCGTGGCGTTTGCCGTTGCGATAGATCTTCAGCTTCAGCCAGTCCGACAGCGCGTTGACGACTGACACGCCCACGCCGTGCAGGCCGCCGGAGACCTTGTAGGAGTTCTGGTCGAACTTCCCGCCCGCGTGCAGCTGGGTCATGATGACCTCGGCGGCCGAGACGCCCTCTTCGCCGTGGATGTCTGTCGGGATGCCACGGCCGTTGTCGGTCACCGTGACCGAACCGTCGGCATTCAGGATGACCTGGACCAGATCGGCGTGCCCGGCGAGCGCTTCATCGATGGCGTTGTCGACCACCTCATAGACCATGTGGTGCAGGCCCGAGCCGTCGTCGGTGTCGCCGATGTACATGCCGGGCCGTTTGCGAACGGCATCCAGGCCCTTGAGGACCTTGATGGAATCGGCGCCATAGGCGGCCTCTTCGGCGGTATCGACGTTGCGCGCGGTCTCGGTGTTTTCGGTCATCTATTCGGTCGGTGAAACGCCCCTGATCGGGGCCTCTGAAGGCGGCGGCCAAACCGCCTTGAACGGACTGTTTTCGGGTCACGAATCCAGTCCGCGCCACAGCCCGAGATATATAGGAATTCGCGGGTGAATTGCGAGGAAAAGCGGGGGCGTCACGGGCACGTCTGATTGCCGCCGGGATTACCGTCGGTGAGAAGTGGGATGGGCCGGCGGAGCGCCGGGCTGTCGCCCGGAGACCGTGGGAGATGGATGTTTCGGCGACAGACGAACGCTCCGCACGAGACGTCTGACCGGTGGCTGTCGGCCTGGGATGGAGGGGCTTCCCCCACCCAGGACCAGCGACGCTCTTAGCGCCTTGCCGACATGGCCTCCGGCGGGACGGTCGGAGCCTTGCGAACCTGATCCCGTGAACAGCATGGGTTCCCTGCCACATGCTCTTTGTTGGAGGGGCCTGACGCTCGCCCTGCGAGGGCTCGCTGCCTGAGGCCCGAAGGTCTCTGGCAACGTGCGCCTGCCGGTGCGTGGACCACCCCACCCCGCTCATCTCGTTCCCGCCGCGACAAGCCGCAAGGCCTTGCGCCCTTCCCGGCGACGGGACGGGGAGGATTATGGGGCCGGTTCTTCCTATGGCGGGGATCGGTCGCTGGTCGTTCGAGATTATGGAGCGGGATCAGGGGGTTGGAGGATTTGTTTGCGCGGGTTGGGGGCGAACTCTCAGCATGTGGTCGCTGTGTCAGGCGT
>CALRXI020000007.1:0-64711 GCA_943372125.1 Brevundimonas vancanneytii
CTCATGAAGCTCGACCTGTCCGCCGGCGTGGACGTCGAGATCAAGATTTAAAGAAACAAAGGCGGGATCCGATATGCGCACGGGCGTGATCGCCAAAAAACTGGGAATGACGCGTCTCTTCGCTGAAGACGGCGCGCATGTTCCAGTCACCGTCCTCGAACTGGACGGTTGTCAGGTCGTGGGTCAGCGGACTCAGGAGCGGGACGGCTATGTCGCCTTGCAACTGGGCGCGGGCACCAAGAAGGCCAAGAACACCAACAAGGCCCAACGCGAAGCGTTCGCCAAGCTGGAAGTCGAGCCCAAGGCCTATGTCACCGAGTTCCGCATCGATGCGGACAGCCTGCTGGACGTGGGAGCCGAGCTGTCGGCCGACCACTTCGTTGCAGGCCAGAAGGTCGACGTCCAGGCCGAGACCATCGGTAAGGGCTTCGCCGGCGCCATGAAGCGCTGGAACTTCGGCGGTCTGCGCGCCACGCACGGTGTGTCACTGTCGCACCGTTCGCACGGTTCGACCGGCCAGCGTCAGGATCCGGGCAAGACCTTCAAGGGCAAGAAGATGGCCGGTCACTACGGGACCGAAGTCGTCACGACCCAGAACCTCACCATCGTCCGTGTCGATGCCGAGCGTGGCCTGATCATGATCAGGGGCGCTGTCCCCGGTCACGAAGGCACCTGGGTCAAGATCCGCGACGCCGTGAAGAAGGCCCGTCCGGCCGACGCCCCGTTCCCCGGTGGCATCAAGTCGAAGTCGGGCGCTGCTCAACCCGCCGAGACGCCGGCTGAAGAAGCCCCGGCTGTCGAAGCGACCGAAGGCGGTGAAGCGTAATGAAACTCTCTGTCATCAAACTCGACGGCAAGGCCGCCGGTGATGTCGAGCTGTCGGACGTCGTGTTCGGCATCGACGACATCCGTGGCGACATCCTGGCCCGTTATGTCAACTGGCAGCTGGCCAAGCGCCGCGCCGGCACCCACAAGGTCCAGACCCGGAACGAGAACTCTCGCACCGGCAAGAAGATGTACAAGCAAAAGGGCACCGGCGGCGCCCGTCACGGTTCGCGCCGTGCGCCGCAGTTCGTCGGTGGTTCGCGCGCTTTCGGCCCGGTCGTTCGCGATCACGGCTTTGATCTTCCCAAGAAGGTCCGCGCCCTGGCCCTGCGTCACGCCCTGTCGTCCAAGGTGAAGTCGGGTGGCCTGGTGGTCGTCGACAGCCTGTCCATCAAGGACGCCAAGACGTCGGCCCTGCGCGAAACGCTCGGCAAGCTGGGCTGGACCCGCACCCTGGTCATCGCCGGCCCGGAAGTGGACGCCAACTTCGCCCTGGCCGCCCGCAACATCCCGCTGGTGGATGTGCTGCCGAACGCCGGTCTGAACGTCTATGACATCCTGCGCGCTGACAAACTGGTGCTGACGAAGTCTGCCCTGGAAGCCATCGAGGCGACCTATGCCGACTACAAGCCCTCGCGTCGCGAGCAAGCCCAGAAGGAAGCCGCGTAATGGCCGGCGCAACTCCTACCGCAAAACACTACGACACCATCCTGTCGCCGATCATCACCGAGAAGGCGACGATCCTGTCGGAGCAGAACAAGGTCGTGTTTCGGGTTTCCGGCACCTCGACCAAGGACGAGATCGCCGCGGCGGTCGAAAGCCTGTTCAAGGTCAACGTCCTGAAGGTCAACACCCTGGTTCAAAAGGGCAAGACCAAGCGCTTCCGCGGCATCCAAGGCCGTCGGGTCGACATCAAAAAAGCGATCGTGACGCTGGCCGAAGGCCAGTCCATCGACGTCACCACGGGGCTCTGATCAGATGGCCTTGAAAACATACAATCCGACATCGCCGGGCCGTCGCGCCCTGGTGCTGATCGACCGCTCAGAGCTCCACAAGGGCCGTCCCGAGAAGTCGCTGACCGAAGGCCTGACCAAGTCGGGCGGTCGTGGTGCCGGTGGTCGTATCGCCGTCCGCTTCCGCGGCGGTGGTGCCAAGACCCTGTACCGCAAGATCGACTTCAAGCGTCGCAAGTTCGCCACGGCGACGGTCGAGCGTCTGGAATACGATCCGAACCGGACCGCCTTCATCGCCCTCATCGTCTATGAGGACGGCGAAAAGGCCTACATCATCGCGCCGCAACGCCTGAAGGCGGGCGACACCGTGGTGGCCGGCGACAAGGTCGACGTGAAGCCCGGCAATGCCATGCCCCTGCGCTCGGTGCCGGTCGGAACGATCATCCACAACATCGAGATGAAGCCTGGCAAGGGCGCGCAACTGGCCCGCTCGGCCGGTGCCTATGCCCAGCTGGTCGGTCGCGATCAGGGCTATGCCCAGATCCGCCTCGGCTCCGGCGAGCTTCGCATGGTCCTGGATGGCTGCATGGCCACGGTGGGCGCGGTTTCGAACCCCGACCACATGAACCAGAACCTGGGCAAGGCCGGTCGCAAGCGTCACATGGGCTGGCGTCCGCACGTTCGCGGCGTCGCCATGAACCCGATCGACCACCCGCATGGTGGTGGTGAAGGCCGGACCTCTGGTGGTCGTACCCCGGTCACGCCGTGGGGCAAGGACACCAAGGGCACTCGTACCCGCAAGAACAAGGCGACGGACAAATACATCATCCGTACCCGCCACGTTAAGAAGGCTCGCTAACCGATGGCTCGCTCCTCCTGGAAAGGCCCGTTCGTCGACGGGTATCTGCTCAAGAAGGCCGACGCCGTTACGTCGTCGGGCCGCAAGGACGTGATCAAGACCTGGTCGCGCCGCTCCACCATCCTGCCGCAGTTCGTCGGCCTGACCTTTGGCGTCCACAACGGCATGAAGCATGTGCCGGTGTCGGTCTCCGAGGAAATGGTCGGTATGAAGTTCGGCGAGTTCGCCCCGACCCGGTCGTTCCCCGGTCACGCGGCGGACAAGAAGGCCAAAAGGAAGTAACTGATGGCCCAGACCAAAAACCCCCGTCGGGTCGCCCCGACCGAAGCCCGCGCCAAGCTGACGAACGTCCGGATCAGCCCTCAGAAGCTGAACCTGGTCGCCCAGTCGATCCGTGGCCTGCCGGTGCAGAAGGCGCTGAACGAGCTGGAATTCAGCCGCAAGCGCATCTCCACCGACGTCCGCAAGGTGCTGTATTCGGCCGTGTCGAACGCCGAGAACAACCACAACCTCGACATCGACAACCTGATCGTCGCCGAGGCTTTCGTGGGCAAGAACCTGGTGATGAAGCGTTTCGCGAGCCGTGCTCGTGGTCGTTCGTCGCGCATCCTGAAACCTTTCGCCGAGATCACCATCGTGGTCCGCGAAGCTGGTGAGGCCGCCTGATGGGTCAGAAAATCAATCCGGTTGGCCTGCGTCTCGGCATCAACCGCACGTGGGATAGCCGCTGGTTCGCCCGCGGCGACGAATACTCCAAGCTCCTGCACCAGGATTTGAAGCTGCGCACGTGGCTGAAAGAGCGCCTGCAGGCCGCCGGTGTCTCGCGCATCATCATCGAGCGTCCGCACAAGAAGTGCCGCGTCACGATCTATGCCGCCCGTCCGGGCGTCGTGATCGGCAAGAAGGGCGCCGACATCGAGAAGCTCCGCAAGGACATCTCGGACCGTACCGAGGGTGAAGTTCACCTGAACATCGTCGAAGTGCGCAAGCCCGAGACGGATGCCCAGCTGATTGCCGAGAACATCGCGCAGCAGCTGGAACGCCGGATCGCCTTCCGCCGCGCCATGAAGCGCGCCATGCAGTCGGCCATGCGCCTGGGTGCCAAGGGCGTCCGCATCAATGTGTCGGGTCGCCTTGGCGGTGCCGAAATCGCGCGGATGGAATGGTACCGCGAAGGTCGCGTGCCGCTGCACACCCTGCGTGCCGACATCGACTATGGCTTCATCCAGGCCAAGACGACCTACGGCATCATCGGCGTGAAGGTCTGGGTCTTCAAAGGCGAAGTCCTGGAACACGATCCGATGGCGCAGGACAAGCGCTGGGCCCAGGAAGCTTCCGGCCCGTCGTCCAACGAAGGCCGTGAACGCGGCGGTCCGCGCGGTGATCGCGGCCAACGTCGCGGGCGTGAGGGCTAAGTCATGCTGCAACCTAAAAAGACCAAATACCGCAAGGCCTTCAAGGGCCGCATCCATGGCGCTGCCAAGGGTGGCTTCTCGCTGAACTTTGGCTCCTACGGGCTGAAGACGGTCGAGCCGGAACGCATCACGGCGCGTCAGATCGAGGCGGCCCGTCGCGCGATCACCCGCCAGATGAAGCGTCAGGGCCGCGTCTGGATCCGCGTCTTCCCCGACCTGCCCGTTACGGGCAAGCCGGCCGAAGTCCGGATGGGCAAGGGCAAGGGCGCGGTGGACCATTGGGCGGCGCGCTGCCACCCGGGCCGCATCCTGTTCGAAATCGACGGCGTGCCGGACGACATCGCTCGTGAAGCGTTGCGCCTCGGTGCCGCCAAACTGCCGGTCCGCACCAAGGTGGTCACCCGCCTGGATGCCGGCGTCGCTCATGTGGAGCATGTAGGCGCATGACCAAGATCGCCGATCTGCGGGCCCAGACGCCCGACCAACTGGCCGACGAGCTGCTGAAGCTCAAGAAGGAACAGTTCAACCTGCGCTTCCAGGCGGCCACCGGCCAGATGGAAAAGACTCACCGCGTTGGTGAAGTCCGCAAAGACATCGCTCGCATTTCCACGCTTCTGCGTGCGAACCGCGCGGCGGGTTAAGGAAACCACGATGCCCAAACGTATTCTCGAAGGCGTGGTCGTCTCCGACAAGGGCGACAAGACTGTCGTCGTCGTCGTCCAGCGCACCCTGCTGCACCCGGTCATGAAAAAGATCGTGCGCCTGTCCAAGAAGTACCACGCTCACGACGAAGCGAACGCCCTGAAGGTCGGTGACCAGGCCCGCATCGTCGAGTGTGCCCCGAAGTCCAAGCTGAAGCGTTGGGAAGTCCTGTCGGACTCCACCACCGCCTCGGCGTCGTAAGAAGGATCGGATCCCATGATCCAGATGCAAACTAACCTGGAGGTGGCCGACAATTCGGGCGCTCGCCGGGTCATGTGCATCAAGGTGTTGGGCGGCTCCAAGCGCCGCTACGCCTCGGTGGGCGACACGATCGTCGCTTCCGTCAAGGAAGCCATTCCGCGCGGCCGCGTGAAAAAGGGTGAGGTGGTTCGCGCCATCGTCGTCCGCACGGCCAAGGACATCATGCGCAAGGACGGCTCTGTCATCCGTTTCGACAAGTCGGCCGCCGTCATCGTCAACAAGCAGAACGAGCCTGTCGGCACGCGGATCTTCGGCCCGGTTCCCCGCGAACTGCGCGCCAAGAACCACATGAAGATCATCTCGCTGGCTCCGGAGGTCCTGTAGTCATGGCCGCCAAGATCAAAACCGGCGACAACGTCGTCGTCCTGACCGGCAAGGACAAGGGCCGTACCGGCAAGGTCACCAAGGTACTGCCGACCGAGAACCGCGTCCTGGTTCAGGGCATCAACATGGTTCAGCGCCACACGCGCCCGACCCAGGCTGACCCTCAGGGCGGTATCAAGAACAAGGAAGCCTCGCTTCACCTGTCGAACGTCGCGATCGCCGACGCCAACGGCAAGGCCAGCCGCGTCGGCTTCCGCCTGGAAGACGGCAAGAAGGTTCGCTTCGCCAAGACCACGGGAGACGTCATCTGATGGCCGACACCAAGTACACGCCTCGGCTGAAGACCGAATATAACGACCGCATCAAGGGCGCGATGGCCGAGAAGTTCGGCTACACCAACCCCATGCAGATGCCCAAGCTGGACAAGATCGTCCTGAACATGGGCGTCGGTGAAGCGGTCGCGGATTCCAAGAAGGTCACCGCCGCCCTCAAGGATCTGACGGCCATCGCCGGTCAGAAGGCCGTGCCGACCAAGGCTCGCAACTCCATCGCCGGCTTCAAGCTGCGCGAAGGCATGACGATCGGCGGCAAGGTCACCCTGCGCGGCGACCAGATGTATGAGTTCCTGGACCGTCTGATCACGATCGCCCTGCCGCGCGTGAAGGACTTCCGTGGCCTGAAGCCGACGTCCTTCGACGGTCGCGGCAACTACGCCATGGGTCTGAAGGAGCACATCGTGTTCCCGGAAATCAACTACGACCAGATCGACCAGATGTGGGGCATGGACATTATCGTCTGCACCACGGCCAGGACCGACGACGAGGCGCGCGCGCTTCTGACCGAGTTCAAGTTCCCGTTCGTGACGAACTGAGCGGGAAGGGAAAAGCACAATGGCAAAGAAAAGCGCCGTAAACCGTAACGAGATGGTCAAGGCCCTCGTCGCGAAGTACGCCGACAAACGCGCCGCCCTGAAGGCGACCGCGAACGACGAATCCCTGCCGCTGGAGGAGCGCTTCGCCGCGCGCCTGAAGCTGGCGGAACTGCCGCGCAACTCTGCGGCCAGCCGGATTCGCAACCGCTGCGAAGTGACGGGCCGCCCGCGCGCCTTCTATCGCAAGCTCAAGATGAGCCGGATCGCCCTGCGTGAACTCGGCAACCTGGGACAGATCCCGGGCCTGACGAAGTCCAGCTGGTAAGGGGAGCGACAGACATGATGATCAACGATCCCCTGAGCGACATGATCGCTCGCATCAAGAACGCGGCGACCCGCAAGCGTTCCAAGGTGCTCACCCCGGCCTCGCGTCTGCGCCAGCGCGTCCTCGACGTGCTGCAGGACGAGGGCTACATCCGCGGCTACAACCTGGTTCAGAACCCGGGCGAGTTCCCGCAGTTCGAGATCGAGCTGAAGTATTTCGACGGCAACCCCGTGATCGCCGAGATCGCCCGCGTGTCGAAGCCCGGCCGTCGCGTCTATTCCGCGATCAACGATCTGAAGCCGATCAAGAACGGCCTCGGCATCTCGATCCTCTCCACGTCCAAGGGCGTCATGTCCGACACGGCGGCGCGCGACGCCAACGTGGGCGGCGAAGTCCTCTGCAGGGTCTACTGATATGTCCCGTATCGGCAAACGTCTCATCGCTGTTCCGAAGGGCGTGACCATCACGCTCGACGGCCAGACCGTGTCGGTGAAGGGTCCCAAGGGCGAACGCTCCTGGACCGTCGCCGAGGAAATCGAAGTGTGCCAGGACGCCGACGGCATCAGCCTGGGCCTGCGTTCCGACACCCAGCGTGGCCGCGCCATGTGGGGCCTGTCGCGCACCCTGGTCGACAATATGGTCACGGGCGTCACCACCGGCTTTGAAAAGAGCCTGGACCTGGTCGGCGTCGGTTATCGTGCCGCGATGAAGGGCAATGCCCTGTCGCTGCAGCTCGGCTTCTCGCACGACGTGGACATCGAACCGCCTGCCGGCGTCACCTTCGCGGTGCCCAAGCAGACGGAAATCAAGATCTCGGGCGCTGACAAGCAGGCCGTGGGTCAGATCGCCGCCGTCATTCGCAAGCTGCGTCCGCCGGAGCCCTACAAGGGCAAGGGTGTGCGCTATCAGGGCGAAACCGTCCGGCGCAAGGAAGGCAAGAAGAAGTAGGTCATGGCTCTTTCTCTGCAACAACAAGCCAAGCGCCGCTCGGAGCGCAACCGCCGCCGCCTGAAGGCTGTCGCCAACGGTCGCCTGCGTCTGTCGGTCCATCGTTCGGACAAGAACATCTCGGCCCAGATCATCGACGACCTGAACGGCGTCACGGTCGCCGCCGCCTCGTCGCTGGAAGGCGACAAGGGTGCGAAGTCCAAGGGTTCGGACGTCGACGCAGCCGCCCGTATCGGCAAGCTGGTCGCCGAGCGTGCGATCGAAAAGGGCGTCAAGGACGTCGTCTTCGACCGCGGCAGCTACATTTATCACGGTCGGGTGAAGGCGCTGGCGGAAGCCGCGCGTGAAGCCGGCCTGAATTTCTAAGGAACGGGACGCATGGCGCAAGCACCCCAACGTGGCGGCGGCGGCAACGACCGCAATCGTCGTGACAACCGCAATGGCCCCCAGGCCGACGGTCCGGAATCGGACATCGTCGAGAAGCTGGTCCACATCAACCGCGTCGCCGCCACCGTGAAGGGTGGCCGTCGCTTCAGCTTCGCCGCCCTGATGGTCGTCGGTGACGGCAAGGGCCGCGTCGGCTTCGGTCACGGCAAGGCACGCGAAGTGCCGGAAGCCATCCGCAAGGCGACCGAAGAAGCCAAGAAGACGATGATCCACGTGCCGCTGCGTGAAAACCGCACCCTGCACCACGACGGCAACGGCCGTTGGGGCGCCGGCAAGATCATGATGCGTGCGGCCCCTCCCGGGACCGGCGTGATCGCGGGCGGTCCGATGCGCGCCGTGCTGGAAACCCTCGGCGTCCAGGACGTCGTCGGCAAGTCCACCGGTTCGTCGAACCCCTACAACATGATCCGTGCGACCTTCGAAGCTCTGAAGGTCCAGTCCTCGCCTCGCCAGATCGCCAACAAGCGTGGCAAGAAGGTCGCGGACCTGATGGGTCGTCGCAACGACGGTGCCTCGGCACCTGAAGCTGTGGAGTCCTGATCATGGCCCCGTCCAAGAAGTCCGACGCCAAGACCGTCACCGTCAAGCAGACCGGTTCGCCGATCCGCCGCAAGAGCGACCAGCGCGCCACCCTGGTGGGCCTGGGTCTGAACCGCCTTGGCCGCGAGTCCACGCTGGAAGACACGCCCTCGGTCCGCGGCATGATCGCCAAGGTCGCCCACCTGACCGAGATCGTCGAGAAGTAAGACGCATGAGTTCTCCCTCCCCCTTGGGGGAGGGCAGATCGCCGCTCGCGGCGATCGGGTGGGGGCGGCTCGGTGAGCGGCCCTCATTGCTATTTGGGGAAGGCTTTGCTTAAAGCGCCCCCACCCGGCGGCTTTGCCGCCACCCTCCCCCGCAGGGAAGGGAGAGTACCGAGACCAATCAGCCGAGTCCGCTCCCGCAGCGGGCGCTAGAACCCGAAAGGATCAGGCACATGAAACTGAATGAAATCCGCGACAACGAGGGCGCCCACAAGAAGCGCATGCGCGTCGGCCGTGGCCCGGGTTCGGGCAAGGGCAAGACCGCCGGTCGCGGCGTCAAGGGTCAGAAGTCGCGTTCGGGCGTCGCCATCGGCGGCTTCGAAGGCGGCCAGATGCCGCTGTACATGCGCATGCCCAAGCGCGGCTTCAACAATCCCAACGCCCTGAAGCTGGCCGAGGTGAACCTGTGGCGTCTACAGGACGCCATCGATGCCAAGAAGCTGGACATCAAGGGCGAGATCAAGGGCGACGCCCTGGTCGCCGCCGGCGTGATCCGCCGCGTCAAGGACGGCGTCCGTCTGCTGGGCACCGGCGAGATCAAGGGCAAGCTGAACCTGGTCGTCTGGTCGGCCTCGGCCGGCGCGATCAAGGCCATCGAGGCCGCCGGTGGCACCGTCGTTCAGGAGCGTATCGCTGCTGAGGAGAAGGCCGCAGCCCGCGTCGAGAAGCGCAACGCCGCCAAGGGCAAGGCTCCGGCTCCCAAGGCACCGCGTGGCGACGCCAACAAGATCTCGGCCCGCACGACGCGGACTGCCTCCAAAAAATAAGCTGGGGGGCGCTCTCGCTAAGAGGGCGCCCTTCACCTATCTGGACCGTGGCCCCCGAGTCAGTCTCAGGTGCGCCGCGTTCTGATCAGTCGGGGTGACGACATATGGCTTCGGCCGCCGAACAACTCGCAGCAAACATGAACATGGGCACGTTCGCGAAAGCGACCGAGCTGCATAAGCGTCTGCTGTTCACGCTCCTGGCCCTGCTGGTCTATCGCATCGGCACCTATGTGCCGATCCCGGGGATCAACTCGGAAGCCTTCCTGCAGTTCTTCCAAGACCCTTCGGGCCAGCGCGGCATCCTGGACATGTTCAACATGTTCTCGGGCGGCGCGGTGGAGCGGATGGCCGTCTTCGCCCTGAACGTCACGCCCTACATCTCCGCCTCGATCATCGTGCAGCTGATGGGCGCGGTCTATCCGCCCTGGGAAAAGCTGCGCAAGGAAGGCGGCGAGAGCGGCCGCAAGCAGCTGAACCAGTACACCCGCTACCTGACCGTCGTTCTGGCCCTGTTCCAGTCGGCCGGTATCGCCATCGGTCTGAATGCCCAGGCCGGTCTGGTCGACGCGCCGGGTCTGTTCTTCATCGTCTCGACCATCACCTGCCTGACCGGCGGGACCATGTTCCTGATGTGGCTGGGTGAGCAGGTGACGGCGCGCGGCGTCGGCAATGGTATTTCGCTGATCATCTTCGCCGGCATCGTGGCGGTCCTGCCCGGGACCATCGCCCGCATGTTCGGCCTGGCCCAGCAGGGTCAGCTGTCGGTCTTCATCCTGCTTCTGATCACCCTGATCGCCGTCGCAACGGTCGTGTTCATCGTCTTCATGGAACGCGCCCAGCGTCGCCTGCTGATCCAGTATCCCAAGCGCCAGGAAGGCAACCGGATGGCCGGGGGCGAGCGGTCGTTTCTGCCGCTCAAGGTCAACACCGCCGGCGTCATCCCCGCCATCTTCGCCTCGTCGCTGCTGATGCTGCCAACGACGGTCGCCCAGTTCACGGCGACGGCGAACCTGCCGGCCTGGCTGTCCTGGCTGCCGGCCGTGACCAGCCAGCTGAGCCATGGCCAGCCGGTGTTCATGGTCCTGTACGGCCTGCTGATCATCTTCTTCTGCTTCTTCTACACCTCAATCACCTTCAATCCCGAGGACACGGCCGAGAACCTGCGCAAGTACGGCGGCTTCCTGCCAGGTATCCGTCCGGGCAAGCGGACCGCAGAGTATCTGGACTACGTCCTGACCCGTCTGACGACCATCGGCGCGGCCTATATCACCGCGGTCTGCCTGATCCCGGAGATGATCATCGCCAACTTCGGGGCCGGTCTGGCCTTCGGCGGCACGTCGATTCTGATCGTGGTCTCGGTGACGATGGATACGGTCGCCCAGATCCAGTCGCACCTGCTGGCCCACCAGTACGAAGGCCTGATCAAGAAGGCCAAGCTGCGGGGCCGTGGCCAGACGCGCACCAAGGGCACGACCGCCCCGGTGCGGCGCTGAGATTGATCGTTCGGGGGACGGCGCGATGAATGTGATCCTGTTCGGTCCGCCCGCTGCGGGCAAAGGGACCCAGGCCAAGCGTCTGGTCGAGACGCGGGGCATGATCCAGCTGTCGACGGGCGACATGCTGCGCGAGGCCATCGCCTCGGGCTCCGAGCTGGGTCAGGAATGCCAGGCGATCATGTCGCGCGGCGACCTGGTGCCCGACGCGGTCGTCATCGCCCTGATCGAGGCCCAGTTGAAGGCGGCCGAGGACGCCGGCGGTGCCATCTTCGACGGCTTCCCCCGCACCCTGGCCCAGGCCGAGGCGCTGGACGCCATGCTGGCCAAGCTGGGCAAGCAGATTGACCACGTCATCCGTCTGAAGGTCGATGACCAGGCTTTGCTGACCCGCGTCGCCAGCCGTTTCGCCGATCAGGGCCGTCCGGACGACAATCCCGACAGCTTCAAGGTCCGTCTGGACGCCTACAACCGCAACACCGCGCCACTGCTGCCCTACTATGCCGACAAGGGTCTGCTGACCGAGGTCGACGGCATGAGCTCCATCGAGGCCGTGTCCGGCGAGATCGACAAGGCGCTCGGCAAGGCCTGACGCTACGCCTGAACGGCGGCTGACACGCCTCCGCTCGCCGTGTTCATGCTCGACGTGCCATAAACGGTAGGGTGAACACCCGCCCATCCTCTTCGCGACCTGACAGACGCCTGCTGCCCGGCATTGTCGTGGCGGTCGCCGGTCTGCACGCCGGTCTGTTCGCCCTGTCCGGGCTGGGCAGTCCCGAGCCGGTGATGCGCGAGGCGGACGATCCGCCCATCGAGGTAGTACTGTTCCGTCCGCCGGTCCCCCCACCGCCCATGGTGCCCGCCCCGACGCCGCCCAGCCCGCAGGCCGGGGGAGGGGGCCCCGCCGCGCCCTCCCGCATCCATGTGCCTCCGCGTCCGCGACCTGTACCGCCCGAACTGCCCGCGCCGGTTGTCCAGGCTCCGGAGCCGGAGATCGTCGTCGGCATCGCGCCGACCACTTCGCCCCAGCCGGGCCAGGGTCTGGGCGGTCAGGGGGCAGGGCAGGGGACCGGTATTGGCTCCGGAACCGGCCCGGGCACAGGCTCCACGCCACCGAGCTTTGTCAGAGGCCCCAGTCGCAACGACATCGGCCGGGCTCATCGTCGGGTCGATCCGCGCCTGCGTCAGCGCGGGACGGCGGTCATGCGCTGCATCATCCAGGTTGACAGTCGGCTGGACCGCTGCGCCATACTCAGCGAGACGCCTCCCGGCATCGGCTTCGGCTCGGCCGCCTTGACCCTGGCGCCCCTGTACCGCTTCCAGCCGCCGACCGAGAACGGGCAGATCCTGGCGGATCAGGCCGTGACCGTCACCGTCCGCTTCGAGCCGTGAGCGACCCAGGGCGACCGATCGGCACCCTTAGGCGTTGACGACATCTGAATCCCCTGTATAAGGCCCGCTTCCGCGAAGGGCGTCGGCGCTCCTGGTCTGTTGACCGGAGCGTTTGTTGCGTCCGCACACGCGTATCTGGAGAATTTCGTGGCCCGTATCGCTGGCGTCAACATCCCGACCAACAAGCGCGTGGAAATCGCGCTTCAGTACATCCATGGCATCGGCCCTGCGTCGGCCAAGGAAATCACCGAGAAGGTCGGCATCGAGCCCGCCCGTCGCGTGAACCAGCTGACGGACGCCGAAGTCCTGCAGATCCGCGAGACGATCGACAAGGACCACACCGTCGAGGGTGACCTGCGTCGCGAGACCTCGATGAACATCAAGCGTCTGATGGACCTGGCCTGCTACCGCGGCCTGCGTCACCGCAAGGGCCTGCCGGTCCGCGGCCAGCGCACGCACACCAACGCCCGCACCCGCAAGGGCCCGGCCAAGCCGATCGCCGGCAAGAAGAAGTAAGAGAGCGAACTGATGGCCAAGGAACCGGGTCGCGTAAAGAAGCGCGAGCGCAAGAACATCACGTCGGGCGTCGCCCATGTGAACTCGTCGTTCAACAACACCATGATCACGATCACCGATGCCCAGGGCAACGCGATCTCGTGGTCGTCGTCGGGCCACATGGGCTTCAAGGGTTCGCGCAAATCGACCCCTTACGCCGCCCAGATGGCCGCCGAAGACGCCGGCAAGAAGGCTCAGGAACACGGCGTCAAGACGCTGGAAGTCAACGTTTCGGGCCCCGGTTCCGGTCGTGAATCGGCCCTGCGCGCCCTGCAGTCGGTCGGCCTGACCATCACCACCATCCGCGACGTCACCCCGATGCCGCACAACGGTTGCCGTCCGCCCAAGCGCCGCCGCGTCTAAGCGTATCGCCGCCGACTTCTATTCTCCGCCGGTCCTGCCGCCTCTGACGAGAAGCGAGGGACCGGCGAACTCCGTTTCCGAGGGACACCCATGATCGAACGTAACTGGCAAGAGCTGATCCGTCCCGAAAAGCCCCAGGTCGAGGCCGGCTCGGACGCCCAGCGCAAGGCCCGCCTGGTCGCCGAACCGCTCGAGCGCGGCTTTGGCGTGACGCTGGGCAATGCGCTCCGCCGCGTGCTGCTGTCGTCGCTGCAAGGCGCCGCCGTCACCGCCATCCAGATCGACGGCGTGGTCCATGAATTCTCGTCGCTGGAAGGCGTGCGCGAGGACGTGGTCGACATCGTCCTGAACATCAAGCAACTGGCGCTGCGCATGCACGCCGAGGGCCCCAAGCGCATGACGCTGAAGGCTACCGGCCCCGGCCCGGTCACCGCCGGCCAGATCGACGTGCCCGCCGACATCGAGGTTCTGAACCCCGACCACGTGATCTGCACGCTGGACGACGGCGCTTCGGTGCGCATGGAACTGACCGTCCAGAACGGCAAGGGCTATGTCGCCTCCGAGCTGAACCGTCCGGAAGACGCCCCGATCGGCCTGATCGCCGTCGACGCCCTGTATTCGCCGGTCAAGCGCGTCGCCTATCGCGTCGAGCCGACCCGTCAGGGCCAGTCGCTGGACTATGACAAGCTGATCCTGGAAGTCGAAACCAACGGTGCGGTCTCGCCCGTGGACGCCGTGGCCTATGCCTCGCGCATCCTGCAGGACCAGCTGCAGATCTTCATCACCTTCGACGAGCCCAAGAAGGCGGTCGAGGCCGCCGACGGCAAGCCTGACCTGCCGTTCAACCCGGCCCTGCTGAAGAAGGTCGACGAACTGGAACTGTCGGTCCGTTCGGCCAACTGCCTGAAGAACGACAACATCGTCTACATCGGCGACCTGATCCAGAAGACTGAGGGCGAGATGCTTCGCACCCCGAACTTCGGCCGCAAGTCGCTGAACGAGATCAAGGAAGTTCTGACCACCATGGGTCTGTCGCTGGGCATGGATGTGCCCAACTGGCCGCCCGAAAACATCGAAGACCTGGCCAAGAAGTTCGACGACCAGATCTAGTTTCAACCCTCCGCCCAAGACTCTTTCCGGGTCGCGGAGCGGTTAGAAGGACAAGGCCCAGGCCCGCGTCGGTATGCGGGAACCAGGACTGAGTAGGAGAGACCCCGATGCGCCACGGCGCCGCCTATCGCAAGCTGGGACGTACCAGCGCACACCGGACCGCCATGTTCGCCAACATGGCTGCGTCGCTGATCAAGCACGAGCAGATCAAGACGACCCTGCCCAAGGCCAAGGAGCTGCGCCCCTTCGTCGAGAAGCTGGTCACCCTGGCCAAGCGCGGCGACCTGCACGCCCGTCGTCAGGCCATCAGCCATGTCCGCGACGTGACCCAGGTGGGCAAGCTGTTCGACACGATCGGCACCCGCTATGCCTCGCGTGAGGGCGGCTACATCCGCATCATGAAGGCCGGCTTCCGCCATGGCGACAACGCCCCGATGGCCGTCATCGAGTTCGTTGATCGCGACGCCGACGCCAAGGGCCTGGACTCCGGTCCGGTCTATGAGGTCGAGGGCGACGACGAGGCTTAAGCCTTTTCGATCCTGTCGAAGATTTGAGAGCGGCTGGAGCGATCCAGCCGCTCTTTCTTTTGGGCGCTATCGCTCGCCGCGCGGCGGCTCGCTGCATGAGCGCGAGGGGTAGCTTGTCGCCACGACGCAGTGAAGGTAGGCGAACGGCATGACCGAGCCCCGCATCGCCCCCTTCCGTCCCGACCACGCCGCGGCCTGGGCCGCGCTCAACACCGCCTGGCTTCAGGAGGGCGGGTTCGAGATCGAGGCCAAGGACCGCAAGGTCATCGACGACCCCAAGGGCGCGATCCTGGACGCCGGCGGGCACATCTTCATGGTCGAGCGGGACGGTCAGGTCCTGGGCTGCTGCGCCCTGATGGCCATGGACGACGGCGGCTATGAGGTGGCCAAGATGACGGTGACGCCCGAAGCCCGCGGCATGGGCCTGTCGCGCCGCCTGCTGGAAACCTGCGAGGCCACGGCGCGGGCCGCAGGGGCCCCGCGCCTCTATCTGGAGACCAGCAGCACCCTGACCGTGGCCGGCCACCTGTACCGCAGCTACGGTTTCATCGCCCTGCCACCCCGCCCCACGCCCTATGCGCGGGCCGATGTCTTCATGGAGAAGCGGCTGTAGGGCCTATTCCTTCGACAGATCCTGCCGGTTGAACCAGAAGATGGCTCCAGCGAGGGGCAGGAGAGTCCACAGGGCCATGCTGAGCCAGGCCTTGATGGCGATGCCGTCGGGCAGGGCGGCGCTGGCACCCGAGGCGATGGCTTTCAGCGCATCCATGGAGGCCCCGGGATTGACCAGCATGGGCAGCCAGTCGTCGGGCTTCATCGCCATGCTGCCGAACAGCTGGGGCGACAGGCCCTGGGCCACGGCGATCACCAGCGGTACGAACAGGGCGGCCAGCAGCGAGCGGGTCACGACCGCCGTCAGCATGCCCAGCATCGTGAACTGGATCACGCGCAGGAAGGCCAGACCGCCCAGGGCGAAGAAGCCGCCGATGTCCTTGGCCTCCAGCTCGAACGTCAGGGGGCGGGCGAAGATCGAGGCCTTGACGACCGCCTCCGCTACACTGGCCAGCAGCATGACCAGAAGGGCGATCAGGCCCAGCATGGCGATGGTCGCCAGCTTGCCCAGCAGCAGGTTGGTGCGCGTGTTGCGCGCGCTGATCAGACGCCAGGTCTCCCAGCGATAGTCGGCGGCATACAGCGTCGCCGCCCCGATCAGGACGAAGGGCAGAAGCAGTATGCTGTCCAGCCGCCCGGCCGCCGTGACGATCTCGGTCGCCAGATTGATTGGGACCTTGGACATCATCTCCACCACCTCGGGCGGGATCTGGCCCTGGGAGGTGATCTGCCCTTCGCTGGCCTTGATCACGAACATGACCAGGACGCCGAGCGCCAGGGTCACGATCGGGGCGAAGAAGACGCTCCAGAACCAGGTGGTGCGGCTCTTAGACAGGCGGAAGCCTTCGGCGCGGATGGCGTCTAGCAGCATCAGATGGCCTCCGGCGTCTGGACGGCGCCCGTCTCGGTGAAGAAGATGCTTTCCAGGTCGGTGCCGACCCAGCGGGCTTCGTTGATGTCGATCCCGGCCTCGACCAGGGCGCGGATGACCGCCGGCCCCTCGTTGCGCGGAACGTCGGCCAGGACAGCGTCGCCCTCGTGCTTGCCCCTGGTGCCCAGCACGTCCAGTGCGCGGGCGATGGGGGTGACCGACAGGCTGAGCCGTTCGCCGACCGAGGTCAGGTCGCTGACCGTGCCCTCGCGGACCAGCCGGCCCTTGTTCATGATGGCCACGCGGTCGCAGACACGCTGGACCTCCAGCAGCTGGTGGCTGGCCAGGACCACGGTCACGCCGTCGTCGTGGGCCAGGGAGCGGATCAGGGCCCGCATCTCCTGAATGCCGGGCGGGTCCATGCCGCTGGTCGGCTCATCGAGAATGATCAGCTCCGGCTCGTTCAGCAGGGCGGCGGCGACGCCGAGGCGTTGCAGCATGCCGACCGAGAAACCGCGCACGCGCCGGTCCGCTGCTTCGGTCAGGCCCACACGGTCCAGCCAGCGCGGGATGTCGACGGTGTTCGACATGCCGTGGCTGAGCGCCAGCCACTTCAGCGCCTGACGCGCAGTCAGATACGGGGGATAGCGCGGCGTCTCGATCATCGAGCCCATGCGGCGCATGGCGGCAATGTCGCCGATGGCCCCGCCCATGACGGTGGCCGAGCCCTGCGTCGGCCGGATCAGGCCCAGCAGGATGCGGAACAGCGTGGACTTGCCCGCCCCGTTCGGCCCAAGCACGCCGTAGACGCCGCCCTTGGGAATGGTCAGGTCCAGCCCGGCAAGGGCGTGGACGGTGCCGTAGGTCTTGGTCAGACCCCGTGTTTCGATCACAGCGTTCATGCAGCCGAACCTGCCCGGCGGTTCGGTGGCTGACAAGCCTGTTTGACACCTTGGCAGATTAAGCTTCTGCAATGTTGGCTGCGGACCGCAGGGTCCAACGGTCGCCCGCCTTGATCCCGTCCAAAATCCGTAGCTGGATTGCGCGGGGGGACGTTCGACCTATCTGATCCGGATGACCATGAAGACCCTGACCGCCGCCGCCGCCCTCGCCCTGACCCTCGCCGCCTGCGGCCAGCCGAACGACTCAAAGGCCCAGGACGGCGTCTTCGCCGACAACCGCGTGGTGCCCGGCGACGCCATGGCTATGAAGTCCAGCTTCGCGCCGGTGGTTCGCACCGCCGCCCCCGCCGTGGTCAACGTCTCGGGTCGCGGCGTCCAGCAGGTTCAGGACCCCTTCTGGTCCATGTTCGGTCAGGGCCCGCGCTCGCAACAGGTCGGATCTGTCGGCTCCGGCGTCATCGTGCGGCCCGACGGGGTGGTGGTGACCAACTATCACGTCATCAACGGCATGCAGGAGATCAAGGTCGTGCTGAACGATCGGCGCGAGTTCTCGGCTCGCCTCATCCTGGCCGACGAACGCTCCGACATCGCGGTGCTGCAGCTGGAGGGGGTCAGCGAAAGCCTACCGGTCCTGAACATCGACGACCGCGAAGAACAGCAGATCGGCGACCTGGTCCTGGCCATCGGCAACCCCTTCGGCGTCGGCCAGACGGTGACGAACGGCATCATCTCGGCCCTGAACCGGACCGAGACGGGGATCAGCGATAGTGGCTCCTTCATCCAGACCGACGCCGCCATCAATCCCGGCAACTCGGGCGGGGCCCTGGTCGACATGGACGGCGACCTGATCGGCATAAACACGGCCATCTTCAGCCGCTCCGGCACCTCGGCGGGCGTCGGCTTCGCGGTCCCGGCCTCCATGGTCAAACGGGTAGTAGACAGTGCCGTCGGCGGGGCCAAGGCGGTCGTACGGCCCTGGCTGGGCGTCAAGGGCGACAGCGTCAGCGCCGACATCGCTCGCAGCCTGGGCCTTGAGAGGCCGCAGGGCATCATCATCACCGACGTCTATGCCGGGGGACCCGGGGCCCGCGCCGGTATCCGCGAAGGCGACGTCATCACCGCCATCGACGGGGCCGAGATCAACGACCAGGGCGGCCTGAACTTCCGCGTCGGCACACGCGAGCCAAACCAGACGGTCCAGGTCTCGATCCTGCGCGACGGCCGGGCGCAGACGGTGGATGCGCGGGTCTCGGCCCTGCCGACCGGAGGCAATGTTTCGATAGGAACGGTTCAGGCGGGACCGCTGGCCGGATTGAGGCTGGAAGCCCTGCCACCTGCTGAAGCGGATCGCATTGCAGGCGACCCGTTCCGTCGCATTCTGGTGGTGGATAGTGCGGGCGGCCGCGCCGCGGCCTGGGGCCTGCAACAGGGCGATCTGCTGGTGGCGCTGAACCAGACCCCCGTCACGTCCATTGAGCTGCTTCAGTCTCTGCGTGAACCCGCTCGCCTGACAATCCAGCGCGATGGGCGTCAGCTGAGCGGCGTCGTTCGCTAGATCACCGCTCGCTAGTCCGTAGGCAATCTCGACTTGTCGAAGCCCGGACCGAAGTCGAGGATGAAGACGGGGCCAAGGTCGATCGTCTGGCTGGCGGTGGCCAGATGGACCGATGCTCCGGCCTGACCGGCGTTATAGGCCCTCGGGGCGTCCGCCTGCAGGAAGTACAGCTTCCACTCCGGACCGACCTCGATGCTGCGCGTCGCCATCGGCGTATAGGGTGCCTCGTTCAGTTGCAGGCCGATGTTGATGCGGGCGACCGGGGCCCCCTGCGGCAAGCGTTCGGCGCGCGCCCATACACCCAGCAGCAGCACATCGCCCGCGGCGATCGGTCTGTTGGTCAGGGCATTGGCCCCGACGTCCCACGGATTGGCACCGGCTCTGGCCACATCGACCCGAAAGGCATTATTGCCCTGCACCTGGGCGGGGAGGATCCGGGCCGTTTGACCGGGTCCATAGGCGGACCAGCTGGACACCCGCACATCATTGACCGCGCGCTCCAGCAAGGACGGCTGCTGCTGTTCAGTCGCCGCAGGGCGGGCGGCCTCCTGCGCCTGCGGAGCGGACACGCGCGATCCACCTGTCAGTCCGATCACGGCCAAGGCGACGACGGAATAGCGGACCCAAGTGCGCATGGAGTGTCCTTGAATGCTCAGTGCTGCGACCATCCATGACAGCGCTGTCTTTGTCCAGACGACGAGCGGGCTTGAATGGGGATGGCCGTCAACGCGCGGTCCAGATCACCGCTTGATCGGCGATCCGATCGACCAGCTGTGGCCGAACGGGTCACGGAGCTGTCCGTAGCGGTCGCCCCAGAACTGGTCCGCGATGGGCAGGACGGGAATGGCGGCGTTCAGCAGGGCGCGGGTCCACCATTCATCGGCGTCGTCGACCTGGAGATGCAGGGTCACGCCGCGCGGCACCACGTCGGGTTCGTGGCCATATTCCGGGAACTCGTCATGCAGCATGACGCTGGCCCCGTTGATCAGCAGATGGGCATGGATCAGCCGCTCGCCGTCCTCGGCCAGCTTCTGGTCCAGCACCTGGGCCCCGAAGGCGCGGGCATAAAACTCCAGCGCCGCCTGTCCCCCGCGCGACGGGATGGTCAGATGGGGTGTCACGCCTGCTGTCGGGCCTTGCTGGGTCGCGTCGGTCATGGGGGCGACCTTATCCCTTCTCCCCTTGCGGGAGAAGGTGGCAGGCCGCAGGCCTGACGGATGAGGGGTCACACCCGCCTTTCACGATGACCCCTTCTACCACACGTCAACTTGCCGAAAGGCGCGAGCCCTCATCCGCCTCGCCGGGGCACCTTCTCCCGCAAGGGGAGAAGGGCCATGTTGCATCCATGACCGACCTGTTCGAAGCCTCCGGCATCCATCCTCCTGACGCGCCGCTCGCCGACCGGCTGCGGCCGCGCACGCTGGAGGAGGTGGTGGGTCAGGACCATCTGCTGGGCGAGGGCGGGCCGATCCGGCGGATGATCGAGGCGGGGCGGCTGGGCTCCATGATCCTGTGGGGTCCGCCCGGTACCGGCAAGACCACCATCGCCCGCCTGCTGGCCCAGGCGGCGGGCTATCAGTTCCAGCAGATCAGCGCGGTCTTCTCCGGCGTCGCGGACCTGAAGAAGGCGTTCGAGGCGGCCCGCATGCGCCGGGCGGCGGGCCAATCCACCCTTCTGTTCGTCGACGAGATCCACCGCTTCAACCGCGCCCAGCAGGACGGTTTTTTGCCCTTCGTGGAGGAGGGGATCGTGACCCTGGTCGGGGCCACGACCGAGAACCCGTCGTTCGAACTGAACGGGGCCCTGCTGTCCCGCAGCCAGGTCTATGTGCTGAAACGACTGGACGACGCGGCCCTGGATCGGCTGCTGGTGCGGGCGGAGGCGCAAGAAGCGAAGGCCCTGCCGCTGACACCCGAGGCCCGGCAGGCGCTGCTGGCCCTGGCCGATGGGGACGGCCGCTATCTGCTGACCATGTCGGAGGTGCTGTTCGACCTTCAGGACGTCGAACCGCTGGATGTGCAGGCCCTGGCCGGCATCCTTCAGAAGCGCGCGCCCGCTTACGACAAGAGCCGCGAGGAGCACTACAACCTCATCTCCGCCCTGCATAAGTCGGTCCGGGGCTCGGACCCTGACGCGGCCCTCTACTGGCTGGCGCGCATGCTGAACGGGGGCGAGGACCCGCTGTATCTGGCGCGCCGCATCGTGCGGATGGCGGTCGAGGATATCGGCGAGGCCGACCCCCTGTCGCTGTTGGTCGCCAACGCCGCCAAGGACACCTACGACTTTCTGGGTAGTCCCGAGGGCGAACTGGCCCTGGCCCAGGCGGTGGTCCACCTGGCCACCGCGCCCAAGTCGGTGGGTGTCTACGAGGCCTTCAAGGCCGCGAAAAAGGCCGCGCACGAAACCGGCTCCCTGATGCCGCCGGCCCATATCCGCAACGCGCCGACAAAGCTGATGAAGTCGCTCGGCTACGGCAAGGGCTACCAGTACGACCCCTCCACGCCCGAGGGCTTCTCCGGCGCCAACTTTTTCCCCGACGGCATGCAGCGCCGCGTCTTCTATGCGCCAAAAGGCGAGGGGCACGAGGAGAAGGTCAAGGCCCGGCTGGACCGCTGGGCGGCGATGCGGGCGGCAAAAGAAGAGACCGACGAATGAACCTCAATCAGGTGACCCTGGACGTGACCGACGTCGCGCGTGCCGAGGTCTTTTATCAGAGCCTGGGCCTGCAACTGATCGTCTCGACCGATCACTATGCGCGGTTCGTATGCCCTGGTGGGGCCAGCCTGTCGGTGCATCTGGTCGAGACGGTACGGCCTAACCGGACCGGCATCTATTTCGAGTGCGATGATCTGGACGCGCGCGTGGCAGGGTTGAAGCAGGCTGGCGTGGTATTCGACAACGACCCCGTCGATCAGCGCTGGCTGTGGCGAGAGGCGTGGTTGCGCGATCCTGATGGAAACCGCCTCTGCTTCTACTTCGCGGGAGAAAACCGGCTGAACCCTCCTTGGCGGGTGGGGGGGACCGTCTGACTGATCACCGTTCATTGCCAAGCTTGGCGCAGCGGGCGTAGCCTCGTCGCCTCAACCTTGGGAGGGGTGGATGAACCAGATGATTCTAAGGACGCCGTGGCACCTGTGGGTGGTCGGGGTGGTGTCGCTGCTGTGGAATGCCTTCGGAGCCTTCGACTTCGTCAGCACCATCACGCGCGGCGAGGCCTATCTGCGTGAAATGAACTTCGATCAGGCGATGATCGACTATTTCCTCGCCATGCCGGACTGGATGTATGTGCCCTGGACCCTGGGCGTCTGGGGTGCGGTGATCGGCTCGATCCTGCTGTTACTGCGCAACCGGTTCGCGGTCTGGGCCTTTGCCCTGTCGCTGATCGGTGCGGTGGTCAGCCTGGTCTACGGCCAGTTCATGGACCCGCCGCCGCTGGCACCCGACATGGCCATGATGAAATGGATGCCGTTCGTCATCATGCTGATCACGGTTCTGCTGTTCGTCTACGCCTTCAACATGCGCAGGAAGGGCGTGCTGCGCTGATGGCCGGGGCAGCTGCGAGCCGGTCGCCCTGGCATCTCTGGGTCGTCGGCGTTCTGGCCGCCATCTGGGCCTCTGTGCCGACCTATGACTGGGTGATGTTCAAGCTGGAAGATGCGAACTTCCTCGCCAACCTGCCGGCGGACTGGAAGGCCGTCGTGCTGGAGCAGCCGCTGTGGGTCGAGGTGGCGTGGTTCTTCGCGATCTGGGGTGCAGTGGCCGGCGCGGTCCTGCTGTTCGCGAGGCGGCGCTGGGCGTGGCCCGCGTTTGCCGTCTCCGCCATCGCCCTGACGGTGGACCAGGCCTATGTGGTCTTCATGACGACGTTCGGCTTTTCGCCACAGGTGCTCGTACTCCTGATCATCTCGGCGCTATTCGCCCTCTACGCATGGTGGATGGCGAAGCGGGGCGTGCTCCGCTAATTTACTAAGTCATACTCTTGATCCAGAGGCTCAGAGTGACATGAACAGTCACATGAAATCGACGACGCAAAAAGCTCCCTCACATCTTTGGGTGACGGGCGGCTTGGCACTTGTATTGTTCGGTTGGGGGGCAGCTTTCGGCATAGCCGGGCTGGTAGACGGGACCTACACTGACACCATGGATTTGGCTTGGACTAGCGGTCTGACCGTGGGGGTATCAGGTGCGGTCGCCCTTCTATTGCGCCGCCGATGGGCAATGTTTTTGTTTGCAATGGCAGCGGTCGTTGGTCTCGCTAGCTTAGGGTTTCTTGCTTCGCCGCAGAGTCCCACTTCACCCAGCCTGCCGATCGTTGCGCTGAATGGGGTTCTGCTGATGGCACTCGGGATCGGCTTTTTCGCATACGCAAGGTCTATGGCGAGGAGTGGTGTCTTGCGCTAGGTCGGCTGAGTGACCACCCGCACCCCCGCCGACCTTTCGTCTGAAGACATTGCCGCCGTCCGGTCGTGGGTGATCCACGAGGATCCGCACGTCATTGCCTTCAACAAGCCCAGCGGCCTGTCCAGCCAGGGCGGGCGCATTCAGGCGCATACGCTGGACGACCTGCTGTGGGCCTTTGCGCGCTCGAACGGCAAGCGGCCGGAGCTGGTGCATCGGCTGGACCGCGATACCTCGGGTGTCATCCTGGCGGCCAGGACCAAGCCGGCGGCGGGCTTCCTGGGCAAGGCGATGCAGGCGCGGCGGTTCAAGAAGACCTATCAGGCCCTGCTGTCCGCCGCGCCCGAACCCGCGTCGGGCACCATCGACGCCCCCCTGCTGCGTCAGGAGATCGGTCGCGAAAGCTATATGCGCGTCGTCGCCCCCGAAACGGCGGGGGCCCAGGCCGCGTTCAGCCGCTATCGCACCCTGGCGGCGTCCGAGGACGGTGCCCTGGTCGAGCTGGATCCCGCCACGGGCCGCATGCACCAGCTGCGGGTCCACATGGCCTCCATCGGACGACCCTTGGCCGGCGATGCCCGCTACGGCGGGGCGCTGACCTTCGCAGGCAAACCGGCGTCACGGCTGATGCTGCATGCCTCGAAACTAGTGTTTCCTCATCCTGAAGGTGGCTACCGCACGCTGGAGGCCGAAGTGCCTGCCGACTTCGAGGCGCTGAAGCTTGCCGCAGGACTGGCGACAGCCGGCTAGGCAGTGGGAACGAACGCGGGTCGTGATACGCTAAAGACGATATATCCGGAGTTCCGCCATGAACCGCTTCTCACTCGCCGCCGTCGCCCTCACCGCCGTGTCCCTGACCGCCTGCGCCAGCCTCTCGCCCTATGGCCCGCAGTCGTCGCCGGGTGGGCAGGGCTATTCGGAGCAGCGGATCGAGTCCAACCGCTATCAGATCACCTATCGAGGCGTCGGCGATCCCCGTCCTGTGGCGGACTATGCCCTGTTGCGCGCGGCGGACCTGACCATCGAGAACGGCAACGACTGGTTCGAGGTGACGCAGCGCTGGATCGACGGACGCCCCGACAGCGCGGGCGGCGTGCGCCCCAGCGTTTCGATCGGCGCAGGCTCCAGCAACTATGGCGGCTGGCGCTCGTCGGGCGTGGGCGTCGGCGTCGGCCTGAACTTCAGCGGGCCCCAGCCGACCTCGACCGTGCTGGAAATCATCATGGGCGACGGCCGCAAGCCTGATCGACCGACCGCCTATGACGCGCGCGACGTGCGCAACAGCCTGGGCCGCTAGAACGGCCAGCGCGCCATGGCGGCGGCGCAGGCCACCAGCGGAAAGATCAGCAGCAACTCGATCCCGACCCAACGGCGTGCGCTGGCAACGGCCGCAGCATCTGGCTGCCACGCCGCATCGGCCTTGCTGGCCCGCGCCCATTTGATGAAGGCTATCGTCGGCAGGATGGAGATCAGGCCGATCACGGTGAAGATCGCCAGCTTGGCCCAGAAGAAGGGGTTGGCCTCGTAGAAGGCCCATCCCTTGCCGCCCCAGATCACGCGCGCGACCCCGACCGCCAGCACCAGAACCGCCGTCAGCCCATAACCGCCATCCAGCCCCGCCAGACGCCGCGTCTCGATCACCGGGGCCTTCAGCAGGGTCCGTTCGATGGCCAGCATGGCGACCAGACCGAACACCAGAATGTGGTGCAGGACCGCCAGGGTCAGATCAAGCACGCGCGCCTCCCTTCGCATTGCCGCAATCCGGCGTATAAGCCCGCATCATGACACGTTTTCTGATCGTTGCAGCAGGCGGAGCGCTGGGGGCCGTGGCCCGCTACGGCGTCGGCACGCTGGCGGGTCGGCTGGGCGCCTCGCACTGGCCGTGGGGCACGCTGACGGTCAATGTCATCGGTGGCCTGCTGATGGGTGCCCTGACCGGCTGGCTGGCGTTTCGTGGGGGCCTTCATGCCGAGAGCATCCGCCTGTTCGCCGCCGTTGGCATCCTGGGTGGCTTCACCACCTTTTCGGCCTTCTCGCTGGAGACGGCCCTGATGATCGAGAAACGCCAGCTGGCCCTCGCAGGAGGCTATGTTGCCGCCTCGGTGGTGCTGTCGATCCTCGCCCTGTTTATCGGCCTGATGGTCGCCCGCCGCGCCTTCGGAGCCGCCCTTTGACTGATGAACCGATCCGCGAGGCCGATGCGCCGCCCAAGCGCGAAGTCCTGACCATCTACGTCGCTGAGGACGAGGACGGCATCCGGCTGGACCGCTGGTTCCGTCGCCGCTGGCCGCACCTGTCCAACATCCAGGTGCAGAAGATGGCCCGCAGTGGCCAGATCCGCGTGGACGGGGCCCGCATCAAGCCCGAAGGCCGTCTGACCGCCGGGGCTGCCGTGCGCGTGCCGCCGATCCCCGACGATACTTCGCGCCAGGCGGGCGATGCTCATACCCTGTCCGAGAAGGACATCGCCTTCGCCAAGTCGTTGGTCCTGTACGAGGACGACATGGTCATCGCCATCAACAAGCCCCACGGCCTGGCCGTGCAGGGCGGTACCAAGACCAGCCGCCACGTCGACCGCCTGCTGGGGGCCTGGGGCGAGGGGATGGACCGGCCGCGTCTGGTCCACCGTCTGGACCGCGACACCTCCGGCGTGCTGTTGCTGGGCAAGGGGCCGGAGGCGGCCAAGCGACTGGCGGGTGCCTTCGCCCGGCGACAGGCCAAGAAGACCTACTGGGCCATCGTTATCGGCAACCCCAAGCCCGCCGCCGGCCAGATCGACATGCCGCTGAAGAAGACCGGCATCAACGACTTCGAGATGATGCGTCCCGCCGACCGCAAGGACCCGCGCGCCGAACCGGCCGAGACCGCCTTCGCCACCATTTCCAGAGCCGCTCATCGCGCCTCGTGGATGGCGCTCCGCCCCTTCACCGGGCGGACGCATCAGCTGCGCGCCCACATGTCCGGCATCGGCCATCCCATCCTGGGCGATCCCAAATACGGCGACGACAAATCGAAGGAGCTGTCCGGCCCGTTGAAGCTGCAGCTCCACGCCCGCAGTATCGAACTGGACCATCCGCGCGGCGGCGTCCTGAAAGTCACCGCCCCCCTGTCACCCGAGATGGAGGCCGGTTTCGCCCACTTCGGCTTCGACCGAAGCGAGGGCGACGAGAGCGATCCGTTCGAGGGCGTGAGGCGTCAGCGTTGATGACGACGGCCGCCGTCCTGCAACAGGCTCAGGCGCTGGCCGGTGCCGGCCGTCTGCCCGAGGCGGTGGCCTTGCTGAAGCGGATCGGGCGGCTGGACGTGGCGCTGGACCTGCGCCGGGCCGAGGTCGCGCAGCGCCCGACCAGCGCCGTCGCCGAGCACAATCTGGCGGCCCTTCTGGGCGACATGGGCCGGGCCGCAGAGGCTGAAGCTGCCGTCCGCCGCGCCTTCTCCAAGGGCGGCGATGCCCCCGAAACCTGGCTGGTGCTCGCCCGCGCCCTGCTGGCTCAGGATCGGTTCGACGAGGCCGACGCCGCCTATCGCCAGGCCCTGACGCGCCGCCCCGCCTACGCCGAGGCCGTGCGCGATCTGGCCCAGCTGATCTGGATGCGCAGCGGTGACGCCAAGGCCGCGCTGCAACCCTTTGAGGCGGCGTTGGCGGCGGCCCCGGGTGCCATCGACCTGCGCATCGCCCGCGCCACGGTGATGGAGTACGTCGGCACCGCCCCCGATATCGTGCTGGCAGCCTTGACCGCCGACGGTAGCCACCCGGAAATCGAACTGGCCGCGATCCAGGCCGCGCTGGGCGTCGACAAGGACCGCGCTTTGGCCCATGCCCGCGCCGCACACGCCCTGCGCCCTGACACCCGCACCGTGCTGAAACTGGCCGAGGTGCATCTGGCGCGCACGGAGCCCGAGCCGGCCCAGCCGCTGATCGACGCGGTGCTGAAGGCTTTTCCCGACGATCAGAACGCCCTCAGCCTGCAGGCCGTGGCCTGGCGGCAGGCGGGCGATCCGCGCGCCGCCGAACTCTATGACTACGACACCATGGTCGGGGTCTGGACTATCGACACGCCCGCGCCCTGGACCAGCCTGCCCGCCTATCTGGCCGATCTGGCCATAGCCCTCCGCCGCCTGCATGGCCTGACCACCCATCCGCTCGGCCAGAGCCTGCGTCACGGCACCCAGACGACGGCCAGCCTCCTGACCAGCACCGACCCGGCCATCTGCGCCTTCTTTACCGCCATCGACGGCCCGATCCGACGGCACATCGGCGGGCTCGGCGCAGGCACCGACCCTATGCGCCGCCGCAGTACCGGCGACTACCGCCTGTCCGGGGCCTGGTCCGTCCAGCTGAAACCCGGCGGCTATCACGCCGCCCACATCCACCCCGAGGGCTGGCTGTCCTCGGCCTGCTACATCAACCTGCCCGATGCGGTTCAGGGCGAGGGGCGGCAGGGCTGGATCGGCTTTGGCGGTGCGCCCTTCACGCCCGACCTGCCGCATCAGCACTTCGAAAAGCCCGAGCCCGGCAAGCTGGTGTTGTTCCCGTCCTACATGTGGCACGGCACGGTGCCGTTCGAGGGCGACCAGACCCGCCTGACCATCGCCTTCGACGTGGTGCCTACATGACCCGACCGACCTCTGCGCGTCCTTTGGCAGTCTTCGACATCGACGGGACGCTGGTCGACAGCCGCGCCTCGATCCATCAGGCCGCCACCGAGGCCGCGCGCGCCTTGGGCCTGCCTGACCCAGACTACGATCGCGTGCGCCAGATCGTCGGCCTGTCCCTGCCGCATGCCCTGGCTGTGCTGGAGCCGGGCCTTACGCCGCCGGAACTGGATCGGTTCACGGCCGAGTTCCGCGCCAGCTTCGGCCGCATGTACGAGGCCGGTCACGAGGAGCCGCTGTATCCCGGCACCATGGAGACGCTGCGTCGCCTGCATCGCGACGGCTGGCGTCTGGCTCTGGCGACGGGCCAGAACCGGCGCGGGGTGGCCCGCAATCTGGCGCGCGAAGGCTGGGCCGACCTGTTCATCTCCAGCCACTGTGCTGAGGATGGCCCCGGCAAGCCCGATCCGGCCATGCTGCATGCCGCCATGACCGCCTGCGGTGCCGATGCGGCCTCCACCACCATGATCGGTGACACGGCCCACGACATCAACATGGCCTTGGCCGCCGGGGCCCATCCGCTGGGCGTCGCCTGGGGCTTTCATACGCCCGAGGAACAGTTCGCCGCCGGCGCCCACCATGTCGCCACAGACTTTCCCGATCTGGAGGCGGCGCTGGCGCGTTTCGCCTCCGACCGCCTCGCCGCCTGAGACCGTGTCATGAGCCATATCCCGCCCCTCGATCCCATGGTCGCCGCCCGCAAGGGTTTCCGGGAATCCGAAGAGCGGCTGAAGCGGTTCTGGAAGGTCGTCGATGTCGTCGAAGGGGAGGGCGGCTGGTCCGTCACCCTCGATGGTCGCACGCCCAGGACCCCCGCCCATGCGAAGCTCACCCTGCCGACCGAGGCCGCCGCCCGCCTGGTCGCCGAGGAGTGGGCCGCCCAGGGCGAGTTCATCGCACCCGGCACCATGCCCGCCACCCGCCTGGCCTCCACCGCCATCGACCGTGTCAGCCAGACCCGCGAGCCCGTCGCCGACGAGATCGCCGCCTATGCCGGCTCTGACGCCCTCTGCTATCTGGCCGAACATCCGACGCCGCTGGTGACCCGGCAAGCCCAACAGTGGGCCCCCTGGCGCGACTGGGCCGCGAATGAGCTGGGCGTCATGCTGGTCTCCGCCGAGGGCATCGTCCATTGCCCTCAGGACCCCGCCGCCATCGCCCGCGTGCGCGACCTCGCCCTGTCGCTGGACGACTTTGCCCTGACGGGTCTCGCCACCGCCGTGCCTCTGCTGGGCAGCGCGATCCTGGGTCTGGCCCTGCAGCGCGGCATCTTGTCCGGAGAGGCTGCCTTCGACCTGTCCCGCCTGGAGGAGGCCTTTCAGGAAGAGCAGTGGGGCATCGACGCCGACAATGCCGAGCGTACGGCCCTGCGCCGCGCCGAGGCCGTGCTGCTGGAACGGTGGTTCAAGGCCCTCGAAAGCTAACTTTCCAATCTGGAAAATTATCGCTTGCCATCGTGGAAAGACATGATACGCTTTCCATATCGGAAAGTGAGGAATGTCCATGACCCAAGACCCGACACCGCAGGAAGCCCTGGCTTCCATTCAGGCTGCCCGCGCCAGGGTGGGAGAGACGCTGAACTACCCCTTCGCTTGGGATCTGGCCTATGGCGGCATGCTGGCCCTGATGGTCGGCGGGGCGGGGCTGCCCCAGCCGTGGAGCACTGTGACGCTGGTGCTCTCCATCGTCGCCCTGGTCTTCATGGTGCAGTGGTGGCGCAAGCGGACGGGCTGGTGGGTCAGCGGTTACACCCCGCCGCGCGCCCGCTGGGTAGCATTTGGCATGGTGGCCGTCCTGATGGGGCTGATGGGCCTGTCCTTCTGGACCCGGCTGTTCGACGGACCGTTCTGGGC
This sequence comes from Brevundimonas vancanneytii, assembly GCA_943372125.1. GTDB lineage: Bacteria > Pseudomonadota > Alphaproteobacteria > Caulobacterales > Caulobacteraceae > Brevundimonas > Brevundimonas vancanneytii_D. The sequence continues at coordinate 29,789 of CALRXI020000007.1, forward strand.
CCCGATCGTGGCCGGAGCCCTGGCCGGCATCACCGGCATCATCGGGGGGCGGCTGTGGATGCGGGCCTATCGCCGCGATCTGCTGGCGGGGCAGGGATGAGAACCGCCCCCGCCCTCGACACCCTGATCCATGCGCCCGGCCGGCTGCAGATTTGCGCCATCCTGTCGTCCGTCTCCGACGCCGAGTTCGCCATGCTGCGCGACGCCATCAAGGTGTCGGACTCGGTCCTGTCCAAACATCTGAAACTGCTGGAGGAGGCGGGCTATATCGCCCTCAGCAAGATGACCCAGGACGGACGCCAGCGCACCTGGGCCAGCCTGACCGGCAAGGGTCGCAAGGCCTTCTCCGCCCACGTCGCCGAACTGACCCGTCTGGCCGCTCTCACGGGCTGACCATCTGCCACCAGACGGGGCGGCCAGCACCTTGCCACCGGCCCTGCGTCTCCTTAAGCCTCGCCCCTCAAGGAGACGCCTCATGCAAGACATCCTCGACCAGCTCGAAGCCCGCCGTGCCGCCGCCAAACTGGGGGGAGGCGAGGCCCGGATCGCGGCCCAGCACAAGAAGGGCAAGCTGACCGCGCGCGAGCGGATCGAGGTCCTGCTGGACGAAGGTTCCTTCGAGGAAACCGACATGTTCGTGGAGCATCGCTCCCACGACTTCGGCATGGAAAAGCAGCGCATCCCCGGCGACGGGGTGGTCACGGGCCGCGGCACCATCGGCGGGCGCCTGGTCTATGTCTTCTCCAAGGATTTCACCGTCTTCGGCGGCAGTCTTAGCGGCGCGCATGCGGCCAAGATCGTCAAGCTGCAGAAGATGGCCCTGACCAACGGCGCCCCCATCATCGGCCTGTTCGACGCCGGCGGCGCGCGCATCCAGGAAGGCGTGGAGTCCCTCGCCGGCTATGCCGACATCTTCCTCCAGAACACCCTGGCCTCGGGCGTCATCCCCCAGATCAGCGTGATCATGGGCCCCTGCGCGGGCGGCGACGTCTATTCGCCCGCCATCACCGACTTCATCTTCATGGTGAAGGACACCTCCTACATGTACGTCACCGGGCCCGACGTGGTGAAGACCGTCACCAACGAGGTGGTCACCCACGAGGATCTGGGCGGCGCCCGCGTCCATGCGGGCAAGTCCGGCGTCGCCGACGGCGCCTTCGAGAACGATCTCGAGGCCCTGTCCGAGGTCCGCCGCCTGATCGGCTTCCTGCCCCTGTCGAACCGCGAAAAGCCCCCGGTGCGCGACAGCTATGACGATCCGGAGCGGGACGAGGCCTCGCTGGACACCCTGGTCCCCGCCAATCCGAACCAGCCCTATGACATCAAGGAGCTGATCCTCAAGACGGTGGACGAGGCCGACTTCTTCGAGATCGGCGCGGACTTTGCCAAGAACATCGTCTGCGGCTTCGGTCGTTTGGACGGCCAGCCCGTCGGCATCGTCGCCAACCAGCCCCAGGTCCTGGCAGGCGTTCTGGACATCGACAGCAGCCGCAAGGCCGCCCGCTTCGTCCGCTTCTGCGACGCCTTCGGCCTGCCGCTGGTGACCTTCGTCGACGTCCCCGGCTTCATGCCCGGCACGCGCCAGGAATACGGCGGCCTGATCAAGCACGGGGCCAAGCTGCTGTTCGCCTATGCCGAGGCCACCGTCCCCAAGCTGACCCTGATCACGCGCAAGGCCTATGGCGGCGCCTATGACGTCATGAGCTCCAAACACCTGCGCGGCGACGTCAACTACGCCTGGCCCAGCGCCGAAATCGCCGTCATGGGCGCCAAGGGTGCCGTCGAGATCATCTTCCGCAAGGAAGCCGGCGACCCCGAAGCTCTCGCCGCCCGCGAGGCCGAATACAAGGCCCGCTTCGCCAACCCCTTCGTCGCGGCGGGCCTCGGCTACATCGACGACGTGATCATGCCGCACGGGACGCGGCGGCGGCTGATTAAGGCTCTACGGACGCTGAAGGGGAAGGTGCAGGAGAACCCGTGGAAGAAGCACGATAATATTCCGCTTTAGCTACCAGTACCGAAGGTGCATCCTCGGCTGCTCTTGTCAGTCATGAGTAGGGCCAAGGAGACAGCCATGCTACTTCTGAAGAAGGCCTGCAGCCGCTTTTTGGCCGCTAGCTGTCTGGCTGGAGCGATTGCCTTAAGCAGCAACGCCGAAGCCTGCTCGTTAGCAACCTTCAGTGACAACGGCCGATATATCGGCGGTGGTCTTGCCACTCAAATCGCAAGCAAGTCCAACACGATTCAGATCGTCACCGTGAAAGCGAGACATCTGGTCCATAGAACCTTCACTCAAGGTGAATGGTATCTCTTGGAAGGAAGCACGGATGTCCCGGAAGGCCACCCTGATTTCACCGACGTGTTCGCCTTCGAACTTGAGCCGGTCGAGACGCTAAAGATGGGCGGGGATCGATCTAACTTCGTTTACGAGAAGGAACTCCGTATCGCCGGTTACGACCCCGGTGTTCTCGGAATGAGATCGCCAAGCGAGGGACAGATCAGCCACCCCAACGAACTGCCCGACTGGCTGCTAGAGCGGCCTGGCGATGGAGGGTACGCTTTTCACGGCGCGTCAAAGAATAGTGGATTGGGCGGCGGCGAGTGTAATGCGCCTTATTTTCTGGAGGTGGGGCAAACTTTGGTCGCCCTGCGGGATTCGCTTGGCAGGCTCTATCCAATGGACGGAGCCTTCCCTCTCGAAATCGACACGCAGTTCCTTATGGAGAACGGGCGACAAGAGCGTTTGTCACTGAGGATGCAGTCCCTCATTCCGATTAGTGGTCAAAATGATCCCTTTCTAATGAGACTGCGCGAGGCATTGGCCGAGAGCGGTGCCGGTCGATGATGAAAAGCATCTGACCAACCTCCTCTTCCTCTGCTCCCGCAACCGCCTCCGCTCCCCCACGGCCGAGCAGGTGTTCGCCGCATGGCCTGGCGTCCAGACCGCCTCCGCCGGCCTGGCCCCCGATGCGGAGGAGGAATGCTCCGCCGAACTGGTGGAATGGGCCGACATCATCTTCGTCATGGAGCGCGCCCACCGCGCCAAACTCCAGCGTCGCTTCAGGGCCCATCTGAAGCGCGCCCGCGTCATCTGCCTCGACATCCCCGACGACTACGCCTTCATGCAGCCCGAACTGGTGGCGTTGCTGGAGAAGAAGGTGGGGCCGCACCTCTGACCCTTCTCCCCTTGCGGGAGAAGGTGGCAGCCGGAGGCTGACGGATGAGGGGTCGCGCCGGCGTTTGAGGGTCGACCGGGGGAGACGGCAACAGTCTATTGACCCCTCATCCGACCTCGCTCCGCTCGGCCACCTTCTCCCGCAAGGGGAGAAGGACATAGTCCGCAAACCCCGCCTCGTCCTCGAACGTCGCCTTGACGGGCCAGGAGATGATGCGGTCGCGCCACTCCGGCGGCAGGCGGGACCAGTCCTTTTCGGTGGTGATCAGGCGGGCGTCGAACAGCTCCGCGCGGTCCTGAAGGAAGCGGAAGTCGCGGTCCTGAAACGCCGAGTGATCAGGGAAGGGCACGAAGTCGGCCAGCTCGGCCCCGGCCGCCTGGAGCGCGCGCTCGACCTTCCACGGCTTGGCGATTCCGGCGAAACCGACCAGCGGGCCGGGCGGCGGCGGGGCGGCGGGCAGCAGGCGGGCGACGAAGACGGGCAGGGGGCCGAACACCTCGACCAGCTCCGGGTCCACCCCGGGCGCATCGGCGGGCAGAAGGATGACCACGACATCGGTCCGCGCCAGACCGGCCTTCAGCGGCTCGCGCATCGGGCCGGACGGAAAGACCGAACCGTCGCCGAACGGCCATTCGCCGTCCCGTGTCTCGCCGTCCACGACGATCAGGCTCAGCGTCTTCTTCAGCGCCGGGTTCTGATGCGCATCGTCCAGCACCAGGGCCTGGGCCCCCGTGGCTGCGGCGGCCTGGGCCCCCGCGACCCGATCGCGCGCGATCCAGGCCGGACTGTCCAGCGCCAGCATCAGGGGCTCGTCCCCGACCTCGGCGGCCGTGTGCACGGCCAGATCGACCCGCACCGGCCCTTCCAGTGACCCGCCATAGCCGCGCGACAGGGCCTGGGCATCGATGCCGGCCGCCCGCAGCAGGCGCAGCACCTCGCGCGCCACAGGTGTCTTGCCCGAGCCGCCAACCGTCAGATTGCCGATGGACACGACCGGCACGCCCGGATCGACCGGCACGGTCCGGGCTATGCGCCTTGCGGTCACGGCGGCCCAGATCCACGACACGGGCTTCAGCATCATCCGCTGCACCGGTGCATGACGCCGGTCGCGGTCGTACCACCAGCGGGGCGTGTTCAGCTTCAAGATTCCTTCTCCCCTTGCGGGAGAAGGTGGCCGAGCGCAGCGAGGTCGGATGAGGGGTTTCTCCGGCTGGCGACGATAGACATTCGGGCGTCCTTCTCCAGCGTTTCAGAGCGGTGCCACCCCTCATCCGTCAGTCCCGGACGAAGTCCGCGACTGCCACCTTCTCCCGCCAGGGGAGACGGACGATGAAACGCGATCATTTGCGCACCGCCCTTGGGGGAAGAAGCGTCTCAAGCGTCTCCCACAGCCGCTCCAGCCCCGAACCCGCCTCGGCGGCGGCGCGGCGTCCCCGCTCGCCCATCACACGCGCGGCCTCGGTATCCGCCAGCAAGGGGGCGAGGACGCCGGGCAGGTCCGACGGGCTGTCGACCACGACCAGTCCACCGGCCTGGACCAGAGCCTCCGTCACGGCGGACCAGTTGCTCATGTCCGGGCCGGTGACGGCGGGCTTGCCCAGGCGCGCGGGCTCCAGCGGATTGTGCCCCCCGACCGGGGGCTTGTTGAGCGCGGCGGAAAAACTGCCGCCCATGACCACGACGTCTGCCAGCCGCAGGAACAGCCCCATCTCGCCCAGGGTGTCGGCGACATAGAGGTCCGTCTCGGCATCCGGCTGATCCCCCCGCGAGCGCAGGGCGAAGCGATAGCCGTCGGCCGTCAGGGCGCTGGCGATGGCGACGCTGCGTTCCGGATGGCGCGGCACCAGGATCAGGCACAGCCGGTCCGCCAGATTGTCGAGCGCGCGGACCAGGGCGATCTCCTCGCCGTCATGGGTGCTGGCGGCGACGACCACGGGCCGGTCGCCGATGGCGGCGCTCAGGCGGGTGAAGGCGGCACCGTCATGCGGCGGGGCCTCTCCCGACAGCTTCAGATTGACCTGACCGTCGATGCGCGCCCCCAGGCTTTCCAGCCGGACGGTGGAGGTCCAGTCCTGCGGCAGGATGCGATCGAAGGCCGACAGCACGCGCTTCGCCGCGCCCGGAAACCGCCGCCAGCCGGTCACGGTCTTTTCGGTGATGCGCGCGCTGGCCAGGACCAGTTTCACGCCCCGCGCCTGGGCCGCCAAAATCAGATTGGGCCACAGCTCGCTCTCGACGAAGACGGCCACGCTGGGCCGCCAGTGATCCAGAAATGCCGCCACCACGTTCGGGCCGTCCACCGGCGCATACTGATGGATCACCCCGGTGGGCAGACGCTGAGCCAGCAGCGCCGCCGAGGTCAGGGTGCCCGAGGTGACCAGAATGGTCAGGTCCGGCCGACCCGCCCGGATGCGCTGGACCAGGGGCAGCAGCGACAGCGTCTCGCCCACGCTGACCCCGTGCAGCCAGATCAGGTCGCCGTCGGGGCGCGGTGTGCGGGTGATGCCCAGCCGTTCATCGACGCGGGCCGCGTCCTCCTTGCCCTGTTTGACGCGGGCATCCAGCAGGCGCGGCGCCAGCGGCTCCAGCAGCCGGGTCAGCAGGCGATAGGCGATCAGGGCGGGGCTCATCGGTCAGACGCGCTCCAGCCCGGTGATCGCGTCCGCCTCGGCCTCCACCGCATTCAGCCGCCCGGTCCAGGCAAAGGCGACATCGGCCAGCTCGGCTCCTTCCGGATAGTCCGCGACATCCCAGACGATGGCCCCCTTGCCGAACGGCAAGGGCAGCACCGCCTTGTCCCAGCTGTTCAGGCGGATGGCCGGCTTGCACGACAGGCCGATGAACAGGACGGGCACCTTCGACAGCCTGGCCATCAGGGGCAGGCCCTCGGCCATCTGACGCGCCGGGCCGCGCGGGCCGTCGGGCGTGATGGCCAGGGCCCCGAGCTTGAGCTGTTTCAAGCCGTCACGAAGCGCTTGGGTGCCGCCCTTGGCGCGGTCGGCCTTGTCCTTGTTGGCCGAGGAGCCGCGCACGGCCGGGAACCCCAGCAGGGCCACGGCCTTGGCGATGAACTGGCCGTCGGGGCTGAGCGAGATCAGCGCCTTGGCCGGCTGGGCCCGGTCCAATGGCCAGCACGACGGCGACAGGCCGATGCGCGAATGCCAGAAGGCGCACAGTACGCCGCCGCCCTGCGCCCAGACCGCCTCGGCCACGCCCTCGTTCTGGTGCGTCCAACGGATGGTGGCGAAACAGAACCGCATCCACTGCGCCAGGACCCAGGCGAGCACGGCCTGAATGATCGGATTGCGCAGGGGTCTCATGCGACGGTGTCGACCGTGGCGACTTCACCGTCCAGCGATTGCTGCCGGGCCAGACGGGAGTACAGGCCGCCCTGGCGCACGAGCTGATCGTGCGTCCCCGTCTCGATGACCCGCCCGGCATCGATCACATAGATGCGGTCGGCATTGCGCACGGTGGACAGGCGGTGGGCGATCATCAGGGTAGCGCGCCCCTGCATGAGCCGTTCCAGCGCCGCCTGCACCAGAGCCTCGCTCTCGGTGTCCAGCGCACTGGTCGCCTCGTCCAGCAGGACGATGGGCGCGTCCTTCAGGAAGGCCCGGGCGATGGCGACACGCTGACGCTGCCCGCCGGACAGCCGCAGGCCGGCCTCGCCCGCGCGGGTGGCATAGCCCTCGGGCAGGGCGGTGATGAAGTCGTGCGCGGCGGCGGCCGCAGCGGCGGCCTCGATCTGGGCCTGCGTCGCGCCGGGGCGACCATAGGCGATGTTGGCAGCCAGGGTGTCGTCAAACAGGAAGGGCTCCTGCGTCACCAGGGCGATCCGGCTGCGCAGATCCTGCAGCCTCAGCTCTCGGATATCGCGCCCGTTGACGGTCACCGACCCGGCCGTGACGTCATAGAAGCGCGGCAACAGGGACAGGATGGTCGACTTGCCGCCGCCCGACGGGCCGACCAGGGCCACGGTCTCGCCCGGTGCGACGGTCAGGGACACATCCGACAGCGTCGGCGCACCGCCTTGCGCCGCCGGGGCATAGGCGAAGGAGACGTTGTTCAGGGCGACGGTCGCGGGGCCCGGTGCAAGCGGTTCGGCCTCGGGGGCCTCCCGGATTTCCGGCTGAATATCGAGAGCGGCGAACAGGCGGCGCGACGCGGTCAGCCCCTCGGCCATGACCGTCTGCAGATTGGTCACCTGACGCAGCGACTGACCTGCCGCCATCAGCAGGCCGATGAAGGCGGCAAAAGCCCCTACAGTCATCTCGCCGGACTGGGCGCGCCAGCCGGCATAGGCCATGACGGCGGCGACGATGATCATGGCGACGAGGTTGGAGAACGGGCCGGCAAAGGCGCGGGCGTCGGCGGACTTGATGACGTGGCGCTGGCGACGGGAGACCACCTCGCCGACGCGACCCTCCTCGGCGGCTTCGCGGTTCTCGATCTTGATCAGGCGGACGCCGTCCAGGTTTTCCATCAGGGCGGTGGAGAGATTCTCGGTCTCCAGCATGGCCCCGGTGGTGGCCTTGCGCGTGCGCTTGCCGAAGCGGCGGATCACCAGGCTGATCAAGGGCGCGCCCAGCAGCACGATCAGCGTCAGCCGCCAGTCCGTCCAAGCCATGTAGGCGATGACCGCGATCAGGGTCAGGCCGTGCTGGGTGTAGTTGACCACGCCGTTGGTGAAGGCCTCGCGCACCAGATTGGCGTCGAACAGCACGCTGGAGACGAAGCCCCCCGAATGCTGACTGCGCAGCCGGGCCAGATCGGCCCGGATCATGGCCCCGAACAGCTTGACCTGGATATCGCCGACGATGCCGTGGCCCAGCCGGTTGACCAGGAACGCCTGACCCAGCGCCGCCACGGTCCAGATCAGGGCCAGGCCGACGATCAGCGACGGGATGGCGATCAGCGCCTGCTCGGGCGGAATGACGAAGATGCGCCAGACCGTGACCGCCTTGCCCAGAAACAGGCCGTCGATGGCCGGTTGCAGCAGTTGCAGCACGGTCGCGGCCATGATCCCGACCACGGCCGCGCAAACGATCGACAGGATCAGCGCCGTCCGGTGATGCGAGAGATAGTCGCGCCAGATACGCGCCAGCAATGGGCGCAGGCGTTCCTTCTCCGGAGCGGCGGGGGCAGGCGTCGTCATCGCTCCGAGGTCGGACGGCTGGACGGCGAAGTCAAGCATTCGGCGGGATGACGCGGGCCGATTGAGCCTCTATCTGCACGGTTATGTCACGCTATGATCTTTCAACGCCCGGCGGCCGCTTCAAGGCGCGGTGGGACTATGTCTGGAAGGATCATGCTTTTCTGAGGCGGTGGTTCATGAATGCCCACTGGCTGGGGCCGGATCTGGTGCGGACCAATCAGCCGTCGCCCAGGCAACTGGAATACTGGAAGTCGCAGGGCATCAGAACGGTCATCAACCTGCGCGGTGCGCGGGACGAGGCCTATTATGCGCTGGAAAAGGATGCCTGCGCGCGGCTCGGGCTGACGCTGATCGATGCGCCGCTGGATTCGCGCGATCCGCCGCAAAAGGACCGCGTGCACCGGGCGCGCGAGCTGTTCCGGACGATCGAATATCCGGTGCTGATCCACTGCAAGTCCGGCGCGGACCGGGCGGGCATGATGGCCGTCTTCTATCGTCACTTCCATCTGGGCGAGCCGATCAGCGTGGCCATCGAACAGCTGTCGAAGAAGTATCTGCACCACCGCGAGGGGCTGACCGGCGTGCTGGATTATACGCTGGAGAAGTATCTGCGTGAGGTCGAGCCGACGGGGGTCAGCTTCATCGACTGGGTCGACAGCGACGCCTATGACCCCAAGGCGATCCGGGCCGAGTTCAAGGCCGGATGGTGGGGGACGATCCTGACCGACAAGCTGCTGCGGCGGGAATAGGGCTCAGCCCCAGGGCCCGGGTTTCTGGCTGGCGTCGGATGTCGGCTGTGTCGGTTCTGGCTCACCCGACTCGGCGCGGATTTCGGCGTCGCGGCGGGCCTTGCGCTCGGCTTCCCAGCCCTTGAACCAGCTGGCCCAGTTGCGCTCGCCACGCCATGCCATCAGCCAGATCGTCAAGGTCAGCAGCAGACCAACGAGGGCGACGATCTCCTGCGTCTCTAGGGTGCGGCCGAATACGGTCATGACTTGGGGGTCTCGTTAGAAGAGGTGTCTGCAGGCTTAACCGGATCGTTCCAGGCCGTATCCTGATCCATCTGCTGTTCGGGCGGACGGGCAGGTTTCGAGCGGCGGGCGATCCACACCGCCGCGCCCAGCGCGACTGCGCCGAGCACCAGGATGATCAGAAGGGTGTCCATCAGCTCACGTCCTTCACAAGCGTTGCACTATACGCCTGACAGAGCGCGCCGGACAGGGAGCCGGTTCCGCAAGACCTAGTGGGTGTCGCTGCGCGGATCGATCATGCGGTGGGCGTGCAGGATGAAGAACCGCATATGGGCATTATCGACCGTGGCCTGGGCGCGGGCCTTCCACGCCTTCTTGGCCTCGTCATAGCTGCCATAGGCCCCGACGAATTCGACCTTGGACAGGTCGCGGAACACCGGCGCATCCAGGTGGCGCAGTTCGCCGCCGATGACGAGGTGAAGCAGTTGCGGGGTTTCGGTCGTGGCGGAGGCGGTCATGACGGAGTCCTTCGGCGAGGCGGGCGATCTAGCGGGGCGCGAGGGGAATAGGCGCTGTCCGTCCCACGATCAACGGGTGGAGGGCCGGCGCGCTGCAGATCAGGCTGTTCTGGCGCGGATCGGCCTGGTTGAAACGCCAGGGCTGGCCGTGGTGGTCGCTGACGATGGCCCCTGCCTCCTCGGCGATCAGGGCTCCGGCGCAGATGTCCCAGTCCCATTTGGGGGTCAGGGCGATGGCGGCATCGAACGCCCCGGCCGCGACCAGGGCCATGCGATAGGCGATGGCGTTGCGCTTCTCATAGCGCATGGGCGGCCACGGCTCGTCCCAGTGCGGGCCCTCCATCAACCGGGCGTCGGCCAAAACCGAGGCGTCGTCGAGGTCCTCGGTATCCGAAGCCGTGGTCGGCTGTCCGTTCAGCGTCGCCCCGCCGCCCAGAGTGGCACAGAAGGTCTCGTTCAAAGCGGGTGCATGGATGACGGCGGCGACGGGTCGGCCATCCTCGACAACGGCAATGGGGATGCACCACCACGGCTTGCCCTTCATATAGGCGACCGTGCCATCGATGGGATCGACCACGAAAAGACGACGGCGGGCCAGACGTTCGGCACTGTCCTCGGTCTCCTCCGACAGCCAGCCATAGTCCGGGCGGGCCGACAGCAACACGTCTTTGAGCACGCGATCCACGGCCATGTCGGCGGAGGTGACCGGCGACCCGCCGGACTTGGACCAGGTCTTCAGCCCGGCCTCGCGCTCGGCCAGGGCCAGTTCGCCCGCAGCCAAAGCTGCATCGCGGATCAGCGCCAGATCAGCGTCGTAATCGCTCATTTGCCCGCGATGGCTACGGCGTCGAACAGCAGGGACGGGCTGTTGAAGCTGGAGCGGAACTCCAGGTCCGAGCCTCGTTCCATCCGCGCCCACAGGTCGATCAGATTACCGGCGACGGTGATCTCGCTGACCGGATAGGCGATCTGGCCACCCTCGAACCAGAAGCCCGATACCCCGGCGGACCAGTCGCCGGTATTGCCGTTCAGCGACGGGCCGAACATGGAGGTGATCAGCAGGCCGGTGCCGGCGTCAGCCATCAGCCCGTCCAGTTCGCGCTCGCCCGGCTCCAGATGCAGGTTGTGGGTCGACACACCGGGAGGCCCCGCTGATCCGCGCGAGGCATGACCCGTCGAGACCAGGCCCAGCTGGGCGGCCGAGGCGCTGTTCAACAGCCAGGTAGTCAGGACGCCGTTCTGGACGACCGCGCGACGCTCGACCGCCACCCCCTCGTCGTCGAAGGGGGTGGAGCCGTGGCCGCGCGGTCGGAAGGGGTTGTCGATCAGGTCGGCTCCGACCGGCAGGATGCGCTGGTTCAACCGATCCTTCAGGAAGGACGTGCCGCGCGCGATCGATGGCCCGGATATGGCCCCCAGCAGCGGCGAAATCACCTGTGTCGCCATGCGATTGTCGAAGATGATCGGCGCGGTGGTCGAGGCGATCTTGCGCGGGCCGACGCGGGCCACGGCACGCTGACCGGCGCGTTCGCCGATCCAGCCGGCGTCAGGCAGGTCGGACAGATGGCGGGCACTGCGGCCCTCGCTGCCCCGCTCCATCCCGCCGTCCTTTTCGGCGATGACGCCGACGCCGAGCGAGAAGGACGAGCCGTGATAGGCCCCGTCGAAACCGTCGGAGGTCACCAGACGCCAGCGGCTGGTGGAGTGCGAGGCATGGCCACCCTCGGACCGGGCGACGCCGGGGATGGCCAAGGCAGCCGCCTCCGCCTCGGCGGAAACGGCCTCCAGTTCGGCGGCGCTGCGCTCCGTGGGGTCGAACAGGTCCAGATCGGGGAAGGGGCCCTTGGCCAGCCGATCCTTCGGGGCCAGACCGGCATAGGGGTCTTCGGGAGCCAGCCGGGCCATGGCCACGGCGCGCTCGATCAGGCGGGCCCGTGTCGGCTCGGACAGGTCGGAGGACGACACCGTCGCCTGACGTCGTCCGATGAAGACCCGCAGGCCCAGGTCGCGGCTTTCCTCTCGCTCGACGTCTTCCAGCCTGCCGTTGCGGACACCGACGGACAGGGCCGCGCTTTCGGAGGAGACCGCCTCCGCGGCATCGGCCCCGGCGCGCAGGGCGCTGGCGACGAGATCATGAAGAATGTCGGGGGAGGCGGCAGTCTGAGCGGAAGGCATGGCCCGATATGGCGGACGGGGCCGCTGATCGCAACGGCGCGCCTGCCGATCAGCCCACGAAGGCGTGCACCACCAGCATGGCTCCGGCCATGATCAGGGCCACGAAGGTCAGGGCCATGCCGATGACGCGACCCGGCGTCGGCTTCCGATCGGACAGGCTGAGCGCATGGATGAGGCGCCCGGCAAACAGCAGGCCGCCGACAACATGCAGCGCATAGGCGGGCAGGCCCAGCAGGGTCAGCACGGCCAGGGCCGCGATACCGGCCGGTATGTATTCAGACGCATTACCGAACACCCGCCCGGCCAGAATGACCTGGGCATTGCCGCCATCCCCCAGCAGAACGCGGTTTGACCGTCGCGCCAAGACAACCCGCACCGACAGCACGACCATCAACAGGATCAGCAGCCCGCTCCACAGGGCGGCGGACTGGGCCGGTGACATCTGCGTCAGAAACGACATGGCTCAGCCCTCGCGGCCCACGGGATACAGGCGGTAGCGGTCATCATAGAACGGCGTGCGCTCGTAGAACCACTGGAGTCTCGCATCGCCATCGGCGGCGAAGGCGGGCTCGGCCGCCAGCCTGGCCTCGAACTCGGCCTTCAACGCCGGATCGGCCGCCAGCATGCGCTCGGCCAGGGGAGCGATGGCATAGCCCTCGATATATTCGACGCGACTCAGCACCTCGGGGAAGAAGCCCCAGGCGAAGAAGCTCTCGCTGGATTGCGGCTCCAGCAGCAGCACGACGACGTCGCCCAGCGGCTGATCCGTCGGCACGCGGACGGAGCCGGTCGGAAAGGTCCAGGTCTTGCGCTCGACCGTCACGCCGGAAATGGCGACGGCGACGTGGCCCTCATTGGCGCGGGTGGCCAGGCGTGGGTCGTTCAGACGCAGCATCTCGACATCGACAGCACGGGGCTCGGTCACAGTCTCTAGCCGAATGCCGTGGATCGCCAGACGCTCGATGATGTCGGTGCGATAGGACGGCACCCAATAGGCGACGGGGCGGCGCAGGGTCAGGCTGGGGTGAGAGCCATAGAAAGGCATTTGCCATAGCTCGGGATCAGCCTGTCCCGACCAGCGGATTTCGCGACGACCGGAAGCGGGGCTGTCATAGGTGTCGTACCGGATGCCCTTGAACGGCCGGGTCGAGGACGGCACTTCGTCCTGCACGAAGTTGGCCGGGATTTCGGCAGGGCGAAGCGCGCTGTCGGCGGCGATGGCGGCGCGGAGATCGCCGCCCCGCTCGGCCAGCGTCCGCAGGGCCTGTTCCAGGAAGACATAGGTGCCCAGCACGCGCTGTTCATGCGGCTTCAGGCTGTGGTTTTCGATTAGGATGGTGGGCACGCGAGCGGCCGAACCCCAGCCGTTGGAGAATCGCTCACCCAGACCACCGTCGTTCAGACCTGCGCGGGGATCGGCATCGTCCTGACCGAAAACCAACTCACCCGGGATGTGCCCCTGCGCTTCCAGCGCCGCGTTCATCGCCGGCTTGAAGGCCTGATCTAGCCAGGTAGCGATGGCGGGCGAGCGGCTGTAGTTGCCGTTTTCGCCATTGTAGCCGTAGGTCACGTCGTACTGGTAATCCAGGCCGTCGGTGACGTGGATGTCGACATAGAGGTCGGGCTTGTACTTCAGGATCAGGCCACGCACGGCCCGCATCTCGGGCTGGTCCAGTTTCAGATAGTCGCGGTTCAGGTTCTGGTTGGTCGCGGTGTTGCGCCAGCCCTGGATGCGGGGACCGCGCTGGTTCGGGCGGGAATAGGCGCTGGCCCGCTCATGCCCGTCGACCGACAGTATGGGGATCAGGATCAGATTGACCCGGTCCAGCAGGTCGTCGCGACCGTAGAAGGCGATGTCACGCAGCAGCATCATGCCCGCGTCCTTGCCGTCGATCTCGCCCGGATGAATGCCGGCCTGGGCCAGCAGAACCGGCTTGGATGGGTCCAGCGTGTCGCCGTCCTTCGACGCGATGACGGCATAGATCGGACGCCCTTCAGGCGAGACGCCGAACTGTTCGATGCGGATCAGGTCCGAGGCTGCGTCCAGCCGGTCGAACCAGGCGCGGGTCAGCTCATAATCCGGGCTATAGTCGTGCGCCTCATCGGCCTCGAAGGCAGTGACCCACGGGTCGCCGATATCGCGCAGCAGGCGGCGGCTCGCCCCGTTCCAGGCGGGAGTTGGCGGGAGGAATTCCTGATCCCAGGGTGCAGCATTGGGAACAGTCGGAACAGGCAGCGGGGCCGATGAAGTAGTCTGGGACATGGCGGGTGAACTCAGTACGAGAAGGGCGGTGGCGAGCAGGATGGGGCGCATGGGGCCTTCGTCGGCCGATCTGGTCCTGCTGACAAGACTTAACCGCCCGAGGCAGGCAGCCAGACCCCACCCTGGAACAGCAGCACGCCAGCCCGCACCATATTCCACAGGGTATAGCCCAGGACGATCAGCAGCGCCGCCGTGACAATCTTCCGGGACCGGGCGAATGCGGCGGTTGAGGTGCACGCGCCAAACAGGACGACACCGATCAGCACGCGCGGTGACCACACCTCGGCCCAGGACGGATGGGCCAGCGCCAGAATGCCAAGCAAAGCCCAGACCATGGCATTGGCGGCCAGCACGCAGCCGAAGATGACCCGACGATGCGCCCAGAAATGGTCGTCCAGATCGATGCGCGCCTCGACGCCTTCGGCCGTCACGCGCGGAAACGTGATGCTGGCCGCAACATAGAAGGTGGCGGCGATCATCAGCCCGATCAGCAACAGGGCCGGATTGAAGGGCGCGCCGCGAAAGAACCGCCACGCCTGAACCCAGAAGGTGGCCAGGTCCAGCGCCACGAAGACCGCGAGGGACGGCGTCAGCCAGCCGAACTTCACACGATGCCGCTCATGCAGCAGCCGCGCGAAACCGCCCGTCAACTCTGCGACCGACAGGCCGAGCAGAAGACCATAGAAGCTGAAGAAAAACTCGAACGCACTCATGACGGCCCCCGCCTCGGTATCAGTAGCCTAGACTGCGGGCGGAGAGCCGTCACCGGCGACGTCAGAGGTCAGGAGCGGCGGTCGCGCTTGGCTTCCAGACGCTCGACCGTGCGTTGCGCCTCGGCGCGACGCGTGGTGTGTTGCTGAAGCTGGGCCGTCTGTTCCGGTGTCAGCCCGCCTGCAGCCTCTCCCGCTGTCTGCAGTGCCTCGATCTGCTCATCCAACTCCAGCACCAGGTCCTGGGCGTCGTACAGTCGTTCCTGCTCTGCGGGGCTGAGCGGCGGGCGCGGCGCACGTCGCGGGGCCGCGCCGCGGCCCGTTAGAACCTGCGCGTCGGACACGGTCGGGATCGACACCACAGGCATGGCAGTGGCCAGGGCGACGGCAGCGATCAGGGCAATCTTCATCTTGGATCCTCGAACGGAAAAGGCGTTGCTGGACCCTAGATTACAAATCCGTCACGTGTGAAGCCGGATTCCGACACAATTGCGCGACTGTGTCATTTCCATATCGGTGTGCTGTCGCCCGGCAGGCCGAGCCGATCCCAGATGTCGGACACCCGAGCAACCACCGTTTCGTCCATGCGGATTTCCTCTCCCCATTCGCGCTTCGTTTCCGGCTCCCACTTGTTCGTCGCATCCAGTCCGATCTTGGACCCCAGGCCGCTCTCCGGGCTTGCGAAGTCGAGGTAGTCGATCGGAGTATTCTCGATCAGGGTGATGTCGCGCGCCGGGTCCATCTTGGTCGACATGGCCCACATGACCTGTTTCCAGTCGCGGGCGTCGATGTCGTCGTCCACGACGATCACCCATTTGGTGTACATGAACTGGCGCAGATAGCTCCAGACACCCAGCATCACCCGCTTGGCATGGCCGGGATAGGCCTTCTTCATCGACACCACGGCGATGCGATAGCTGCACCCCTCGGGCGGGAGCCAGAAGTCGGTAATCTCGGGGAACTGGGCGCGCAGCAGGGGGATGAAGACTTCGTTCAGCGCCTCGCCCAGCACGCTGGGCTCGTCCGGCGGACGGCCGGTGAAGGTGGTCAGATAGATGGGGTCGCGCCGCATGGTGATGGCCGTCACCTGGAAGACCGGAAAGGTCTCGACCGAGTTGTAGTAGCCGGTGTGGTCGCCGTAAGGGCCCTCGGGCGCATGCTCGTCCAGCAGGACGTGCCCTTCCAGCACGATCTCCGCATTGGCCGGGACCATCAGCGGCACGGTCTTGCAAGGCACCAACTCAGCCTTCTGCCCGCGCAATAGGCCCGCGAACTGATATTCGGACAGGGTGTCGGGGACCGGGGTCACCGCCGCCAGTATGGTTCCCGGATCGGCCCCCAGCACGACGGCACAGGGCAGGGGCTCGCGCTTGCCCGCCTTCTTGTGCCGGGCATAGTGCTGGGCCCCGCCGCGATGGGCCAGCCAGCGCATGATGGCCTTGTCCTTGCCCAGCACCTGCATGCGATAGATTCCCAGGTTGAAGTCGTCCTCGCGGTCGTCGCTGGGACCCTTGGTGACCACCAGTCCCCAGGTGATCAGGGGCGCGGGCTCGCCGGGCCAGCAGCCCTGGACGGGGAGCGAGGTCAGGTCGATCTGATCGCCCTTCAACACGACCTCCTGAACCGGAGCCTTTTTCACCACCTTGGGCCGCATCGACATGACGGTCTGGGCCAGCGGCAGCATCTGGACCGCGTCCGACAGGCCGCGCGGCGGCGTCGGATTGCGCAGGAAGGCCAGCAGCTCGCCGACCTCACGCAGTTCGGCCGCAGTCGTGCGGACCTTCTTCTCCATGGTCACGCCCATGGCCACCCGCTTCACCGTGCCGAACAGATTGGCGAGGCAGGGAATGGAGCTGATCGAGCCGTCGGGCATGACCGGCTTTTCGAACAGCACCGCCGGGCCGCCGTTGCGCAGCAGCCGGGTCTGGATCTCGGTCATCTCCAGATGGGTCGAGACCGGCTCGGACACCCGGACGAGCTCGCCCTCGGCTTCCAGCATGGTCATGAAGTCGCGCAGGGATTTATAGGCCATGCCGGTGGATTAGGCGGACACGGCCGTCCTGTCACGTGATGGCAGGCTGCGGTCGATCGCCACGACCACCAGTCCGACAATCAGGAAGAAGATCAGCAGGCCTGCGAAATAACCAGCGGTGCGGGCCAACCCCAGTTCACTGACATCGACGAACCAGTAGGGCCACCAGTCGGTGGCAAATCCGTGCACCAGGGTCCAGCCGCCATAGGCCAGCGGGAACATCAACCACCGCGCCGGGTCCCGCCACGTCAGCTGTCCACGCCGCACGAAGGCCAGCCAGTCGATCAGCATGGCGCTAGGCATGACGTAGTGGAGCAGGATGTTGACCACATAGGCCCAGCCCTGCGGAGCCCAGGTGGCATGCAGCAGGAAATGGTACACCAGCCCGACGACCACCGCGTACATGGTCACCGCCGCCCGCACGCCCGGTGACGCCATCGCCCGTCCCGCGCTGGTGCGGCCCGCGATCACCGGCAGCAGCATCGCCAGCATCACCAGCACATTGGTCAGGATGGTGAAGAAGCTGAAGAAGTTCAGGGTGAGGGCAGCGATGCGGCCCGGGTCCGTCCCGATCATCAAGCCGTACTGAAGACCCAGCGCGAACAGGCCGACCAGGGCGAACACGCCGCGCCAGAGCGTCTTCACGACACCATCATCCCGACGCAGAGGCCTAGCCCCACGACGATGCCGAGGGCCGCACCGATCTTCAGGGCTGTCGTATCGCCCCGAGCGTCACGCCACCCGGCCTTGAAGCCCGACCAGAACAGCGCCCGTTTCCCGAACATCGTCAGTACGCCCGCGTGTCTGACGTCAGCGCCCAAAGCGGCAGGTGCAGGGCCTTGATGGCGGTTCCGACGTGCAGGCTGTCAAGATGGGCGCGACCAGCCTCGATTCGCCTCTGCTCTTCGGGCGTCAGGTCCATCAGCCGGGCCAGCGCCTCGACACTCAGACCACGCCGCTCGCGCCAGTGCTTCAGCCGGGCCCCGACGGCCGCATCCGCCGGATCGACGGCTGGAAACCCGTGCACAGACCCCATGCGCCTCTCCCTTGAGCCACGCTCCCCAGATTTCATGGAGCGCTGACGTCGCCTTGCCCTATCGGCCCGTCTGCGCGGGCCTGATCACCATTCGTGATCCCATTCAAACGCCTTGTCCAGCCAGTCGCCCAGGCGACCGTCGGGCCGGGCCAAGGCATGGATGCGATCCATGTCCTCGTCCGTCAGGGCGAAGTCGAAGATGTCGAAGCTCTCCTCGGCGCGGTGCACCTTGGTGGTGCGCGGGATGGCGATCACGTTCTGCTGGATCAGCCAGCGCAGGGTGACCTGGGCGGCGGTCTTGCCATGGCGTTCGCCGATGTCCTTAAGGGTGGGATCGTCCGCGACCTGGCCCTGCGCGAGCGGCGACCACGCGGTGATGGAGGACCCCAGCTCCCTCGCCGTCTCCAGCAACTGGGTCAGCTTCAGGTAGGGGTGGTATTCGACCTGGTTGGTGATCAACCGGGCCTTCGACAGGGCCTGTGCTTCGCGGAACTGGGCCGAGGGGAAGTTGGACAGGCCGATGTTGCGGGTGAAGACCTTGTCCTTCGCCGCGTTCAGAGCGCCGATCGTCTCGGCAAACGGCGGCGTCGTCTTGGGCCAGTGCAGCAGCAACAGATCGGGGGTGAAGCCCAGGCTGGCGGCGGATTCCTCGGCCTGTTTCAGCAGGCCGGCATGGTCGAAATGCTCCACCCAGATCTTGGTCGTCAGCCAGATGTCCTCGCGAGCCACGTGTCCCGCTTCGATCGCGTCGCGGATGCCGTCGCCGACGGCCGCCTCGTTCTTGTAGATCCAGGCCGTGTCGATGTGGCGGTACCCGATCCGCAGGGCCTCGGCCACCATGCGCCGCGCGTCGGCGGGTTCCAGCTGCCAGGTGCCGAAGCCGAGCAGGGGGATGGTGTTTCCATCGACGGTAATCGTGGCTTGGTCGGTCATGGCGCGCTCCTGTGCGGGGGAGCCGTTTAACTAGGACCCGTGGCGGCGGGTTCAACCAGCCAGTCGAATATCTCGTCCCAAAGGCGCTCCAAGCCCGGCCGAAAGGCGCCTTCGTGCCCGATCCGCTTCACGCCATAGTCAGCAGGTTTCCGCACCACGATATCGCTTGGAGCATGGGGATAGGCCTTCAGCATGTCGCCGGCCGTACGTGGCGTCGCGATGGGATCGTCGGGAAAGACCCAGGACCGGATCGGCGCGGTGACGGCCTCGAAATGATGCGGGCGCAGGCGATCGACCAGTTCGTCTCGAAAATAGGTCGGCTTCAGGCACCAGCGCCGCCAGGTCATGAAGGCTCCGCGCGGCAGGTCGGCGCCGCTCCACAATCCGCCGTTCTTGATATAGCCGTGCCGCCACAGGCTGAACGGGCCCAGCCCGAACCAGAAGAACAGCTCCAGCGGATTGTAGCGGCGGTGATGATGGCCCCAGTATCCGCTGCCGACGCTGACGAAGGCGTGGCGCGCGATGCGGTCCTGATTGGGCATGAAGCCGATGAAATGGCCGCCGACGCTGTGACCCACATGCACGACCGGCAGGCCTGGCGCGGCTTCGATCAGGGCGTCCAGGGCGGCGGGCATGTCCAGCCGACCCCAATCGGGATAGTCCATCTTCATGCCCTTCAGATCGTCTGGCCGCGACCCCGCAATACCGCGGAAATCATAGGTCAGGACCGCCGCGCCTCGACCCGCCAGATGCCGCGCGAACCGCTCGTAGAACCGCTTGTTAAAGCCGGTGCCCGAACTGACCAGCACGGCCACCTTTGGGGCCTTGGCCGATACCAGCCGCATGGACAGGGGATAGCCGTCTGCGGCCGCAGCCGTGAAATCACGCAGGATGAGATCGCTCATGACCTTGGTCCGTCCTTATTCGAAACGAACATAGCCGGATGACGCCGCGTCAGGTCAAGAGGCACTTGGTATCGCGCGTACGGTCAGTTAAAGCCGCCTGACATTTTGCCCGAGACCCGTTCATGACCGACCTTCCCGACCGCCTGTCCGTCGATCCCGACAGCCCGTTTCACGACGCCGATCTGCTGGCCAAGGGCATCGGCGTTCGCTTCAAGGGCGACGAAAAGACCAATGTCGAGGAATACTGCATCTCCGAAGGCTGGGTCCGCCTGGCCGTCGGCAACCGCGTCGACCGCCGCGGCAAGGCCCTGACGGTCAAGCTGCAAGGCCCGGTCGAGGCCTGGGTCAAGGGCGAATAGGCCTGAGCAGCGCTATCCGCGTAGTTCGACCAGTCGTTCGCCCGCTTCCAGTCGCTTGGCAATTTCAGGCCATGACCTCGATACAGCCTCGATAAGTGCCGTGTTGGTGCAGTTGCCAAGCCTGATCCACACCAGACGGGATTCGACACTCGCGTGAACCAGCCGGACGAAATCCTCGTCGCGGCTGGCAATGACGGCGTCGGTGCGAATTGCCCATGCCAGAATGTCACTGTCGTTTGCGCGCGACAGGCCGATATCTCGAACGTGGGTGGCGTCCGCATCCTGGCCACGAAGCCATGCCGCTAAGGTAGGCGGCAGTTGCTGATCTACGAGAAACTTCACGCGGCCAGGACGACCGTGTGGTTCACTTCTCTGGCCGCGTAAGCCAGGCAGGCGGTTATGTCGGCAGCTTCCAAGTCAGGATGGTGTTCCAGCACCGACGCCGGCGTTTCGCCCGCCGCCAACATGCCGAGCACATCGCTGACGCGGATGCGCATACCGCGAATGCAGGGGCGACCGCCGCAGGTTTGGGGGTCGATCGTGATGCGTTCCAGACTATCGGTCATGCGCAAAGCATATTCCAAATCGACGATGGCATAAATGGGCGGCTTCACCCCGGCAGTTCCAGCCGCTAGCGTCCGCAACTTCGCGTCCTTGAGTCCCCCGGAGCCGTCATGCGCCTGTCCGCCCGCCTTCTCTGCGCCAGTGCGCTTGTCTTCGGTTTGTCTGCCTCGCCAGTGCTGGCGCAAGACGCCCGCACCATCCGCGAGGCCGAGCAGCTGCGCGACCGGGCGCTGGACAGCAATGTCGCCTATGATCTGGTGTCCGAGCTGACGACGCGGTTCGGGCCGCGGCTGGCCGGGTCGGCGTCGGAACAGGCGTCTGCGCGCTGGGGCGCGGACAAGTTCCGCGAAATGGGCTTCGATAATGTTGCAATCGAGCAGTTCCCGCTGGCCCTGTGGACGCGGGGCGAGGCACGGGTGGAGATTGTCGGACCGTTCGCACAGCCGCTGACCATCGTCTCGCTGGGCGGTTCGATCGCGACCCCGGCGGAAGGCATCGAGGGCGAGGCCGCGATTTTCGAGACCTATCAGCAGCTGCTGGACCAGCCCGAGGGTTCGCTCAACGGCAAGATCGCGATCGTCCTGCAAGACACGGTCCAGGCCCAGGACGGTCGCGGCTATGGCGCGACGTCGCCCATTCGCGGCGCAGGCCCGACCGAGGCGGCCAAACGCGGGGCCATCGGCTATGTGCTGCGGTCGCTGGGGACGCACGACCATCGCTTTGCCCACACGGGCGCTACGCGGGTAGGCGAGGGGACCATCCCGGCCTTTGCCATGAGCCCGCCGGACGCGGACCAGCTGCGCCGGATCGGGCGGCTGTCCGACGAACCGCTGCGCATCCGCCTGTTCTCCAGCGCCGGCTTCACCGCCGACAGCGTCAGCCAGAATGTGGTGGGTGAAGTGCGTGGTTCGGGCCCGGATGCCGATCAGGTCATCGTCATCGGCGGCCACCTGGACAGCTGGGACCTGGGCACGGGGGCCATCGACGACGGCGCGGGCGTGGCCATCACGGCCGCCGCCCTGAAGTTGATCGAGGACATGCCGCGCAAACCGCGCCGCACCATCCGCGTCGTCTGGTGGGGCTCCGAAGAGGTCAGTCAGCCGCCGCCCGCCCAGGGCTTGGCCGGGGCACGCCACTATGCTGAGACGCGCCGCGATCAGATGGCGAACCATGTCGCCATTTCCGAAAGCGATTTCGGCGCCGGCCCGATCTACAGCCTGGCCCTGCCCGCCGGTGCGGCCGACACCGACTTCCGGCGCGCGGCGCAGGGCGTGCTGACGCCGCTGGGCGTGCTGTTCGATCCGGCCCCGGCGACGGGCGGCGGACCGGATACCGGCCCCACCGTGGCCCTGGGGGTTCCGGCGTTTCGCCTGAATCAGGACGGTACGGACTATTTCGACACCCATCACACCGCCGACGACGTGCTGGACCGGATCGATCCGGAGGCCATGACCCAAAACGTCGCCGCCTGGGCCGCCTTCCTGTGGTTGCTGGCTAACTCCGACGTTGATTTCCGGGCGGCCACGGCTGCGCCTGCGCCGTCGAATTAGGGACTCGTCAAACCCCGTTCGGATAGGTCAGGCTGAAAACCCAGGTTAAACCGCTCGAATCAAATGGGGGCACCATGAGCGACTATGATCCCGTCCGGTACCAGGACACCCGCAACGAAGGCGGCCCGCCGCCCAGCACCGGCCTGGCCGTCGGTTCCCTGATCACCGGCATCATTGCCCTGGTGCTGTCGCTGATCCCGTTCATCGGCTTCATCTCCTGGATCCTGGCGCCGGCCGGTCTGATCATGGGCGTCATCGCGGTCAACAAGCCGGCGGGGAAGGGTCTGGCTATCGGCGGCATCGTCACCTCGGCCATCGCCCTGATCATCTGCATCCTGTGGGTCGTTGGCATGGGTGCCCTGATGGGCACGGCGGCAGCGACCGACCCCTACTGACGCCAAACCGCATGGCCGAAGTTGCCCGGCGCTGCTAGACAGTCCGCGCCGGCGAGCGTGGCGAAATTGGTAGACGCAACAGACTTAAAATCTGTCGGCTTCGGTCTTGCGGGTTCGACCCCCGCCGCTCGCACCACAGCTCCGAGGCCGCATCCGCTCGCGTAGCTGAGGCGGCGCTATGAGCACTACTCCGGCCTGCCCGTCTCGAAATTGTGGACGAACAGGCCGGAACGACGGCTGTCGTAGGCGTGCTGAGGGCGGCACCGCATACCCTGCTGGCGACACCAGGCGTTGACGGCCGCGACGGCCCGGCTGCCGGTGCGTTCGGGCAGGGCGCTGTTGCGCTGGTCGCTGGCGAAGGTCTGGACCACACCGTTGCCGGCCACGGCCCAGTATACGCATGTCAGACCCGTCGCCTGCTGGCAGGCTGTCACGGCTGCATTGGTGGCTTCGGTCTCGCTCCGGTGGCCCGTCGCAATCCAGGCGCGGTTGCGCGGCGGCGGCGCATTGGCGTCGCCGGTGTCCTGTGGCCAGGCCCCTGCACCATACAGCTTGAGATCGCGCGGCAGCCGGGGGTGAATGCGCTGACGGCCAGAGCCATAGGTGCCGACGATCTCGCACGGCGTGGGCTGTTCCCGCCGACAGGCGGTCAGGGCCGACTGGCGGGCCTCGTTGCCGTTTCGTCCCCACCCGCTGGTCAGATAACCGTTCCAGTCGCGGGCGATGGCCATGTCCGAGTTCTGCCACTCGCCCACGGACACGCAGCCCCCACCCATCGCTTGCTGACACAAGGCCATCACCTTGGGCTCGGCCCCGTTGGGGCCATCGAAATTGCCTTCCATCCAGAGGCCATCCACGTCGGGATGCATGGCGATGGAGGCGTACGTGTTGATGATGCGCGGAGGCGGTGCGGGAGCCGACGGCTGCTCGTTTCTCGGTACGCAGATGGGATGGGGTGCGACTCCGTTGCCCGGATTGTGCATGCCGACCATCCTGTCGTTGGGCGTGTCGCCAGGACAGGCGTACTGGGCCTGGGCCGGCGAGGTCACTGCGAACAGCCCCAGGGCAGCGCCGATCACCAACAGGATCGCGCGATATCGGATCAGGATTGCAGTCAGGATACTCACGGCCGTCAAAGCTCCAGCGGCGGGTTGCGGATATCGTCGACCAGTTCCCAGCAGGTCGCGGTCGGGCGGAACAGGAGGTAGCCCCCGGACCCTGTCTCCTGGACCAGATCGCCCAGGCCGTCGCCCAGATCGCGCGGCGGCGGGGTCAGATCCTTCTCGAAGATGCCGGGCAGCCAGTCGACGCGGTTGCGTCCGTCGCCGGCCTGATTGATCTCGATCTGGACATAACGAAGCGATTTCGGATCGCCGCCATTCCTGTCGAACTGCGCCGCCGATTCGGAGGTGACGTAGAAATAATCCATGGTGGCGACGGGGTAGCGATCCTCATCGGCATAGGTCTGACGCGACAGGCGACGCGACTGGCCCGTCTGGCCAAAGCTGACCTGATCGGCGGTATAGCGTTCGCGCACCGCCCATGAGCCGGTAAAGGCCTTAAAGAACCCCTTGAAATCATTCTGTCGGCAGGCCGCCTCGGCCATCTGCAGACGGATGGTGTCGCTTTCGGTCATCACAGGACGGTCGCGGGCGGCGGCGGTCTGGGTTTCCACGACGGCCGCTTCAGCGCCCTCGGCCTGCGCCACGGGCGCCGGCGTGGCGACCGCAGCGGACGCATCGGCGTTCTCGCTGCCGCAGGCGCCGGTCGATATCGTGGCAAGGACGGCGATCAACGCCGTGAACTGAAAGCGATCCATATGTTCCCCACAGGATTGGGCGCACAGCCTCATCGTGCAGCGCCGATCTAGAAGACCGCGCTGCTACAGACGATGGATCGCGATGCACCATGACACTGGATCGCTCGCCTTTCGCGATCCCGTCGCCGTGCGGCACCCTCAGCCTGAACTCAGCGCTTCTTGCCCAGTTCGGCGGCAATGTCCTTGACCATGCGTCCGGCCTTGCGGTGGGCGGCGGTGATCTGGTCGCGCGTCACGCCCCAGCGTTTCATCCAGTATTCGACGGCCTGACGCTCGGACAGGTCCAGCCGGTCCTTGTCGATGAAGCCGCGCTTGTCCTTCAGTCCGGCCATTTCTGGTGCCTCTGTCCCTGTCCGAGCTCTGCATAGCGCATAACTTCGTGTTTCGCGCGGCGATCGCGGCTTAACCGCAGCGCGTTTCGTGGGCACAAGGATGCATCATCCCTCTTGCCCGCATGGACTTTCGATGATCAGAGCCCGCCGCGCCCGCATCGTCGCCACCCTGGGACCGGCCAGCCGCGCGCCCGGCACGGTCAAGGCCCTGGCCCAGGCCGGGGTGGATGTCTTCCGTCTGAACTTCAGCCACGGCACGCATGAGGATCATGCGGCGGCCCTGAAGGCCGTGCGGGGCGCGGAAATGGCGCTGAAACGGCCGCTAGGCGTGCTGGCCGATCTGCAGGGACCCAAGCTGCGGCTGGGCCGGTTCGCCGAGGTCGAGATCGACGTCAAGCCGGGCCACAGGATGCGGTTCGACCTGGATCCCACGCCCGGCGACGCGACGCGGGTAGAGATGCCGCATCCGGAAATCTTCAAGGCGCTGCGGACCGGCATGCTGCTGCTGCTCGACGACGGGCGGGTGCGGCTGCGGGTTGGCGAGCGCACCGACGAATGGGCCGATGTGACGGTCGAAAGCGGCTCCAAGCTGTCGGATCGCAAGGGTGTGGCGGTGCCCGAGGCGGTCGTGCCGGTTTCGGCCCTGACGCCCAAGGATCGCGAGGACCTGGCCTTCGCCCTGCGCATCGGCGTGGACTGGGTGGCCCTGAGCTTCGTCCAGAAGGCCGAGGACATGGCCGAGCTGAAACAGCTGGTAAAGGGCCGCGCCGCCTGCCTGGCCAAGATCGAAAAGCCCCAGGCCCTGGCCCAGCTGGACAGCATTCTGGACTATTGCGACGGCGTCATGGTCGCGCGCGGCGATCTGGGCGTCGAGCTGGAGCCCGAAGAGGTTCCGGTCGCCCAGAAGATGATCATCCGCGCCGCCCGCCAGCGCGGCGTGCCCGTGATCGTGGCGACCCAGATGCTGGAGAGCATGACGGCCTCGCCCGCGCCGACCCGCGCCGAGGCCTCGGACGTCGCCAACGCCGCCTATGAGGGGGCCGACGCCCTGATGCTGTCGGCCGAGACGGCGTCGGGACAATATCCGCTGGAATCCGTGGCTGTGATGAGCCGGATCATCGAGCGGGTCGAGAGCGATCCCCTTTGGCCCGGCCTGATGGATGCCGAACACGCCGGCATGGACGATTTCGACGCCGACGCCCTTGTCGCCGCAGCGGGCAAGGCGGCCCAGGCCCAGTCGACGGCCTGTATCGTGGTGTTCACGACCCTGGGCGGGACGGCGCGGCGGATGGCGCGCGAGCGGCCGTTGCTGCCCGTGCTGGCCCTGACTCCCAATCCGGACACGGCACGCCGTCTGGCCTTGGTCTGGGGTCTGGAGACGCGGCTGGGCAAGGAGCCGACCAGTCTGGAAGACGTCACCGACGACGCGGTCAAGAGCGCCATGACCTATGGCCTGGCTCAGTCGGGCCAAAGGGTGCTCATCCTCGCCGGGACACCGTTCGGTGCGCCGGGGGCTGCGAATCTGCTGCGACTGGCCCATGCTCCGGCGAAGGGCGGCAAGTCGCGCGCCTGATCCCGCAAGGGTCGGCATGATCAAATACATCGGTTCCAAGCGGGCATTGCTGACCCAGATCGCCACGGCGGTCAGTGGTCGGCTGCCCGACGGTGGGCTGGTGTGCGACCTGTTTTCCGGCACGGCGCGCGTGGGCCATGCGCTGAAGAAGCAGCGCTTCCGCGTCTGGTCCAATGACGTCAACGCCTATGCCCATGTGCTGGCCACCGCCTATGTGCAGGCGGATCGCGAGCGGTGGGAGACGAAGGCCGAGACGGTGTTGGCCGAGTTGCGGACGGTGACGCCCCAGGCCGGCTGGTTCACCCGCGCCTTCTGCGAGGACGCCCGCTATTTCACGCCCGAGAACGGTGCGCGCATCGACGCCATCCGCGACCGGATCGCGGCCATGGCCCTGGAATCCGAGCTGGAGGCCATCGCCCTGGTCAGTTTGATGGAGGCAGCGGACCGGGTCGATTCCACCGCCGGGGTGCAGATGGCCTATATGAAGGCCTGGGCCGCGCGAGCGCTTAAACCTCTGGAACTGCGGATGCCTGATATCCTGTCCGGCGTGGCGGCCGGGCCGTGCCGCGCGACCCACCGGGATGCGGTCGAACTGGCCCCTGAGGTGGAGGCCGACCTCGTCTATCTGGACCCGCCCTACAACCAGCATTCCTATCTCGGCAACTACCACTGCTGGGAAAGCCTGGTGCTGTGGGACAAGCCCGAAACCTATGGCGTCGCCAACAAGCGGATCGACGTGCGCACGCGCAAGAGCCCCTTCAACAGCCGCCCCGGCATCGCGCCTGCGCTGAAGGCCGTGATCGACGGGGTGAAGACCCCCAACCTGGTCGTGTCCTTCAACGACGAAGGCTATCTGTCGCGCGATCAGCTGGTCGAGATGCTGTCGGCGCGCGGCGAGGTGCAGGTCATCGAGATCCAGCACCCGCGCTATGTCGGGGCCCGCATCGGCATCCATAACCCCAAGGGCGAGAAGGTCGGCACCGTCGGGCGGCTGAAGAATG
The DNA here is from genome assembly GCA_943372125.1 of Brevundimonas vancanneytii. GTDB lineage: Bacteria > Pseudomonadota > Alphaproteobacteria > Caulobacterales > Caulobacteraceae > Brevundimonas > Brevundimonas vancanneytii_D. The sequence goes on from CALRXI020000007.1 coordinate 57,259, forward strand.
TCGAATATCTTTTCGTGGTCGGCGATCAGCCTTTGAAACTGGCCGACGCGGCCTGAGTTCGCCCCTACCGGTCGGCTTGTTCGCGATACTGCGGCGCGTCGGCTCGAGGAACTGTCCCGGTCGGTGCCATACCGGCCGCGGATTCGACCAGCTGAAGGGCCAGCTGATTGGTTTCGGGGGCCGAAATTCGCCCGTTGGCACTGAGCTGGCAGATGTAGAACATGCCGATGTCGAGAAAGGCCGTCCGCTCGCTGGTGGCCGACAGGGCCGTGGCGGTCTGGGCGATGGCCGCAGACATGGCCGCAGCCGCCTCCATGTTTCCGCTGTCGCTGGCGTCCGACGCCGCCGCTGTCATACCGGCCAGCACGCTGGCAGGTGCCTCGGCATTCGCGCTGGCGTCAAAGCTTCCGCTTGTGGCTCGGGCGGTCATGGCCCGCTGCATGCAGATATTGCCATGCTCGTAGATCACCCCGGCATTCACGTCGTTGCTCCAGACGAAGAGCGTGCCGATCGTCCGCACGGGCCCGTTGGGGGGTTGGGCTTGCGTCGCCACCGACAGATAGCTCCGGGTTCCGGGCTTAGGCAGGGTGTCGCAGGCGGCGATGGCCAGGGACGCGACCGCGATGGCGATGACTGACGTTTTCATGATTGCCCCTCTCTTGCGACCTCAGGTTGGGCTGCACACGTCATGCGAGTCAAGAACGCTGTTTGCTGGATGTGTCATGGTGCAACCGTGGCGCTGCAGCGGACTGTGAAACCCTGCTCAGGAACCGCTGTTGGCCAAGGCCGTTAAGCCGTCATGGAACCGTCACGCTACGCCCCCTCGATCCAGCCCGTTGATGCCTTCGACGCCATGCGGCACAGGGAGGCGCAGACCTTTGGTCGCCGCCCTGTCGCCAGGGCCGCGGCGCAGCCGCAGTCCGACGACGACCGCGCCCAGACCTGGGCCATCGTCGCCCTGGGCGGAATGATCGCGGCTCTAGCGGGCGCTCTGGCCGGTAGCGGTCTGGCCCTCTAGGCGTCCAGCAAGGCCCGGATCGGTGCCCAGCTGCGGCGATGGGCTGGGCAGGGGCCCAAGGTCTTGAGAGCCTGTGAATGAATAGGGGCGTTGTAGCCCTTGTGCCCAGCGAAGCCGTAGCCGGGATACTGCCCGTCCAGTTCGATCATCATCCTGTCCCGCGCCGTCTTGGCCAGGATGGACGCCGCAGCGATGGACAGCGACAGGCTATCCCCCTTGATCACCGTCTGCACATCACACGGCAGTTTGAAGCGGTAGTTGCCATCCACCAAGGCTGCCACCGGTTGCACCGACATGGCCTCGATGGCCCGGCACATGGCTAGGCCTGTCGCGTGCAGGATGTTCAGGTCCGCGATCTCTTCCACCGAGGCGAAGCCGACGCCCCAGGCCAGGGCGCGGGTTTTGATCACCGGCTCCATCTCGAACCGACGCTTCTCGGTCAGCGCCTTTGAATCGTCGATGCCGGGCGGCAGGTCGTCGGGGTTCAATATGACGGCGGCCGCCGATACCGGTCCGGCCCACGGACCGCGTCCCGCTTCGTCCACGCCGCACACAGGTCCACTGACCGCGCGCGACAGGTCGGTCTCCAGCGACAGGGAAGGGATGTTGCGAACCGCAGTCATGGCCGCGCCATCGCACGAACCTGGGCGTGGCGAAAGCACCGCGTCTGATGATCATTGACCATGCCGACGGCCTGCATGAAGGCATAGACGATCACCGGCCCGCAGAAGGTGAAGCCGCGCGCCTTCAACGCCTTGGTCATGGCGACGGATTGCGGCGTCTGGGTCGGCCCGTCGCGATAGTCGGACCAGGCATTCTGGATGGGCTGGCCGTCCACGAAAGACCACAGCCAGGCTGAAAAATCTTCGCCCTCGTCACGCATCTTCAGCCAGATATGCGCCCCCTTGATCGCGCTGTTGATCTTGGCGCGTGAGCGGATGATGCGGGCATCGCCCAGCAGGCGCTGGATGTCGGCCTCGCCATAGCGGGCCACGATCTCGGGATCGAAGTTGTCGAAAGCATCTCGGATACCCTCCCGCTTTCGCAGGATGGTGATCCAGGCCAGGCCTGCCTGAAACCCGTCCAGCACCAGCTTTTCCCACAGGGCGCGGGCGTCATACTCCGGCACGCCCCATTCGGTGTCATGATAGGCGACATACAGCGGGTCGGTGCCGCACCAGCCGCAGCGGCCATCGGATTCGGTCATGGCGACAGGATGCCTGCGCCGATCGGGCCTGGGAATGGCCGATTGATGCCGCGCAGGGGGTGACGGGGCCAGAATCCCTCTTTAGCGTCCCGGCCCATGCGCAAACATCTTCTCGCCTCCGCCCTGTTCCTGGCCGCCCAGGCCCCCTTCACAGCCGCAGTCGCCCAGAGCGCTGATCCGGCCGTCCTGACGCCCGAACGGGTGTTTGCCAATCCGTCGCTGGCCGGGCCGGTGGCGCGGGGTGTGTCCCTGTCGCCGGATGGCGAGCTGGTTGCCTTTCTGCGCTCGCGTGAGGACGATGTGGATGTGCTGGACCTGTGGGCCGCGCCGACCGGCGAGGGCGAGCCGTTCAAGCTGATCGACGCGCGGGCCCTGGTGCCGGACGCCGGCGAACTGTCCGAGGCCGAGAAGGCTAGGCGCGAGCGGATGCGCATCAGCCAGCGCGGTGTGGTCGAGTATTCCTGGGACGAACAGGGCCGCTACATCCTGGCCCCCCTTGAGGGCGACGTCTTCCTGGCCGAGCGCGCCGGCGGTGCCGTCCGTCGTCTGACGGAAACCGAAGCGGACGAGATCGACGCCAAGGTCTCGCCCAAGGGCAATTTCGTCTCCTGGGTTCGGGATCAGGATCTGGTCGTCTATGACCTGGCGGCGGGCACGGAGGCCCCCGTCACGACCGACGGCGACGGCCTGATCACCTGGGCCACCGCCGAGTTCATCGCCCAGGAGGAGATGGACCGCGACACCGGCTACTGGTGGAGCCCGGACGAACGCTACATCGCCCTGCAACGCACCGACGAATCCACCGTCGACATCGTGCCCCGGCTGGACATCACCGGCGGCGGGGCCAGCGTGATCGAGCAACGCTATCCCCGCGCCGGCCGCCCCAACGCCGTGGTCGAGCTGTACGTTCAGGACCGTCAGAGCGGCCAGCGCACCAAGGTCGATCTGGGCACCAACACCGACATCTATCTGGCGCGCGTCAACTGGTCGGCGGACGGCCAGACCCTCTACGTCCAGCGCCAATCGCGGGACCAGAAGCGGCTAGACCTGCTCAGCGTCGATCCGGCCACGGGGGCGTCGCGCGTGATCGTGACCCAGCGGTCCGACGCCTGGGTGCCCCTGACCAACGACTTCCGCGCGCTGGAGGACGGCACCTTCATCTGGTCGTCGGAAGAGACCGGCTGGCGGCATCTGTATCTGTACAACCGCGAGGGCCGTCGCCTGCGGGCGATCACGCGCGGAGCCTATCCGATCAAGGGGTTGAACGGCGTCAATCAGACGACGGGTGAGGTCTTCTTCACCGCTTCGATGCGGGACGGGCGCGAACTGCCGATCGAACAGCAGATGTTCCGCGCCTCGCTGCGCCGGACGGTGACTCCGGTCGCCGTGACGCCAGAGGGCGGCTGGTGGGGCGCGTCGATGAACCGGACCGGCACGGCCTATGTCGGCAACTATACCGATCTGAACACGCCGGCGCAGTCGGGCTTGTACCGCGCCGACGGCACCTTCGTGCGCTGGATCGAGGAGAACCGGCTGGACGAGAGCCACCCCTATTTCCCCTATGTCTCCCGCCGCGGTCAGGTCACCTTCGGCGAGCTGGAAAGCCACGGCGAGACCCTGGTCTGGCAGATGACCACACCGCCGGGCTTCGACCCGACCAAGACCTATCCGGTGGTGATGCAGGTCTATGGTGGGCCGTCAGGCGGCGGCGTCCGTCGCGGCTGGCAGTCGGCGACCAACCAGCTGCTGACCGAGGCCGGCTATATCGTCTTCCGCCTGGACAACCGGGGCGAGGGCGACCGCTCCACGGCCTTCAAACAGGCGCTCTATCTGAAGATGGGCCAGCCTGAGATCGAGGATCAGGTTCTGGGGTCCAACTATCTCAGATCGCTGCCCTTCGTGGATGACGACCGGATCGCCATGATGGGCTGGTCCTACGGCGGCTTCATGAGCCTGATGGCCATCACCGAGCCACGCATGGGGCTGGCTGCAGCTGCGTCAGGCGCTCCGCCGACGGAGTGGAGCCTGTACGACACCCACTACACCGAACGCTACATGTCGACGCCCCAGGCCAATGCCGAAGGCTATGCCGCCTCCGACGTCATCCCGCGCCTGCCGAACATGACCGGGCGGCTGCTGCTGATGCACGGCATGGCCGACGACAATGTGATCCTGGAGAACTCCACGCGGGTGATCGACGCGCTGCAATCGCGCAGCATGCCGTTCGAGCTGATGCTGTACCCGGGCCAGAGGCACGGGGTGCGCGGCAACGAGCGTCAGCTGCAGCAGTGGCGGACCTATCTGGACTTCTTCGACCGCACGATCGGGTCGCGGGCAGTCACGGATTAATCTCCCTTCCCCTCGAGGGGGAAGGGTCGGGGATGGGGTGGTGGCAGTGATGATCAGGATTTGGCGCACGCGGCGCGGACAGAAACTCGATGGAGCCCATCAGATCTCTGGTGGCAGCGGCCTGCCTCCACCCCACCCAACCCCCCCCGTCGAGGGGAGGGCTGTTGCTAACTTGGGCCGCAATGCGGGCCTGATCGCATGTGCGTTCGCTGTGGCATCTTGCGCCGCGACAGGCTCTTTGACTTCTGGACCGGATGCGCTGCCAAACGAAGTCACCGTCGTGGACATCGTGCAGGGGCGGGTTACTCAGGATGAAGCCATCGCTGTCGCTGACGCGCGCTATGGCCAGCTCAATGGCGTCGCCAACGCCCTGATCACGCCGGGGTTCGAGGAGCCGCCGTCGGTGCGGCTTGGCTCTGGGCCATTGGCTGGCGTGCCGATTCTGCTGAAAGACAATATCGACGCGCGAGGTCTACCCACGACAGCAGGCTCTTTGGCTTTGTCACAGAACCGGCCCGACCGAGATGCCCCGCTCGTCACCCGTCTCCGCGCCGCCGGTGCCGTTATCCTCGGCAAGACCAACCTGTCCGAATGGGCCAACATCCGCTCCTCGGAAAGCATCAGCGGCTGGAGCGCCGTGGGTGGCCAGACGCGCAATCCCTATGACCCCGAGCGCACCCCCTGCGGCTCGTCGTCCGGCAGCGCCGTCGCCGTGGCCATCGGCCTGGCACCGGCGGCGATCGGGACCGAGACGGACGGCTCCATCACCTGTCCGGCCTCGGTCAACGGCATCGTGGGCTTCAAGCCGACCGTCGGCTTGGTCAGCCGGACGCATATCGTGCCCATCAGCCATTCCCAGGACACCGCCGGTCCGATGACCACGACGGTCGAGGATGCGGCCATCGTGCTGGGTGTCATCGCCGGGTCCGATCCGCTGGACCCCGCGACGGCCGAGGCCGATGCACGCAAGGTCGATTATCGCGCCGCCCTGGACGCCGGGTCGCTGAGCGGGGCGCGGATCGGGGTGATGGCCTTCCTGCTGCCGTCCTATTCAGAAGAGACCCGCGCCGCGTTCGAGCGGTCGTTGCAGGCCATGCGAGAGGCCGGCGCGGAGATCGTCGAGATCACCGAGGCCCCGGCCCAGTTCCGTCAGATCGGCGGCTGGGAGCTGACTGTGCTGCTGACGGAGCTCAAGCACGACCTGAACCTGTATCTGGCCTCCACCGACCCGCAGCAGGTGCCGACGCGGACCCTGGCCGACGTCATCGCCTTCAATGCCGCCGAGCCGCGCGAGACGGTGCTGTTCGGCCAGGATCTGTTCGAGCGGGCGCAGGCCACGGGCGGCCTGACCGATCCGGCCTATGTCGAGGCGCGGGCGAAGTCGTTGCAGGCGGCCGGCCCCGACGGCATCGACCGGATGATGGCGGATCACCGCGTCGTCGCCCTGATCGCGCCGACCACATCGCGCGCCTGGACGAACGACCCGGAGGATGACGACAATATGCAGGGCTCGGCCAGCCGTCTGGCCGCCGTGGCCGGTTATCCGCACCTGACCGTGCCGATGGGCTTCGACCGGGGCATGCCTGTCGGGATCAGTTTCATCGGCGGCCAGTGGGAGGACGCCCGCATCCTGTCGCTGGGCTATGCTTTCGAGCAGAAAACCCAGGCGCGGCGGGCACCGGGGCAGCAACCGCAATAGAACCGGAACCGCGCCCAAGCGAAGCGGTTAGGCCGTCATGGAAAAGCTGTTCATCCGCTTCGCGACCCTGACCGCCAAGGTGGCGGGCAAGCCATGGACGTTCATCGCCTGTTTGGCTGTCGTCCTGATCTGGGCCATCAGCGGGCCGATCTTCAAGTTCAGCGAGACCTGGCAGCTGGTGATCAACACCGGCACGACCATCGTCACCTTCCTGATGGTATTCCTGATCCAGAACACCCAGAACCGCGACGGGGCGGCCATGCAGGCCAAGCTGGACGAGCTCATCTTCGCCATCAGACAGGCCGACGCCCGCTTCATCGGCATCGAACACCTGACCGAGCGCGAACTGGACGCCATCCTGGCCGAGGTCGAGGCGCGTGGCATCGCCGTGCATCAGGGCAAGCCGGCACGGGCGATCAAGGGCAAGCCGGCCAAGCGCGCCAGCGACATCGAGGCCGAACAGCCCGCGAAGGCCTCGCCCAAGGCCAGGGCATGAGCGATCTGGTCGCCAATGTGGTCGGCACTGCCGCCGCCCTGTGTTCGATCACCAGTTTCGCGCCCCAGATGATCAAGATCTGGAAGGATCGCGACGCCTCCTCGGTGTCGCTCAAGACCTATTCCCTGACGGTGACCTGTTTCGTGCTGTGGACCGCCTATGGGGTCATGACGACCGCCTGGCCCATCATCGTCGCCAACGCCTGCGCCCTGGTCATGGCCACCGTGGTCCTGGCCATGAAGTGGCGGTTCAGGGACGGGGAGCCGAGTTAAGCCGTCGTCCCTCGTGTCATCCCGGCCGCAGCGGAGAGCCCTTAACGCCCGGCGACGAGACCTCCGCCAATTCCTTCTCCCCTTGCGGGAGAAGGTGGCCCGCGCAGCGGGTCGGATGAGGGGCCGCACCGGCCTATCATGTTGTCAGACTCCGCTCGGACGCCGCCACGATCGCGCCGATCACCTCCCAGCTTCGGCTTTCGATCTGCTGGTTTGTGAACCGCAGCACGACGAAGCCCTCCGTCATCAGCCAAGCGTCCCGCGCCGCATCGTGGTCGATCCGCTCGCCATGGAGAGGTCCGTCGGCTTCAACGATCAGTCTATGGCGGAAGCAGACGAAGTCGGCGACGTACCTCCCCAGCACGACCTGTCGGCGAAACTTCAGGCCTTCCAGTCGCCTGTCACGCAGGAT
>CALRXI020000008.1:0-62642 GCA_943372125.1 Brevundimonas vancanneytii
GGCATCTCGACCCACTCATAAGCATCGGCGTATACGGTCATGTACCAGTCATCGACCGCGTCCGGATGCACTCCCAGCAGCATGGCCAGATTGCCGGTGACCATGAGCCGCTGGATATGGTGGGCATAGGCATTGTCGCGTGAAGTGGCGACCACATCGGCGACGCAGGCCATGTCGGTTTCGCCCGACCAGTAGAAGCAGGGCAGTTCGCGGTCCGCGTCGAGAAAATTACGTTTCCGGTACTCGGGTACCTTTAGCCAGTAGATCCCGCGCACAAACTCCCGCCAGCCCAGAATCTGGCGGATGAAGCCCTCGACCGCATTCAGGGGCGCGCGACCCTGGCGATACTCGGCCTCGGCACGCCTACAGACGTCCAGTGGATCGACCAGTCCCAGATTGATCGAGGTGGAGATCAGACCGTGCCACATCCACGGCTCGCCCTCAGCCATCGCGTCCTGCCAGTCACCAAACGACGGCAGGATATGCTTCAGAAAGTCCGCAACCACGACCTCCGCCTGTTCTGCCGTCGTTGGCCAGCCAAAGTCGTCCAGAGCGCCGAAGTGATCGGGGAACAGACGCGCCACGTCCGCGATCGCACCCTTCGCCACCGCATCCGGCCTGGTGCGCAACCGCTTTGGCGGTCGCAGCCCCTTCGTCAGCTTCTTGCGGTTCTCGGCGTCATAGTTCCACTGACCACCCTCGGGGGCCTTGCCGTCCATCAGGAGGCCGGTCTCACGCCGCATCTCGCGATAGAAGAGCTCCATCCGCAGGGACGATTTGCCCGAGGCCCAACGGCGGAAGCGGTCGTGCGAGCAGATAAAGCGTCGGTCCTCGCGCACCTCGACCGGCACCTTGGCGGTTTCGGCGAAGGCCGCCAGTGCCTGCGCCAACCGCCATTCCCCGCATTCTGTCATGGCGACAGCCTCGAAGGGCTGATCGTCTAGGGCGCGATCCAGCTCGGCCGTGATCGAATGGGTGTTGGCCGGATCGTCGATCCGCACATAGCGCACCGTCACACCCCGGTCTTCAAGCCGCAGGGCGAAACTCCGCATGGCTGCAAAGATCAGGGCGATCTTCTGCTTGTGGTGCCTCACATAGGTCGCTTCGTCGCGCACCTCGGCTATCAGGACCACGTCGCGCAAGACATCCAGCCCCTCCAGCGCCGACAGACCATCCGATAGCTGATCGCCCAGGACGAGCCGAAGCGTGCCCCTGCCCGCTCCTGTGTCGGCTGTGCTAGTCTGGCCCAATGACCTCTCCCCTGATGTCCACGACCGAACTCGCCGCGCGGATGAACGATCCCGATCTTCGCATCGTCGACGGGTCCTGGCATCTGGACGGACGCGACGCCCGCGCCGATTTCGACACCGCCCGCATCCCCGGCGCGGTCTTCTTCGATCTGGACGCCATCTCAGACCATACCAGCGACCTGCCGCACATGCTGCCGACTGCCGCAACCTTCGCCGAGGCCGCCGGCGCGCTCGGCATCGCCGAAACGGACACCATCGTCGTCTATGACACTATCGGCCTGTTCTCCGCCGCCCGGGTCTGGTGGACGTTCCGGGCGATGGGCGCAAACAGGGTCTTGGTGCTCGACGGCGGTCTGCCCGCTTGGCGAGACGAGGGCCGTCCCGTCGAGTCCGGACCACGACCTGCGCCGTCGCCGGCGACTTTCCGCGCCACCTTCGACAGCGATGCCGTCGCCGATGTGCCCGCCGTTATGGCGGCCCTGACCGGCGACGCCCAGGTGGTTGATGCCCGCCCCGCGGCCCGATTTGCGGGCCAGACGCCGGAACCGCGTCCCGGCCTGCGCGCCGGTCACATGCCGGGCGCGATCAATCTGCCGGTGAAGGCGGTCCTGGACGACACCGGTCGCCTGAAGCGGGGCGAGGCTCTGACCGAGACGTTCCAGCACGCCGGGGTGGACCTGGAGCGGCCCATCGTCACGACCTGCGGCTCCGGCGTTACGGCGGCCGTCCTCAGTCTCGCTCTGGCCGAGCTTGGTGCCGACAGCCAGCTTTACGACGGTTCCTGGGCCGAATGGGGTGCCCGGTCGGACACCCGGGTTCAGACCGGCTAGATCAGGTCGCGGGCGCGGCGGGTATCTCGTCGTCTGCCACGACCGGAACGTCCTCCTCGCCCCGCGAGACGACGGTGGCCAACACGAGGTCGCCCGTGACGTTCAAGGTAGTGCGGCACATGTCGAGGAAGCGATCGACGCCCAGGATCAGGCCTATGCCCTCCGCGGGCACACCGACCATGACCAGGATCATTGCCACGACCGGAAGGGAGCCCGCCGGAACGCCCGCCGTCCCGATACCGCCCAGGATGCAGACAAGCATGACCACGACCTGCTGGGTCAGCGACAGCTCGATCTGGAAGAACTGCGCCAGGAACAGCACCGTCACACCCTCGAACAGCGCCGTGCCGTTCTGGTTGGCGGTGGCCCCGACGGTAAGGACGAAGCGGGCGATCTTGCGCGGCAGATTCAGCTGTTCATCCGCCGCCTTCAGCGCGACGGGCAGGGTCGCGTTGGACGAGGCGGTCGAGAAGGCCACGACCATCGGCTCGCGGATGCCGCGGAAGAAGGCCAGCGGCGAGCGCCGTGCCCCGATCCAGACGACCAGTGGATAGACCACTAACATATGGATCAGCATGGCACCGACGGCGACGGCGACGAAGGCCGCCAGCTTGACCAGCAGGTCCCAGCCGAACAGCGCCGCCAGGTTGAACATCAGGCAGGCAATCGCATAGGGGGCCAGTTTGATGACCATGTTGATCAGCTTCATGGTGACCTCGAGGATGCCCTCGATCACGGTCTGAAGACGGTCGGTCGCCGGGCTCTTGGCCATGACCAGGCCGATGCCGAAGAACAGGGCGAAGATCATCACCGGCAGGATCTGGTTCTCCGACGCCGCCGTGAAGACGTTCGACGGGATCAGGTCCAGGAAGAACTGACCGAACTGCACCGTCTCTGGCGCCTTTTCGGTGATGGCCGTGGCGCCCTCGCGTCCCTGCTCCAGCAGCCTGGCCGCCAGGATCGGATCGACCCCGGCACCCGGCTGGAAGATGTTGACCATGGCCAGACCGATGATGACGGCGATGCTGGACACCACGACGGTCAGACCCAGCGTCTTCCACCCGGCGCGACCTAGAGACTTCAGGTCGCCCATCTCTGCGACGCCGACCACCAGGGCCGAGAAGAGCAGCGGGATCACCAGCATGAAGAGCAGGCGCAGGAATATCTGCCCGGCGGGTCCGGTGATATTGGACGTCACCCACACCACCCACGGCGCTTCGGCCCCGGCCAGCAGGTGGACGGCCATACCGCCACCCAGTCCTACGACAAAGCCGATCAGCATCAGCCAGTGCAGCGGCAAACCGCCCTTCTTGGTGTCGTCCATGCGTCCCCCGGCCCGTTGATCGGGCGCTGTCATCGAATGGGCAGGGCGTAGATCAGGCCGCCCGGCCGCGCGTTCCATTGTGCGTTAAGCCCACGCTCCAGGTCGAGCGGAGAATCGGGGCCGATATTCCGGGCGAAGATTTCGCCATAGTTGCCCTGCGCCTTGATCGCGCGCCGCGCCCAGTCGTCGGACAGGCCCAGCATAGACCCGAGCTCGCCCTCGACGCCCAGCAGACGACGAATGCGGGGGTCGGACGCCTCCTCGACCTGGGCGTCCACGTTCTCGGAGGTCACGCCCAACTCCTCGGCCGCGATCAGCGCATTCAGGGTCCAGCGCACGACGGACGTCCAGGCCTCGTCGCCCCGCTTGACCGCCGGGCCCAACGGTTCCTTGGAGATGACATCGGGCAGGATCATGTGCTGGTCCGGGCTGGCCAGGGTGGTCCGCGCCGCCGCCAAGGCCGAGATGTCGGCGCTCAGCGCATCGCATTCCTCGCGACCGTATGCGGCAGCCGCAGCCTCGGCGCTGACCGCCTCGACCTTGCGGTACTCCAGACCCCGCGCCCGGAACCAATCGGCGACATTGCCCTCGGATGTCGACGCGCGCTGGACGCAGACACGGGCAGTGTTCAACTCCTGCGCGCTGGTCAGGTTCAGGGCCCGACGCACCATGAAGCCCTGGCCGTCGTAATAGTTGATGCCGGCGAAGCGCACGCCCTCCTGCGCCTCTCTCGACAGGGTCCAGGACGTCTCGCGCCACAGGACGTCGGCCCGCCCGCTGCGCAGGGCTTCGAACCGCTGGGCATTGGACACCGGCACGAACCGCACGGCGTTCGCGTCCCCCAGAACCGCCGCCGCCAGGGCCCGACAGAAATCGACGTCAAAGCCCCGCCACTGGCCGCGATTGTCCGTATAGGCGAACCCGACCAGCCCCTCATGGACGCCGCAGTTCAATCGACCCCGGGCCTTGATCGCCGCAAGCGTCGGACTGGCGAAATCGGGGGCGACCGTGCTGGTTTCGGTGACCGGGGCTGTCTCGTCTGCCTGGTCGCCGTTTCCGATCAGGTCGCAGCCACCGAGCGTCAGCGCCAGCGTCAGAACTGAACAGGTAACTGCCGCCTTCCCTGCTTTCACTGATCGCATCGCCGCCTCGCCGTCGTCGCTACTCTACCCCGCGCCTTTAGAACCGTTCGTGGCGGCGGTATCAACCGACAGGCCGCAATTAGTCTTCGGGTTCCAGCATGCTCTGACCGGGCGCGAGACCCAGTCTATCGGTCCGTGTGCGCTGCATGAGGTAGCATTCGCAGGCCGCACCCTCGAGGCGGCGACGGTTTTCGACTCTCAATGCACCGCGCGCGTAGGAGATGGCCCCCTGCCGTTTCAACTCGGCGGCACCTGCGGACACGGTCGTACGCTGGACGCCCAGCATCACCGACATCTCTTCCTGCGTCAGGTCCAGGGCCTCGCGCCCCGTGCGGTCGCAAAGCGTCAAGATCCATCGCGCCAGTCGCGAGGTACTGTCGTGGATCGCATTGCAGGCGGCGTTCTGAGCCCCTTGCGACTGGTTGTCGTGGGTCAGTAGCATCAACCGCTTCAGAAGGCGTGGGCTCACCGCCACCTGTTTGCGCAGGGCGGAGGCCGACAGGGCGATCACCGTATCCCCCTCACGCACAGCCACGCGCCAGGCGCAGGGTGCTTCAGCGAGAAAGGCGGCCAGACCTGAAACCCCTTCCGAACCCACGGTCGAAATCTCGACCACACGTCCGTCGCTGAAGGCCATGACATTGGACAGTTCGGTAGCGACCGGGAAATGAACTTCCCGCACCCTCACATCCTGCTCGATCAGGACCTGGTCTTTCGCCACGATCATGCGGCGCAGGTGAGGCTCGAGCGCGATCTGATCGGCCTCGTCTATCGATTCCAGCAGACCGTTGCCGCTATGTTCTGCACTCAGTCCGCCGGCCATATCGATTCAGGATCCCCCAGCGTCACGGTTTCATAACGCGATACGCGCTACACCTCTTGTGCCCGACTTACTACAACTCTGTGGCGACCGCTTCTATCCGGTAGAAGACAGTACCGTCCTCGCGCGCCACCGTGACGCCGAAGGAGCCACCTCCGACGAGGTCGGAGGCACGGCCTGGCAACAGCTCCGACAGGCTGGCCACAGCGCTGGCGCAGGCCGCTGCGTCATTCGGAAGCGTTTCGCCCTCGACATCCAGGGGAGTTCTGTCTGCGGTCGTATCGAAATAGTAGCGCGGCATGGTCGCAAAAGCCGTCGGTGCGACCGTTTGTTCCGCATTGATTGAAATGGCGCGCCCAGCAGGACTCGAACCTGCAACATCCCGCTTAGAAGGCGGGTGCTCTATCCGGTTGAGCTATGGGCGCTCTTGCGGCTCAACTAGCGCAAAGGGCGACAGCCGCAAAAGAAAACGCGGCTCAAATCGCGAAACGCCGCGCGTCGAGCGTCAGCCGCCCTGCAATCAGTGCGTCCAGGGCTGTTTGCGGAAGGTGGCGAAGTTGTCGGCATAGGCCTTGATGATGACCGGCGGCTCCTGCGGCTCGTGCAGCCGGAACGGGATCCCGTGCCGCTCGGCATAGGCCACGGCCTCTTCGGCCGTGTCGAACGTCAGCCGAACCTGCCCGTTCATGTCGTCCGAGCTGGTCCAGCCCATCAGCGGATCGATGGTCCGCGCCGACCCCGGCTCGAACTCCAGTCGCCAGCTCAGGCTCTTGGCCTTGCCGGACTGCATGGCGGTCTTGGCGGGACGATAGATGCGGGCGAGCATGATGTTGGTCTCGTCGCTGGCGGATATCCGCGGCTCAAGCAGCGAGCGCCCGCGGCGCGAGCGGTAGCCGCCAAATGAATGGTCGGAGTGAGAGGATTCGAACCTCCGACCCTCTGGTCCCAAACCAGATGCGCTACCAGGCTGCGCTACACTCCGGCGGCGGGATTTGACACACTCGGGCCTGCGCCGCAACGCAGCAAATCGCTTATTCGGCAAAGAAGGGATGGCGCACCCGGTCTCCGGCCTTGGCTCCGATCTCGGCGGCGCGCCCGCCGCGAAGCTCCAGCACGCCACTGGCTGGGCCGTTCGAGGGAAGAATTTCGTCGCTGTTGGGTTGGGCGTTCCTGGCGATGGAGACGATCACGCCGCGTGGATCGATATAGATGATATCCAGCGAACTGGGCGTATTGTGCATCCAGAATCCACGCTCGGCGACATCTGGAAACTGGAACAGCATGCCTCGGTCGTCGGCCAGCGGCGGGCGCTCCATCATGCCGCGCTGACGTTCGGCATCATCGTCGGCGATTTCGACCCAGAAGCGGTGCTCGCCCGTGCTTGTCGCGACGGTCAGACGCTCCATGGGGTTGCCCTGGGCGTCGGTCGGCGTCCCGGCGCATCCGCCCAGCAGGGTCAGGCCCATGAGGCCGGCGGCCATCCCGCTCAAAAATCCACGACGATTCGACATAGACCCACACCCTCATGGGGCGGTCCCGATCAACCGCCCGGTCTGATTTCCGCAACAACAAGGCCCTTGGGCCCATCGGCGAACCGCACGGCGACCGCCTCACCCGGCAACAGATCATCCAGGCCGCAACGCCGCAAGGTCTCGACGTGCACGAAGATATCGCCGGGCGCATTATTTCGCACCACGAAGCCATAGCCCTTGGTGCGATTGAACCATTTGACGACGGCCGACTCCAGGCCGGCCGCGTGGGCGTCGTCCAGGGTCAACGCATCCGGGTGATTACGCAAACCGTCATAGGCCGAACGCCGCACGGGTTCCGATGGCGCTTCTGTCCGCGCCAGTTCGTGGACCTCGGTGACCTGCCAGCCCTTGGGCCGACGGACGCAGTCGCAGATAATGGCTGCGCCCTCGCCCGCCGTATCGTGTCCCTTATCGCGCAGGCTGGTGACGTGCAGCAGGACGTCGCGGTCGTCCGTCAGACCCGGATCGTCGGGCACGATGAAGCCGTATCCCTTACCTGGATCAAACCACTTTACATGACCGGTGACGCGAACAACCGCCACCGTACCCGTCTCAACGCCCTCGTAGTCAGACACAGCCACCCCTCCGCCCGCTTAACCTTACGGACGAATTCCGTTTAACACGGTTCTGTGAACACTGGAAAAGAGAAAAAACGCGCTCAGGCCCGACAACAGGCGTATTTGTTGCCTTCCGACACGTCGCCAAGGCTTCAGAGCGCACGGGTGTTCCATCATGACACCACGCCTCCGCGCGACGAAGTCGCGCACGATCTCTATCCGACCGGGCCGGCTCTGAGATTTGCCATTTTCAGGAAATGGAATGCCCCGCGCTGGCAGTCCCTAGGGGAGTCGAACCCCTCTCTTCAGGTTGAAAACCTGACGTCCTAACCGATAGACGAAGGGACCGCTGCGCGGGGAAGCGGCGATATAGCCGCCGATTTTCGGGGATGCAAGCGCCGAGGGGCGATTAATTCATCCGCGGATCGGCCACATCCTCGATCTCGAACTGCACGCCCTTGCGACCGTTCCAGTCGTCTGCCTTCAGACGACCGACAACACTCAATCCGCCTTGTCCCGATAGCAAGGCCTGCCCGGCGGGCAGGTCGGCACAGCGCCAAGCGATGGCCTTGACCGAGGCCCCGTCCGCCCCGACCAGCCGGCACCGGACATGACCCCCAGTCATCGCGACGGCCTCGCGAGCGCTGACATGCGACATCGCGAACAGGGGCTCGGGATTGGCCGGTCCGAAGGGGGCCAGTTGCTCGAACTGCTCGAACAGAGCGCGCGTCGCCGCACCCGGCTCGATCAGGGCGTCGATCTCGACCCCGTCCAGGGCTTCGGCCTCAGCCTGTTCGCCTGCCATCCGCTCATTCAGGAAATCGCGCAGAGGACCGATCTCTTCGACACGCACGGTCAGGCCGGCCGCCATGGCATGGCCGCCACCTGCGAGCAGCACGCCCTCGTTCCAGGCCGCCTGGATCGCCTTGCCCAGATTCATGCCCGGCTGGGACCGACCCGAACCCTTGCCGATGCCGTTGATGGCATCGACGCCGATCACGACCACGGGCTTGCGCCAGCGTTCGCGCAGACGTCCAGCCACGATGCCGACAACGCCGGGATGCCAGTCCGTGCCCTCGATGACTACGACAGCCGAGCCGTCCTCGTGCCCGCCCGTCGCCTCGACCCGGCGCGTCGCCTCCTCGGTCACCAGTCGCTCGACCTCGCGCCGCTCGATGTTCAGGGCGTTCAGTTCGGCCGCCAGCGCTGCCGCCTCGGCCTCGTCGTCGGTCGATAGCAGCCGCGCCCCCAGGTCGGACTTGCCGATCCGTCCGCCCGCATTGATCCGGGGCCCCAGGATGAAGCCCGCGTGATTGGACTTGGCCGGCCCCGGCGCGGCACCGGCTGCCGCCAGAAGCGCTCGCAGACCCGGATTGGTCCAGTCCGACATGACCCGCAGGCCCAGGCTGGTCAGGGCACGGTTGAAGCCGGTCAGGCCCGTCACGTCGCAGATCGCGCCCATGGCCGCCAGATCCAGCCACTGGCGGATGTCCGGCTCCTTGCGATCGACAAACAGACCCCTGCCCCGCCCCTCGCGGTTCAGCGCAGCCAGAAGCACGAACACGACTCCGGCCGCCGCCAGATTGCCCTGGCCAGAACCACAGCCTGGCCGGTTCGGATTAACCACGGCGGCACAGACGGGCGGCTGCTCGCGCATCATGTGATGGTCGATGACGACAACCTTCAGCCCGATGCCCGCCGCATGCGCCACGGCCTCATTGGCCGCCGCGCCACAATCGACCGTGATGACCAGATCGGCCCCCGAGGCCTTCAAGGTGTCGAAGGCTTTGGCGCTGGGCCCGTACCCTTCGGTCAGGCGGTCTGGCACATAGATCGGCAGGTCCGCGCCCAGCGCCCGGAACCAACGCACCAGCAAGGCCGCGCTGGACGCGCCGTCGACGTCATAGTCGGCGAAGACATGGATGGACTGACCGGCCTGCAGGTCATCGACGATGGTCCGGGCCGCGACGTCCATGTCCATGAAGCTGGAAGGATCGGGAAACAGCGCCTTCAGGGTCGGCTGCAAAAAGTTCGCGCCCTGGTCCGCCTGCACACCGCGCGACGCCAGAGCCCGCGCCAAAGGCTCGTCGAGCCCCAGCGCCTGCATGTGCGCGCGGATCAGCCCGGTCTCGGCCGGGCGCTGCCGCCAGGCCCGACCCGACAGCGAGCGGGAGATGCCCAGAAACGCAGGCTGGCCCGCGCCGTCGGCCATCAGAGCGGGCGGATCGTGCGGATGCGCTGGACGGTGCGGGTCGAGGAATCCATCACCAGGGTGTGAGTCGAGACGAAGCCGTCCTTGACCTGCACCCCGTCCAGCATCGCGCCCTTTGTCACGCCGGTCGCCGCGAAGATGGCGTCCTTGGACACCAGCTCATGCAGATCGTATTTGCGGTCGAAATCGGTGACGCCCGTGCGATTGGCGCGGGCCCGCTCCTCGTCATTGCGGAAGATCAGACGCCCCTGGAAATGCCCGCCGACGCATTTCAGGGCCGAGGCGGCCAGCACGCCTTCGGGGGCCCCGCCGGAGCCCAGATAAAGGTCGATGCCGGTTTCGGGCTCGGCCGTGTGGATCACGCCGGCCACATCTCCGTCAGTGATCAGCATGACCTTGGCCCCAACCTCGCGCAGGGCGGCGATCAGTTCGGCGTGGCGCGGGCGGTCCATGACGCAGACGGTGATGTCTTCCGGGCGCACGCCCTTGGCCGAGGCCAAGGATCGGACGTTATCGCCTGGGGCCATGTCCAGATCGACAGTGCCAGGCGCATAGCCGGGGCCGATGGCGATCTTGTCCATGTAGGTGTCGGGCGCATGCAGCATGCCGCCGCCCGGCGACATCGACAGCACCGTCAGCGCATTGGCCATGGCCTTGGCGGTCAGGGTCGTGCCTTCCAGCGGATCCAACGCGATGTCGATGGCCGGGCCTTTGCCGGTGCCGACCTTCTCGCCGATGTACAGCATGGGGGCTTCGTCGCGCTCGCCCTCGCCGATCACGATCTTGCCGTCGATATCCAGAGCGTTCAGGGCCGTGCGCATGGCGTCGACCGCCAGCTGGTCGGCGTGCTTCTCGTCACCACGCCCGATCTGGGCCCAAGACGCGATGGCGGCCAGTTCGGTCACGCGCGCCGCATCGGCAGCCAGCGTGGAGGCATAGGGGGCCTGATCGGCCATGGGCGTATCTCCTGAAGGGTATGATCGCCGGATTCTTCGATCCGGGCGAGCGCGTCGGTCAGGCCGCTACTGGCGGCGCGTGATGGGCGGGGGCGCGCGACCACGTTCGCGGGCACGGCGCAGATATTCGTCGATCTCGGCCTGGGTCTGCTGGGTCACCGGCGCAACGCGAGTGGCCGCGACCCGTGCCCGCAGCGCCTCTGCAAACGCCGCCGGATCGTCGGTCAGGGTCCAGTCGATGCGCGCCACTTCGCCCGCCAGAGCGCCGCGGGTGACCCTCAAAGTATTGACCTCGGCGGCGATGGCCGTGGGCGTCGGGGCCGGTTCGGTGGACTTCGGAAAGTCGGCCCAGCGCGGATATTCGCGATTCGCATCGACTAGGGCCTGGACCCGCGCCGCGACCGGCGAGGTCTCGTCCGTGCGCGGGTTGAAGGAGGACGCACAGGCCGTCACCGCCGAGGCGCAGACCGCCAGGAACAGGACGCTGCCGATTTTCTGGATCAATGCGTTCATTTCAGGTGCGCTCATATGCCATGATTGCGACAGGCGGAAGGGCGGGCACATGTCTCTCGCACGACGCGACGATCTCAGGGAGCCCGACCATGGCCAAGTCTCCGTCCTCGCCGCCGCCGTCGGTCGTGCCGCCCGGCCCTCGCAAGTCCGGTCGCCCCACCTCGGCCAAGCCGCCTCGTCCCCGGGCAAAATCATCTGAGAGCCTTGAGTCGGCAACTCCGCCCGTCATCGAGACGGCTCAGCCAGAATCCTCCGCGCAGCCACCGCAGCCGCCAGAGACGGGCGCGCCGCCCTTCCCCTTCGCCGACGTCGGGGCCGAACAGCGGCAGATGATCGAGACCCTGTCTCTGAACTTGGCCCGCGCCGCCATGACGGCCCAAACCGCCATCGCGGAGGCCGCGCTTTCGCAGGCTGACCGCCCAGCCGCTCTGTCGCCCGATCCCTTCAACGTCGGCCCGGCGATGAACAGCGTGATGACCAGTCTGGCCTCGCGCCCGGACCGCCTGTTCGCCGCCCAGGCCGATCTGTTCAACCGCTACATGGACCTGTGGGCCGCCACCACGCGGCGCGCGGCGGGCGAGGAAGCGCCTCAGCCGTCCAGGGACAAGCGGTTCAAGGACCCGGCCTGGTCGGAGAATCCGATGTTCGACATGATGCGCCAGTCCTACCTGGTCACGGCCGACTGGATGAATGGTCTGGTCTCCAGCGTCGAGGATGTCGATCCCCTGACCAAGCGCCGGGCCGAGTTCTTCACCAAGCTGCTGACCGACGCCTTTTCGCCGTCGAACTTCCTGGCCTCCAATCCTGCGGCGCTGAAGGCGCTCGCCGAGACCAATGGCGAATCGCTGGTGCGGGGCATGCAGAACTTCGCCGCCGACATGGAGCGCGGGGCCGGCAAGTTGAAGATCAGCCAGGCCGACTATGGCCGGTTCGTCGTCGGCGAGAACGTCGCCACCGCCCCGGGCCAGGTCGTGTGGCGCGACGAGCTGTTCGAATTGATCCAGTATGATGCCGCGACCGAGAAACAGCGTGCCATCCCGCTGCTTATCTTCCCGCCGTGGATCAACAAATTCTACATCATGGATCTGCAGCCGGAGAATTCCCTGATCCGCTGGCTGTCGGCCCAGGGGTTCACCGTCTTCGTCTGTTCCTGGGTCAATCCGGACGTCGACAAGGCCGACTTCGGCTTCGACGACTATCTGGAAAAGGGCATCTATCGCGCCGTCGCCAAGGTGCTGGAACAGTCGGGATCCAAGCGGCTGAACACCGTCGGCTACTGCATCGGCGGCACCCTGCTGGGCGCAGCCCTGGCGCATATGGCGGAAAAGGGCGTCCAGCCCGTCGCCTCGACCACCTTCTTTGCGGCCCAGCACGACTTCGCCGAGGCGGGCGACCTGTTGCTGTTCACCGACGAGCACTGGCTGGCCCAGATCGAGGAACAGATGGATGCCGCCGGCGGCGTCCTACCCGGCGCGGCCATGGCCGACACCTTCAATGCGCTGAGGGCCAACGACCTGATCTGGTCGTTCTTTGTGTCCAACTATCTGATGGGCAAGTCGCCGGCGGCCTTCGACCTTCTGTTCTGGAACGCGGACCAGACCCGCATGCCCAAGCGGCTGCACATGGACTATCTGCGCTCCATGTACGGTCAGAACCGGCTGTCCAAGGGGCAGTTCGAGATCGGCGGCATCACGGTCGATCTGTCGAAGGTGATCATCCCGCTGTACTTCCAGGCCAGCCGCGAGGATCACATCGCGCCGATGAACTCGGTCTATCGCTCGGCCAAGGCCTTCACCAACGCCGACGTGATCCTGACGCTGGCCGGATCGGGCCATATCGCAGGCGTCATCAATCCGCCCAGCGCCAACAAGTACCAGCACTGGACCAACCCTGACCTACCCGCCACCCTGGCCGAATGGCAGGCGGGGGCGAAGGAGCATCCCGGCAGCTGGTGGAACCACTGGGCCGGGTGGCTGCATGACAAGTCCGGCGAGTGGGTCGCGGCCCGCGCCCCCAAATCCGGCCCACTTTCGCCGATAGAACCGGCCCCAGGCTCCTATGTGAAGGTCAAGAGTTGACGCGTATCGAACCGAACCTGCTGCTGGCCTTTGCAACCGGCATCCCGCTTCTGCTCCTGACGATGACGGCGACCGTCTATGGCGAGCCGGGCCCGGTCTGGCTGAACCCGGCGCTGGCGGTGTTGTACACCGTCATATTCGTGGGGTTGAACAAGCCGCTGTCCAAGCTGATGAAGCTGAATGCCGACCGGCCGCCGATGATCAGCCCACTGGCCCCGACCTCGGCCATCTGGGCCGGGATTTTCCCGACCATCGTGACGGTGATGGCGGTCGTGCCGTTCTTTGTCCGAGGCTTCAACTACGGGCTGATGGTGGTGATCGGCTCCATCCTGTTCGGCATCACCATCCAGTCGGCCCTGACAGCCAGGGAACAGGGCTGACCCGTCAGGCGGGGACGAACTTCAGCGCCACGCCGTTGTTGCAATAGCGCTTGCCCGTAGGGCGCGGGCCGTCGTCGAACACATGGCCCTGATGCCCCAGGCAGCGGGCGCAGTGATACTCCACGCGCGGTATGCCGATCGCATAGTCGGTCTTGGTCCCGATATTGGCGGCGATGACGTCATAGAAGCTGGGCCAGCCGGTGCGGCTGTCATACTTCCACTGCGACCGGAACAGCGGCAGGTCGCAGCCGCGACAGACGAAGGTCCCGCGCCGGCTCTCGTTGTTCAGGGGGCTGGAGCCCGGCCGCTCG
This sequence comes from Brevundimonas vancanneytii, assembly GCA_943372125.1. Lineage (GTDB taxonomy): Bacteria > Pseudomonadota > Alphaproteobacteria > Caulobacterales > Caulobacteraceae > Brevundimonas > Brevundimonas vancanneytii_D. Next base: position 13,906 of record CALRXI020000008.1, read on the forward strand.
GTCGCTTCGTGCCGCAGGACGTCGTAGGCGGCACGCGGCAGGCGCTGTCGCCACTGCGCATCCGTCACGCGGCGAAAGGGCGAGTTGGCGTATTGGCGGGTCGAAGCGTCCGCCGTCTCGGGCGCACAGCCGGTCAGGGCGACCGCACCGGCGGTCAGGAACAGGGTTCGACGGCTCAGGTTCTGGGTCATGACGGGATATACGTCGGCAAGACCGCCGAGGTTTCAAGCGCGGCGGATCACCCCAACCCCGCCCCCTCGTCCAGCCCCAGCATCAGGTTCAGGTTCTGCACCGCCGCGCCCGACGCCCCCTTACCCAGGTTGTCCAGCAGTGCGACCAGCCGCGCCTGCCCGCCCGACCGGTCGCCAAAGACATGCAGCCGCATCCGGTTGGTGCCGTTCAGGCCCTCGGGGTCCAGGCCCGTCATGGCCTCGGTAGTCTCCAGCTCCGCCATCTCGATGAACCGCTGGCCCTCATAGGCTTCGGCCAGGGCACCGTGGATGCGCTCGATGGACGGCGTCTCTGGCAAGGCCGACAGGTGTAGCGGCACCTCGACCAGCATGCCCTGGCGATAGTTACCCACCGCAGGCGTGAACAGCACGTCGCGCGACAGGCCCGCGTGCCGCGTCATCTCCGGCACATGCTTGTGCTTCATCGACAGACCATAGGCGCGAAAGGGTTTGGGTGTGGCGGCCTGCTCGAACTCCGCGATCATCGCCTTGCCGCCGCCGGAATAGCCCGACACCGCATTGACCGTCACCGGCCAGTCGGCAGGCACCAGTCCCGCCCGTACCAACGGCGCGATCAGGCCGATAAAGCCGGTCGGATAGCATCCCGGATTGGAGACCCGTGTCGCCCCCGCGATCCGCTCCCTCTGCCCCGGCGCCATCTCCGCAAAGCCATAGGTCCAGGCCGGATCGACCCGGTAGGCCGTGGAGGCGTCGATCACCCGCACCGCCGGGTTGTCGATCATGGCCACCGCCTCCTTCGCCGCCTCGTCAGGCAGGCACAGGATCACCGCATCGGCCGTGTTCAGCGCCCCACGCCGCGCCTCGACCTCGCGCCGCCGCTCACCCAGCAGGATCAGTTCGAGATCAGCGCGCACCTCCAGCCGCTCGCGGATCTCCAGCCCCGTGGTCCCGGCCTCACCGTCGATGAAAATGGTGTGGGTCATCGGACACTCCAAACCCTTCTCCCCTTGCGGGAGAAGGTGGCCCGCGCAGCGGGTCGGATGAGGGGTCGCACGGACCCAAAAGTTCTTCTCGTAACCATCTGGGAAGAGCGGTGTGACCCCTCATCCGTCAGCCTTCGGCTGCCACCTTCTCCCGCAAGGGGAGAAGGAAAAAAGAAAAATGGCGCTCCAGGTTTCCCCGGAGCGCCTCTTGTAATCCAAGTCGCGGATGCGACCGACTAGCGCTTCGAGAACTGGAAGGACTTGCGGGCCTTGGCGCGGCCGTACTTCTTGCGCTCGACGACGCGGCTGTCGCGGGTCAGGAAGCCGTGCGGCTTCAGGACCGGGCGCAGCGCCGGCTCATAGTGGGTCAGGGCGTGCGACAGGCCGTGGCGGATCGCGCCGGCCTGGCCGGACAGGCCCGAGCCCTCGACGGTGCAGACCACGTCGAACTGGGTTTCGCGGCCGGTGACGACCAGCGGCTGAGCGATCATCATGCGCAGGATTTCGCGGGCGAAATACTGCATCTGATCCTTGCCGTTGACCGTGATCTTGCCGGTGCCGGGCTTCACCCAGACGCGGGCGATCGCGTTCTTGCGCTTACCGGTCGAATAGGCACGGCCCTGGGCGTCCAGCTTCTGCTCGTAGACGGGGTGCTCTTCGCCCGCGCCGGGGGTCTGCATGCTCTTCAGAGCGTCAAAGCCCTGGCCCGTGGTCTGGGGGGCGGTTTCGACGGCCGCTTCGGTGTTCGTGACGTCGGTCATGCTCAGACGCTCCGGGTGTTCTTGGTCGAGGCCGACTTGAAGTCGATCGTCTCGGGCTTCTGGGCTTCGTGGTCGTGGGTCGAACCGGCGAACAGGCGCAGGTGCGTCATCTGCTTGCGAGCCAGCGGGCTCTCCTTGGGCAGCATGCGCTCGACGGCCTTTTCAAGGACGCGCTCGGGGAAACGGCCGTTCAGGACCTTTTCCGGCGTCGTCTGCTTGACGCCGCCCGGGTGACCGGTGTGGCGGTAGTAGATCTTGTCGGTGTTCTTCTTGCCGGTGAACACCACCTTGTCGACGTTGGTGACGACGACATAGTCGCCGCAATCGACGTGGGGGGTGTAGTCGCCGCGGTGCTTGCCGCGCAGACGGTTGGCGATGAACGTCGCGAGACGGCCCACCACGACGCCTTCGGCATCGATGTGGATCCACTTCTTCTCGACGTCGGCCGGCTTCAGCGAAGCCGTAGTGCTCTTCAGCATGACGTGGGTTTCCCGGGAAGGCGATACGAGGCCCCTCCCCGCCAGATGGCCGGAAGAAGCGGAAGGCGCGCTTACTAGGGGACGCGACGGGTCAGGTCAATGCCGAGTTTTTGCACCAACCCGCGCCAACCCACTGATCGATAACGACAAATCAAATACGGTATTAAAATACCGTACAGACTCGTCGCGTCAGAGCCCCAGCTTGGCCTTCAGGATGTCGTTCACCGCCGCCGGATTGGCCTTGCCGCCTGTCGCCTTCATCACCTGACCGACGAACCAGCCCAAGGCCTGAGGCTTCTCGGCGACCGCTGCGGCCTTGTCGGGGTTGGCGGCGATGATGTCGTCGATGGCCTTTTCAATCGCGCCGGTGTCGGTGACCTGTTTCAGACCATGCTTCTCGACGACCTCGGCGGGTGAGCCTTCCCCATTCCAGACGTGGTCGAAGACCTCTTTGGCGATCTTCGACGAGATGACGTTCGTCTCAATCAGTTCGACCAGCTGGGCGACATGGGCGGCGGGCAGCGGATTGTCGCTGAAGTCACGGCCGTCGGCGGCGAGACGCGCGGAAACCTCATTGGTCACCCAGTTGGACACCAGCTTGGCGTCCCGGCCTTTGGCAGCCTCTTCGAAATAGTCGGCCTTGGCCTGTTCCGAGATCAGAACCACGGCGTCGTATTGAGACAGCCCATAGTCAGCCATCAGCCGGCGGCGCTTGGCGTCCGGCAGTTCGGGCAGGTCGGCCTTGATACCGTCGATCCATGCCTGCTCCAGCTCCAGCGGCAGCAGGTCGGGGTCGGGGAAGTAGCGATAGTCCATCGCCTCTTCCTTGGATCGCATCGAGCGGGTTTCGCCCGCAGTCGGATCGTAAAGCCGCGTCTCTTGATCGATCTTGCCGCCGTCCTCCAGAATCTCGATCTGGCGACGGGCCTCATAGTTGATGGCCTGCGAAATGAAGCGGAACGAGTTGACGTTCTTGATCTCGCAGCGCGTGCCCAGATGGCTGAAGTCGCCGGTTTCCTTGAACTTGGCGTACTGACCCTCTCGGCAGACGGACACGTTCACGTCGGCGCGCAGATTGCCCTTCTCCATGTCGCCATCGCAGGTGCCGAGGTAGATCAGGATGGTCCGGATCTTCTTGACGTAGGCGACCGCCTCTTCCGGCGAGCGGATGTCCGGCCGCGACACGATCTCCATCAGGGCCGTGCCCGCGCGGTTCAGGTCGACGTAGCTCTCGCTCGGCGACAGGTCGTGGATCAGCTTGCCTGCGTCCTGTTCCAGATGCAGGCGCTCGATGCCGACATTGAAGAAGCTACCGTCCTCGGCCTCCACCTCGACGACGCCCTCGCCGACGATCGGAAAATACAACTGGCTGATCTGATAGCCGGTCGGCAGGTCCGGGTAGAAATAGTTCTTGCGGTCAAACTGACTGCGCTTGTTGATCTGCGCATTGAGACCCAGGCCGGTGCGCACGGCCTGTTCGACGCAGTGCTTGTTCAGCGTCGGCAGCATGCCGGGAAAGCCCGCATCGACCAGCGACACCTGCTCGTTCGGCCCCGCGCCGAAGCCGACGGCGGCCCCTGAAAACAGCTTGGCCTTGGACGCCACCTGGGCGTGGATCTCCAGCCCCATGACGATTTCCCAGGCACCGGTGCGGCCCTGGATGAGTTTGTCAGTCACGCTCACCACCACTTCTCCGGCTTGGCCACAAACCCTGCCGCGTCTTCCAGCGCGCTCGCCACCTGGAACACCGTCGCCTCATCGAGCGCCTTGCCAATGACCTGAAGGCCGAGCGGCAGGCCACCGCTGTCCAGACCGGCCGGCACGGAGATGCCCGGCAAACCCGCCAGATTGGCGGTGACGGTGAAGATGTCGTTCAGGTACATCTGCAGCGGGTCGATCTGCTTGTCGCCCAGAGCAAAGGCCGCCGACGGCGTGGACGGGGTGACGATGGCGTCGACCTTGTCCCAGACATTGTCGAAGTCCTCGGCGATGCGTCGGCGGACTTTCAGGGCACGAACGTAATAGGCGTCGTAGAAGCCGGCCGACAGCACATAGGCCCCGATGGTCAGGCGGCGCTGAACCTCCTTGCCGAAGCCCTCGGCGCGGCTGGTTTCGTACAGGTCCGTCAGGCTGGTCGTGCCCTGGGCGCGATGGCCGAAGCGCATGCCGTCATAGCGGGCCAGGTTGGACGAGGCCTCGGCCGGGGCGATGATGTAATAGGCCGGCAAGGCATATTTGGTGTGCGGCAGGCTGATCGGCACGATCTCGCAGCCCGCGTCCTTCAGCCAGGCGATCCCCTGGTCCCACAGGGCCTGGATCTCGGCGGGCATACCATCGACAACATATTCGGCGGGCACGCCGATGCGCAGGCCCTTGACCGATTGGCCTAGCGACTGGGTCCAGTCGGGCGTCTGGATGTCCAGGCTTGTCGCGTCCTTCGGATCAAACGAGCACATGGAGCGCAGCAGGATAGCGGCGTCCTCGACCGTCTTCGTGATGGGCCCGGCCTGATCCAGCGAGCTGGCGAAGGCCACCATGCCGAAGCGGCTGGCCCGGCCATAGGTGGGCTTGATCCCGACGGTGCCGGTGAACGCCGCAGGCTGGCGGATCGAGCCGCCGGTGTCCGATGCCGTGGCGGCCAGGCACAGGTCGCCCGCGACCGCCGAGGCCGAACCGCCCGAGCTGCCGCCCGGCGTCAGATCGGCGTTGGAGGTCTTGGACTTCCACGGGTTCTTCACCGGACCGAAGGCCGAGGTCTCGTTGGACGAGCCCATGGCGAACTCGTCCATGTTCAGCTTGCCCAGCATGACCGCGCCATCGGCCCACAGGTTGGACGTGACGGTCGACTCATACGGCGGCACGAAGCCGCGCAGCATGTTGGACCCGGCCGTCGTCTGGACACCGTGGGTGCAGAACAGGTCCTTGATGCCCAGCGGCGCGCCTTCCAGCGCCCCGCCCTCGCCCCTGGCCAGACGAGCGTCAGAGGCGCGCGCCATCTCCAGCGCCTTGTCAGTCGTCTGGACCACGAACGCATTCAGCGTCGGATTGGCGGCGTCGATATTGGCGACGAAGGCCCTGGTGATTTCCTCGGAGGAGAAGTCGCGGGCCTTGAGGCCATCCAGCGCGGCCTTGAGGGTCAGTTGGGTCAGGTCGGACATTCTATTCGACCACCTTGGGCACGACGAAGAAGCCGTCGGCGGACCGCGGCGCATTGGACAGGACAGCCTCGACCTTGCCGCCGTCGGTGACGACGTCATCGCGCAGGCGCATGGGCTGGGCCACGTTGGAGGTCATGGGCTCGACGCCGTCGATGTCGACCTCGTCCAACTGCTCGATCCAGGCCAGGATGCCGTTCAGCTCCTTGGCCAACGGCTCCAGCCGGTCCTCGGGGGTCTTGATGCGGGCGAGGTGGGCGACCTTGCGCACCGTCGCGGCGTCGATGGCCATGCGGCCCTCCAGAAACAGTTCCAAGCGGGCGGGATTAGCGGCCCCGACTGGATTTCACAAGGATTCAGACGCCGCAACGGCTTTGACAGCGGGGCCGTGTGCGCCTACCGCCGCGCGGTGAGTGAAATGACCCTTCAAGCCCTGTCCGAATCGACGCCTCCGGGAACCGCCTGGCTGGGGCTGGATCTGGGCGAGAAGACCATCGGCGTGGCGGTGTCCGACACCAGCCGCATGATCGCCAGCCCCCTGTCGCTGATCCGCAAGGTCAAGTTCACGCAGGATGCCGAGGCCCTGTTCAAGATCATGAACGGACGCAGCGTGTCGGGACTGGTCATCGGCCTGCCGCTGAACATGGACGGGACCGAAGGGCCACGCGCCCAGTCTTGCCGGGCCTTTGCGCGCAATCTGCAACGGTTGCGACCCGTGCCCTACGCCTTCCAGGACGAACGCCTGTCGACCAGTGCGGTGGAGCGGTTCCTGATCGAGGATCTGGACCTGAACCGCAAGCGGCGGGCCGATGTCGTGGATCGCACGGCCGCCGCCTGGATCTTGCAGGGGGCGCTGGACCGGCTGCGCGCTTCCCCTCTCGCCTGACTGGCCCTATAGCCGGGCCTCGATGAGACAGCCCGACGCCCTCACCGATCTGATTCGCGAACGGCTGATGCCGTTCCCGAAGGCCCATTTCCTCGCCGCCGGCGACCTGAATGCGGCGACCGCCCCTGCCCTGCTGGATCTGGCCGACGCCTTCGTCGATCTGAACCGGTCGAACGCCAAGGGCCTGGACCTGATGCGCGGGCGCACGGTGGTGAACCTGTTCTTCGAAAACTCGACGCGGACCAGCGCCTCGTTCGAGATCGCGGCCAAGCGGCTGGGGGCGGATGTGACCGCCCTGTCGCCCAGGACATCCTCCGTGGCCAAGGGCGAGACCCTTATCGATACGGCGGCGACGCTGAATGCCATGAAGCCGGACGTGCTGGTGGTGCGCCATTCGGCCTCCGGTGCGGCGGACCTGCTGAGCCAGAAGGTCGGCTGCGCGGTCGTAAACGCGGGTGACGGGCGGCACGAGCATCCGACCCAGGCGCTGCTGGACCTGCTGAGCCTGCGCCGGGCGTTCGGAGATGTCGGGGGGCTGACGGTCGCCATCTGCGGCGACATCGCCCACAGCCGGGTGGCGCGCTCGAACGTGGCCCTGCTGTCGATGATGGGGGCGCGGGTGCGCTTGATCGGGCCGCCGACGCTGGTGCCCGGCGATGCCGACCGCTGGGGCTGCGAGGTGTTTCACGACATGAAGGACGGCCTGCAAGGCTGTGACGTCGTGATGATGCTGCGCCTTCAGCTGGAGCGGATGGAGGGCGCACTGGTGCCCTCGACCCGCGAATATTTCCGCTTCTGGGGCCTGGACCGCGAGAAGCTGGCCTGGGCCAAGCCGGGGGCCAAGGTCATGCATCCGGGGCCGATGAACCGGGGCGTGGAAATCGATTCCGACGTGGCCGACGACCTTTCCGTATCTCTGATCCAGGATCAGGTGGAAATGGGCGTGGCGGCGCGAATGGCAGTCCTCGCGGCTCTGTCCGTTCGGCTGGATGGAGAGGCAGCATGAGCGCTCTCGCAATCCTGAACGCCCGCCTGATCGACCCGGCCTCAGACTATGACGGCCCCGGCGCGGTGCTGGTCGAGGACGGACGGATCGTCGAGGTCATCAGGGGCACTCATGCGGTCGCTCCCGCTGGCATCCGGGTCATCGATGCGGACGGCCGCTGTCTGGCCCCCGGCCTGATCGATATCCGTGTCAAGACGGGCGAGCCGGGTGCCGAACCTAAGGAGACGCTGAAATCCGCTGCCCAGTCGGCGGCGGCCGGCGGCGTCACCACCATCGTCATCCAGCCCGATACCGACCCGGCGCTCGACGACCCCGCGATGATCGACTTCATCCAGCGGCGCGGGGCCGCGCTGGGTCTGGTGAACGTACGGGCGGCGGGGGCAGCCACCCGGACCTGCGACGGCCAGCGCATGGCCGAGATCGGTCTGATGGACGAGGCCGGGGCGCTGTACTTCACCGACGTCGACCGCGTGATCTCCAACACCCGGACCCTGCAACGGGTCATGAGCTATGCCGCCACCTTCAACGCCCTGATTTCCTGCCGTCCAGCCGATTTCTGGCTGTCGGAGGGGGCCGTGGCGACCAGTGGCGAACTGGCCACCCGGCTGGGCCTGTCGTCGGTGCCCGCCATCGCCGAACGCATCCAGCTGGAGCGCGACCTCGCCCTGGTCGAACAGACCGGCGCACGTTTCTTGGTGGACCAGATTTCGACCGAGGGCGCGCTGGAAACCCTGGCCCGGGCGCGCGCCAAGGGGCTGGAGATCGCCGCCTCGGTGTCCGTCAATCACCTCTGCTTCAACGAGATCGACATCGGCGATTATCGCACCTTCTACCGGCTGGACCCGCCGTTGCGCAGCGAGGCCGACCGACAGGCCCTGATCGAGGCGGTGCGCGAAGGCCTGATCGACGTCATCACCTCCGCCCACGCCCCTGCCCCCGCCGAGGACAAGCGTCGGCCGTTCAGCGAAGCAACGCCCGGAGCCATCGGTCTGGAAACCCTGCTGCCAGCCGCCCTGACCCTGCATCATGAGGCCGGACTGGACCTGCTCGACATATTGCGTCCCGTGACACATGGCCCGGCCAGCCTGCTGGGTCTCGAGGCCGGACGACTGGCCGAGGGCGCACCCGCCGACCTCATCCTGTTTGACCCCAACGCCCCCGTCGTGATCGACGCGGCGACGCTGAAATCCAAATCCAAGAACTCGCCGTTCGACGGTCGCCGCCTGCAAGGCAAGGTCTTGCTCACCGTCGTCGGTGGCCGCATCGTCCACGGCGAAGAATGAAGTCTGTTTCCAGGACAGCGTGGTGGTTGGTCGGCATCTGGTTTGCCTTGGCCGCACTGACGTTGCTGGCCAGCGATTGGCTGACAGAGGTCAATATCTTCCTTGCCATCGTCGCCGTCCCGCTCGTGGGTCTTGGCGGCTTGGTTGTAATGGCTGCGCTGGCCTTTTCGGGTGAGGGAAAGGCTGTGGGCGTGTTGATCGTTGCAGCTCTCGTGCTCGTGCTGCTTCCACTTCCGGGTTGGGGCGGTCGCCTGTGGTTCCTCATCAGCTTCAACCAGCATCGCCAGGCCTATGATGCCGTGGTGGCCGAGGCCGACAGACTGCCCAGAGATGGTACCCGTCATGGCGTGTCCTACCGTATCGAACCCGGTCCGCCGATCCGCGTCGCCTTTCCTCAACCCGTAGGCATCGCCGACAATTGGGGTGCGGTTATTCACGACCCATCGGACGGCGTGGCCACGGCGCAAGGCTGGGGCGAGACAAATGGTGACTACACCATTCGCCCGGATTTGCAGGAGCTTTGGGGTGGCGACATCGTGAGCTGTTCGCGAATCACCGGCCACTACTATCGCTGCTGGTTCACCTGAGACATGGCGTGATACACACGCGCAAGCTGTTCGAGGAATAACGTGATCGACCCCACCGCTTCTATGCTCGGGACATTCGCCCTGATGGCGGTCGGCGGCTATCTGCTCGGCTCCATTCCGTTCGGGGTGATCCTGACGCGTCTGGGCGGCGCGGGCGATGTGCGCAGCATCGGCTCGGGCAATATCGGCGCGACCAATGTGCTCAGGACCGGGCGCAAGGACCTGGCCATCGCGACCCTGCTGCTGGATGCGGGCAAGGGCGCGGCGGCTTTGCTAGTGGCCAAATACCTGCTGGGCGGTACGAGCGCGAATGCCGAGATCGCGGGTGCGGTCGCGGGTGGCGCGGCCTTTCTTGGCCACCTGTTTCCGGTCTGGCTGAAGTTCAAGGGCGGCAAGGGCGTGGCGACCTTCTTTGGGCTGATGCTGGCGGCCTGGTGGCCTCTGGGACTGGTGGCGGCCGCGATCTGGCTGCTGACGGCTGCCTTGCTGAGAATGTCGTCTCTGGCGGCCTTGGTCGCTTCGGCGGCGACGCCGCTGGTCGCGCTGACGCCTACAGCCGCGCTGAAACTGCCTGCGCCCCTGCCCATAGTTGTGCTGGCGGCGTTCACCGCCGTGCTGATCTGGGTGCGGCACCACGAGAATATCGCCCGCCTGTTGAAGGGCGTGGAACCGCGCATCGGGGCCAAGTCGGCGTGAACCCGGGCCTCAGCGAGGCCGAGCGGTTCGCGCGGGTCCGGCTGGCCCGCACGGACAAGGTCGGCCCGGTCACCTTTCGCCAGTTGCTGGATCGGTTCGGCAGTGCGGCGCGCGCGGTCGAGGCCTTGCCCGACCTGATCCGCAAGGGGGGTGGCACGGGTCATATCCTGCCCTCCGTCGCCTCCGTCGAGGCCGAACTGGCGGCGGGCGAGCGGATCGGCGCGCGGCTGATCGTGCTGGGCGAGGCCGACTATCCCGAAATGCTGGCCGCGCTCGACCCGCCGCCTCCCCTGCTCTGGACGCGGGGCGATGTCGGGCTGATGGCCCGGCCCTGCATCGGCATCGTCGGCGCGCGGATCGCGTCAGCTGGCGGCCAGCGGATCGCGCGGGGTCTGGCCCAGCAACTGGGCCAGGCCGGTCACGTCGTGGTATCCGGCCTGGCCCGCGGCATCGACGGGGCGGCCCATGCCGGCGCGCTGGAAACTGGCACGGTCGCGGTGCTCGGTGGCGGTGTCGACGACATCTATCCGCCGGACAATGTCGACCTGTATGCGCAGATCGTGGAGCGCGGCTGCATCGTGTCCGAAAGTCCGGTCGGTGCGCGAGCCCAGGCGCGGGACTTCCCCCGCCGCAACCGCATCATCTCGGGGCTATCGCGGGGGGTGATCGTGGTGGAGGCGGAGATTCGTTCCGGCTCGCTGATCACGGCGAGATTGGCGGGTGAACAGGGACGGGATGTTTTCGCCGTGCCGGGTTCGCCGCTCGACCCACGCTCCAGGGGGCCGAACGAATTGCTGCGTCAGGGGGCCATCCTTTGCGAGGGGCTGGAGGATGTGGAGCGGGCCTTCAACACCCTGCGGACCCTGCGCGAACCGGATCACGGCAACCCGTTCGACGGCGCGCCCGACGAACTGGACGAGGCCCTGATCGAACAGGTGGCCGGTCTGCTGTCGCCCACGCCGACGCCGCGCGACGAACTGGCCCGGGCGCTGGGTGTCTCAATCGGCACGGTGGCTGCGGCGCTGTTGGAACTCAGCCTGGCCGGTCGCGCGACCCTGCTGGCCGGAGGACTGGTGTCCCGCTAGCTTGCGCGCCTGCGGCGGGGCGTCGGATCGCGCACGGGCGCAACCGCCTTGGGAACATTGGCCAGTCGGGCGGCGGCTTCCAGGGCCTGGGCCAGGGCAGGATCGCCGTCCCACAGCGCCATCTGCGCCAGTTGTGTCGACATGGCGCGGATGTATTCCCGTACGGGATAGTCGCCCAGATCGACAGCCCTGTCGGTCTGCCTGGATTCGGAGGTCGTTGCCGTCTCGGTTCGCATGCCCAATCCCTCTCTTGCGCCGGTCCTTTGTTGCACAACCTGTGGTGCGTTCGCAATCTCGGACACAATCATGAATATCTTCTGACACAGGCGCGATTGACAGCGGGCCTTGCGCCAACCACCTTCCCGGCCCTCTGAAAGGCCCCCTCCCCGCATGAACCTCGTCGTCGTCGAGAGCCCCGCAAAGGCCAAGACCATCAACAAATACCTCGGCTCGGACTACACCGTCCTGGCCTCCTACGGTCACGTCCGCGACCTGCCGTCCAAGGATGGCTCGGTCCTGCCTGACGAAGACTTTGCCATGTCGTGGGAGATCGACGCGAAGGCCTCCAAGCGTCTGAGCGAGATCGCCGAGGTCGCCAAACGCTCCGATCGCGTCATCCTGGCCACCGACCCCGACCGTGAAGGCGAGGCCATCAGCTGGCATGTGCTGGAGATCCTGACCAAGAAGAAGGTCCTGAAGGACACGCACGTCGAGCGGGTCACCTTCAACGCCATCACCAAGTCGGCCGTGCTGGAGGCCATGGCGGCCCCGCGCCAGATCGACATGGAACTGGTCGAGGCCTATCTGGCCAGGCGCGCGCTGGACTATCTGGTGGGATTCAACCTGTCGCCGGTCCTGTGGCGCAAGCTGCCGGGCGCGCGCTCGGCGGGCCGCGTGCAATCGGTCGCCCTGCGTATCGTCGTCGACCGCGAGATGGAGATCGAGAAGTTCAAGCCTCAGGAATACTGGTCCGTCGAGGCCGACCTGAACGCCGACAGCCCGCCGTTCACGGCGCGACTGGTCAAACATGCCGGCAAGCGGGTGCAGCGTCTGGACATCGTCTCCGAGGCCATGGCGACGGCGGCCCGCGAGGCGATCAACGCCGGAACCTTCACAATCACCTCGGTGGAGAAGAAGCCGGTCAAGCGCGCGCCCAGCCCGCCCTTCATGACCTCGACCCTGCAACAGGAGGCCAGCCGCAAGTTGGGCTTCACGGCCCAGCGCACCATGCAGGCGGCGCAGAAGCTGTACGAAGGCGTCGACGACCAGGGCGGTCTGATCACCTATATGCGGACCGACGGCCTGTCGGTCAGTCCTGAAGGTATTGCCCAGGCTCGTGAAGTCATCGGCGACCGCTTTGGTCCCGCCTATGTCCCGGAGCAGCCGCGCTACTACAAGACCAAGGCCAAGAACGCCCAGGAAGCGCACGAGGCCATCCGCCCGACCAATATGGCCCGAGCACCCGAGACCCTGCGTCTCGAGGGCGACCTTCAGAAGCTCTATGAACTGATCTGGAAGCGGACCATTGCCAGCCAGATGGAGTCCGCCCGTCTGGACCGCACCACCGTCGAGATCGAGGAGCCGTCCGGGCAAACCGCCCTGCGTGCCACCGGCCAGGTCGTCGCCTTCGACGGCTTCATGGCCGTGTACGAAGAGGGCCGCGACGACAAGCCCAAGGATGGAGCTGAGGACGAGGACGACACCACCCGACTGCCCGCGCTGAAGGAAGGGGCCGTCGCCCAGGTCGATGCGATCCGCACTGACCAGCATTTCACCGAACCGCCCCCGCGCTATTCGGAGGCGACCCTGGTCAAGAAGCTGGAAGAACTGGGGATCGGCCGACCCTCGACCTATGCCTCCATCCTGACGACCCTGCGCGACCGCGAATACGTCCGGACCGACAAGAACCGCTTCTATCCCGAGGACAAGGGACGCCTGGTCACGGCCTTCCTGGAACAGTTCTTCTCCAAATGGGTGGAGTACGACTTCACCGCCGCGCTGGAAAACCGGCTGGACGAGGTCTCGGCGGGCGACCTGAACTGGAAGGTGCTGCTGCGCGAGTTCTGGACGGACTTCCATGCCGCGACCAGCGCGGCGGGCGAGCTGCGGACCACGGCCATCCTTGATGCGTTGAACGAAAGCCTGGGGCCGCACATCTTTCCGCAGAAGGAAGACGGGTCCGACCCGCGCGAATGCCCGCTGTGCCATCAGGGTCAACTGAGCCTGAAGACCAGCCGGTTCGGGGCGTTTGTCGGTTGCTCGCGCTATCCCGACTGCAAATTCACCCGGCCCGTCGCGTCTCCGGATGCGGCGGTCGGCGGGGCCGAGAGTGGCGACCGCGAACTGGGCGTCGATCCCGCGACCGGCCAGCCGGTGCAGCTGAAGATCGGGCGGTTCGGGCCCTATGTGGAAACCACACCGCCCGGTGAGGAGAAGCCGAAACGCTCGTCCCTGCCCAAGGGTTGGTCACCCGCATCGCTGGACCTGGATCAGGCCCTGCGCCTGCTGGCCCTGCCACGCGAAGTCGGGCCGCATCCCGAGGACGGCAAGATGATCACGGCCGGCCTCGGCCGCTATGGCCCCTTCGTGCTGCACGCCGGCACCTATGCCAATGTCGCCGATATCGACGAGGTGTTCGAGGTCGGGCTGAACCGTGCCGTCGTCCTGCTGGCCGAAAAACGGGCGGGCAAGTTCGCCGGGCGTGGTGCCGCAGCGGCTCCGCTGAAGGATTTGGGCGCGCACCCGGAAACGGGCGAGCCCATCCACGTCATGGCCGGCCGCTTCGGCCCCTATGTCAAATCGGGCAAGATCAATGCGACCCTGCCCAAGGGGACGGCACCCGAAGCCCTGACGCTGGAAGAGGCCCTGCCCCTGCTGGCGGCGCGCGCGGCGGCGGCCCCGGCCAAGGGCAAGAAGGCTCCGGCCAAGAAGGCGGCACCAAAGAAGGCGGCGGCGAAAAAGCCTGCGGCCAAGAAAAAGGCTCCGGCGAAGAAGAAGGCTGAAGCAGAGACGGCCTGAGAACCTGGCCAACTTTCTGTGAGCAACCGAATCATCGGCCTGCCAAACGGGGCGAATCAACGACACAGTGTCGCCATGAACGCCGCCGTCGCCCTCGCCGATCTTCACGCCCGCACCGGGGCCGCGCCTGCCGACCATCCGGAGTGGCAGTATCTGAATCTGCTGCGCGATATCCTGGACAATGGCGCACGGCGCGACGACCGGACGGGCACGGGGACGCTGGGCGTGTTCGGGCGTCAGATGCGGTTCGACCTGTCCAAGGGCTTTCCCCTGCTGACGACCAAGAAGCTGCATCTGCGGTCGATTATCGTCGAACTGCTGTGGTTCCTGCGCGGCGAGACAAACATCGGTTACCTCAAGCACCACAACGTCCGCATCTGGGACGAATGGGCGGATGCCGAGGGCGAGCTGGGCCCCGTCTATGGCAAGCAGTGGCGATCCTGGACCGCGCCGGATGGCCGGGTCATCGACCAGATCGAGAAACTGGTCCACGGACTGAAGACCAATCCCAACAGCCGCCGCCACATCGTCACCGCCTGGAACCCCGCGGACGTGGACGACATGGCCCTGCCGCCTTGTCACTGCCTGTTCCAGTTCTTCGTGGCCGACGGCAAGCTGAGCTGCCAGCTGTATCAGCGCAGCGCCGACGTCTTTCTGGGCGTGCCGTTCAACATCGCCTCCTATGCCCTGCTGACCATGATGATCGCCCAGGTCGTAGGCCTGGAGCCCGGAGAGTTCGTCCACACCTTCGGCGACGCCCACCTGTATCTGAACCACGTCGAACAGGCCGAGACCCAGCTGAGCCGCGAGCCTCTGGTCCTGCCGACCATGACCATCGCGCCCAAGGCCGACCTGTTCGCCTATGCGCTGGAGGACTTCGTGCTCAGCGACTATGCGCCCTGGCCACACATCAAGGCGCCGATCGCGGTCTGATGACGCTGGACCTCAAGGCCTTGCAGGACGACGTCCTGCGCATCTCCGACATCTATGCCGGCGAGCACGGGATCGACCGATCCGGCGACTGGGCCCTGCTGAAGCTGCAGGAGGAGCTGGGCGAGCTGACGGCCGAGCATCTGAGGATCAGCGGGCGGGCGCGGGGTTCGGCGGATGTGCAGGCGCAAGCGGACGAGGCGGCGGATGTGCTGGGGATGCTGCTGATCTATTGCGACGGGGCGGGCATCGACCTGGAGGTGGCCATGCGACGCAAATGGCTGAAATGGCTGGAGACGACCTGATGACCCTTGCCCGTATCGCCCTGGTCGTCGCGCGGGGTCGCAACGGCGTGATCGGTCGTGATGGCGATTTGCCTTGGCGGCTGCGCAGCGATCTCCAGCGGTTCAAGGCCATCACCATGGGCAAGCCGTGCATCATGGGCCGCAAGACCTGGGAGAGCCTGCCGCTGAAGCCCCTTCCCGGCCGGCTGAACATCGTGCTGACGCGCGACGAGGCCTACGGCACAGACCATTCGCCCAAGGGCGCACTGGTCTGCACCAGCCTGGACGAAGCGATCGAGATCGCGCGCGAACAGGCCGAGGACGACGGCGTGGACGAAATCTGCGTGATCGGCGGCACGGCCCTGTTTGAGGCCACCCTGCCCCGCGCCAAACGGCTGTACATCACCGAGGTCGATGCCGCACCGGAGGGAGACGCCGTGTTTCCGGATTTCGATGCCGCAGCCTTCACGGAGACGTCGTCCGAGGCGCATGGTGCGGGCGAAAAGGACGACCACGACTTCGTCTTCCGCGTTCTGGACCGGGCCTGACCCACAAGGAGAACCGCCATGCTGATCGTGACCACCAATGACGTGCCGGGCCACCGGATCGAGCGGACCCTGGGACTGGCGCGAGGGATCACCGTCCGGTCGCGCAATCTGGTGGCCGATGCCATCGGCGGCATCCAGTCCATGCTGGGCGGACGGGTCGAGGCCTATGTGAAACTGGCCGAGGCGTCGCGGGCCGAGGCCTATGCGCATCTGGTCGAGCAGGCGCAATCCATGGGAGCCAATGCCGTGGTGGCGATGCGCTATGAGTCCAACGAGATCATGGAGGGCGTGACCGAGGTGCTGGCTTACGGCACCGCCGTGGTGGTCGAGCCACTCTGAGGCGCTGTTTTCGACTGAACGTCCGGCATGGCATCCGTGCCGCACAGACGATCCCAGAAGCGCAGGTGAAGGCCGAAATTGGTCTTCATATGGGTGTGGTGCCGCCCGTGATGGGTGGCGGTGATCAGGTGACGCCCTAGCGGTGAGCGCACCCAGCGATCCGGCCACATCTCCCAGCCGCAGTGGTTCATCACGGCGGTCACTGTCATCACCGTCAGCAGCAGGGCCACGACCCAAAGATTGACGGGGATCAGGAACACCATCAGCGGCAGGAGCCAGGCGGTCAGCACCGCCTCGATCGGGTCGAAGGCGAAGCTGGCGAAGGGGCTGGGCTCACGCGAGCGATGATGCCCGGCATGGGCTATGGCGAACAGCTTAGGATGATGCAGTAGCCGGTGCGTCCAGTAATAGTGGGTGTCCTGCACGATCAGCAGCAGCAGGAAGCTGATCGGCAGCCACCATAGGCCGTATTGCGCCGGGTCCAGATACATCCGCGTCCCGCCCGCCTTGAACGCCTCCAGCGCAATGGCGGCAGGCAAGGCATAGATGGGGGTGGCGATCAGGGAGTAGCGGATTTCCTGCAGCATCAACCGGCGCGACGGACGCTCGCGGTTCAGCTGACGCCCCAAGCCCCGCGCCCTGCCCCACTGCATCCACCACACCCCGCCCGCGATCAGCAGATAGCGCAGCCCGATGATCAGGCTGAGCCAGGCGGTGGTGATCAGGACGGCGAGGATCAAGGGGGTTCTAGGGGCTAGGTTTCAGGTTCTAGGGATGGCTTGACGCGCACCGCCCTGCCTAGACCCTACCCCTAGAACCTGACCCCTGAAACCTAGAACCTAGGTGAGCGTCGCCATCGCCGAACGATCGAACGCCATCAGTTCGTCGTTACGACCCTCACGCACCTTCTCGACCCAGCGCGGGTCGGCCAGCAGGGCGCGGCCGACGGCGATCAGGTCGAACTCGTCGCGCTCCATCCGCTCGATCAGGCCGTCCAGCGACGCCGGGTTGGAGCCTGCCCCACCGAAGGCCGCGATGAACTCGCCATCCAGTCCGACCGAGCCGACGGAAATGGTCGGCTTCTTGGTGATGACCTTGGCCCAGCCGGCGAAGTTGAGGTCAGACCCCTCGAACTCCGGCTCCCAGAAGCGCCGCTGCGAGCAGTGGAAGACGTCGACGCCCGCGTCGGACAGGGGCAGGAGCCACTCGGCCATCTCGTCGGGATTGTGGGCGATTTTGGCATCGTAGTCCTGCTGCTTCCACTGGGACAGGCGGATGATCAGGGGAATGTCGGGGCCCAGGCCCTCGCGCACAGCCTTGACGACCTCGACGCCGAAGCGGGCGCGCTCCGCGATCGTCGGGCCGCCCCAGCGATCGCCCCGCGCGTTCAGACCGGCCCAGTAGAACTGATCGATCAGATAGCCGTGGGCGGAATGGATTTCGGCGGCGTCGAAGCCAAGATCGCGGGCGGCATGGGCCGACCGACCAAAGGCGGCGATGGTGTCGGCGATGTCCTCTTCGGTCATGGCCTCATACTTCTGCTTGCCCGGGGCGACGAGACCGGAGGGGCTGTCGACCTGACCCAGCGGCTGCCAGTCCGCACCCTGGCCGCGCGCCGCACCGACATGCCAGATCTGCGGCGCGATCAGCCCACCCGCGGCGTGAACCTCCTCGACCACATTCTTCCATTCGGGCAGGGCCTCACCGTGAAAGACCGGGACGGCGGCGTCGTTGCGGGCGGCGGGCCTTTCGACCACCGTGCCCTCGGTGATGATCAGGCCCACACCGCCCTCGGCCCGCCTGCGATAATAGGCGGCGACGTCGCTGGTCGGAATGCCGCCCGGTGAGAAGGACCGGGTCATCGGGGCCATGACGATGCGGTTCGGCAGGGTCAGGTTCTTGACGGTGAAGGGGCGGAACAGGGTCTCGACGGACATCGCGGTCTCTCTGGCAACTATCCCGGGGGAGCGGGACTGGAACCGCCAAGGTGGCGATTCAGGTTGCGTTTGAAAACCCTGTCGGGCCGAAAAAGTTGGCTCATCCGCAGACCTCCTTCTTCGGGGCCGTGTCTGGGAAATAACGGCGGCCTAGCCACAAAGCGACGGTGACCAACAGGATCAGCACCGGCACCTCGACCAGCGGCCCGATGACGGCAGCAAAGGCGACCGGAGAGGCCAGGCCGAAGGCGGCGATGGCGACGGCAATGGCCAGTTCGAAATTGTTGGACGCCGCCGTGAACGCCAGGGCCGTGGTGCGCGGATAATCGGTCTGGATCAGCCGCCCCATGAGAAAGCTGACCACGAACATGACCAGAAAATAGATCGTCAGCGGAATGGCGATGCGCAGCGCATCCAGCGGCAAGGCGACGACCTCGCCGCCCTTCAGACTGAACATGGCCGTGATCGTGAACAGCAGGGCGATCAGGGTCACCGGCCCGATGCGGGGCAGGAACCGCGACTCATACCAGTCGGCCCCCTTGCTGGCGATCAGCACGCGGCGGGTCAGAAAGCCGCCCAGGAATGGCAGGCCCAGATAGATCAGGACGGCGACGGCTATGGTCCAGAAACCGACGTCCACCACGCTGCCCTCCAACCCGAACAGCGGCGGCAGGACCGTCAGGAACAGCCAGGCATAGATGCTGAAGAAGGCAATCTGGAAGATCGAGTTGAAGGCCACCAGACCGGCCACATACTGATTGTCGCCCCGCGCCAGCTGGTTCCAGACCAGGACCATGGCGATACAGCGGGCCAGGCCGATCAGGATCACCCCGGTCATGTATTCCGGCTGATCCCTCAGGAAGACGACGGCCAGGGCGAACATTAGCACCGGGCCCAACACCCAGTTCTGGAAGAGCGACAGGGCCAGCACCCGCTTGTCGGCAAAGACCCGCGGCAGTTCCTCGTATTTCACCCGCGCGAGTGGCGGATACATCATCAGGATTAGGCCGATGGCGATGGGGATGTTGGTCGAGCCAACCGACAGGCTGTCGATCCAGCCCGGCAGGCCGGGCACGACCGTTCCCAGTAGAACGCCCAGCCCCATGGCCGCGAAAATCCACAGCGTCAGCCAGCGATCCAGAAAGGACAGGCGGTCTGGCCTGGCGACGGCGGCCTCGGTCATCCGCGAACCCGGCGTCCATCGCCATCGACGACGACCTCGCCATCCTCTTTTGTGAAGGGCTTGAGCCCCTCGGCCGGGAGCAGATCCAGCACCACATCCGACGGGCGGCAAAGCTTCACACCCAGCGGCGAGACCACCAGCGGCCGGTTCATCAGGATCGGATGGGCCTCGACAGCATCAAGCAGCTGGTCGTCGGTGAGTGACGGGTCGCCCAGACCCAGCTCGGCATAGGGCGTGCCCTTCTCGCGCAGGAGGTCTCGGATACTGCCGCCCATGCGCTGGGCCAGCGACGCGACCAGGGCGCGGCTGGGCGGGGTCTTCAGATATTCAACGACATGCGGCTCGATGCCGACATGCCGGATCAGTGCCAGGGTGTTGCGCGACGTGCCGCAGGCGGGGTTGTGATAGATGACGACGTCCATGGGGCCTCAGGCGCAGTAGGGGGCCAGTTCGGCCACCAGGGGTTGGCACAGTTCCGACCGGCTCTGGCAGCAGTCCTTGACCAGAAACAGCACCAGATCGCTGAGCTGGCTCAGATCGGCACGATAGACGATCGAACGGCTGCGGCGCGTGGCCGTGACCAGACCGGCGCGAGACAGCACGCCCAGATGGGCCGACAAAGTATTGGCCGGGACCGACATACGATCCGCAATCTCGCCCGCCGCCAGGCCCTCTGGCTCATGGCGCACCAACAGGCGGAACGTCTCGAGACGTGTCGATTGGCTGAGTGCCGCAAAACCACGCAGGGCGGATTCGGTTTCCATTATTCCACGATAATAGAATTATGGATCGCTGCAAGACGGGCGTGCGATCAGTTCAATGCCAAAGCCTCCCGGACGGCATCGGCGAAGGCCATGAATCGCTGGGCGACGTTGCCATCCGGCTCATTGACCACAACGGGCCGACCCGCATCGCCACCCTCGCGTAAGCTGGCATCCAGCGGGAGGTCGCCGAGATAACGGACGTCCAGCCGCGCGGCCTCGGCCTTCGCCCCTCCCCGCCCGAAGACGTCCCCGCTCATGTTCTCTATCAGGCCCAGGGTCGGCACCCCGACCTTCTGGAACAGGGTGTGGGCCCGGCGGGCGTCGGCCAGGGCGACTTCCTGCGGCGTGGAGACGATGACGGCCCCGTCCAGCGGCGTCTTCTGGATCAGCGTCAACTGCACGTCCCCGGTGCCAGGCGGCAGATCGACGACAAGAATGTCCAATGGCTCCTCGGCCGTGCCCCACCGCGTCTGGGTCAGCATCTGGGTCAGTGCCTGAGACGCCATCGGCCCGCGCCAGACCATGGCGTCCCCGGCCCCGGTCAACAGACCCACGGACATGGCCTTCAGCCCGAACGCCTCATGCGGCTGCATCATGCCGTCGCGATACTCCGGCTTGCCGGAGATCCCCAGCATGGTCGGCAGCGACGGACCGTAGACGTCGGCATCCAGCAGGCCCACGCGCAACCCCAGTGCCGACAGGGCAGCGGCCAGATTGACCGCGACCGTGGATTTGCCCACCCCGCCCTTGCCGCTGGCGATGGCGAGCACGCGGCGAACGTGCGCGGGCCGGTCGGTCGGAACGGGGGCCTTGGCGCGGGTCTGGTCCACGGCCTGAGGAGACAAGGAGGCGGCGCGGACGGGCTTGGTCGCAGGTGCCGTCTCGGCGGTCAGGATGATGGAGACTCGGGCCATGCCGGGCAAGGCCTTCAACGCAGCCTCGGCGGCGTCACGGACGGGGGCATACAGGGCGGTGTCGCCAGCCGGCACCTCCATCACGAAGCCCGCGCGATCGTCGGCCACGGTAAGCCCCTGCGCCAGTCCAGCCGCGACCAGCCCGCGCCCGCTTTTGGGATCAAGGATGGCGTTCAGGGCGGCGATGACGGTGTCGCGGTCGGGCAAGGCGCGGCCTCTGGAAAGAGCTTCGGGGTTGCGGGGCGTGTGCGGGCCTTCTATCGCCGAAAGCCCCCTCTCCGCGAGCGCCGATTTGTCCCGACCGCCCCTGATCGAACTGATCGCCGGACCGACCGCCTCGGGCAAGTCGGCCCTGGCCATGGCGCGGGCGCGCGAGATCGGGGCGGTCATCATCAATGCCGACAGCCAGCAGCTGTATGCAGACCTGCGGGTGCTGACCGCCCGTCCTTCGGTCGAGGATGAAGCCGAGATCGAACATCGCCTGTACGGCGTTGCCGATGCGGGGGAAGCCTGCTCTGTCGGACGGTGGAGCCGCGCGGTTCTTCTCATTCTGGCGGAACTGACCGAGGCGGGTCGCCCGTCGCTGCTGGTCGGCGGAACGGGTCTGTATTTCACGGCCCTGACCAAGGGGTTGGCGGACATTCCCGATGTACCGGTCGAGGTCCGCGATACCGCGGAGCAGGCGTTCGAAGCCGAGGGTGAGGCCGCATTCCGCAGTCGGCTGTCGACCCTGGACCCTCAGGCCGCACAGCGGATCGAGACGGGCGACCGGCAACGCCTGATCCGGGCCATGTCCGTAGCCGAGCACACCGGCCGCGCCCTCAGCGACTGGTCCGCCGACACGACGCCTCTGCTGGCCCCGGAATCATGGACCGGCATGGTGGTCGGACCGGACCGGGCGGCGCTCTATGCCCGGTGCGACCGTCGCGTGGAGAGTATGATCGCCAACGGGGCGCTGGACGAGGTCCAGGCTCTCCGAGCTAGAAACCTCGACCCCACCCTGCCCGCCATGAAAGCGGTGGGCGTCCGAGAACTTTCGGCGTATCTGGGCGGCTCGATCAGCCGGGATGACGCCATCGCTGCCACCCAACAGGCCACACGCAACTATGCCAAGCGCCAACTGACCTGGTTCCGCAACCAGACTGCGGATTGGCCCAGAGCAGCCTGACCATTGAACCGTCGCATGGTCCAGCCGTTCAGACCTTATGGACCCGCATGACATTCAGGACCGGGGCCTTTTCCCCGAAGACCCCGCCGATCCAGCGGCCATTCTCACACCCGACGCGAGCCTGTGTCCCGAATGCGAAGGGCGCGGCACCCTGACGTCGGGCGACACCTGTCCGGTATGCGAGGGCACCGGCAAGGCTACGGGCCGCACCGGCGGCGGCTGAAAGCCGTTCGGCACCATGCCTCTTTGAACCCGTCAACAGATGCCCTATATTGGTGCTGCCGGGGCTTGCTCCGGATATGGCGATAAACGCGCTTGTAATAAGCGGACCGGACCCGGGTGCGATTCCCGGCGGCTCCACCATTTTCTCCCGCGTATCGGCGGAAGTTATGGGGCCGACTAGCATCGACGGACGTGTAAAGAAGACTGCTTTCGCTCGTCCTGGCCCACCGTATCGGGCCATTTTCTAACTGCGAACGATAACTTCGCTGGGGAATACGCTGTCGCCGCGTAATGCGGTTCCGGTAATTCCAACTTAAGTCCTGGGGGTTCAGATCCTCAGGCGGGGCCGCCAGGGGGCCTGCCAACAGAACCCCTGGCACTTTTCCCGCAAAAGCCACCTTTCGCCCGTCGCGCGGCCCCGCTACACCTCGCGCGAACACGAGAACGATCCATGGCCGAAGAGACGCCCCCCGTCGACGAGATGCATTACGACGCCCTGGCGCAGGATGCCTTGCGCGGGGTCATCCGGCTTGCGCTGGAACGGGCCGCCATGCCCGAGGGCATTCCCGGTGCGCACCATTTCTACATCACCTTCAAGACCCGCGCGGCGGGTGTCATCGTGCCGCCCGATGTCCTGGCCAAGTACCCCGAAGAGATGACGGTGGTGCTCCAGCACCAGTACTGGGACCTGACGGTCGAGCCGACGCGGTTCTCAGTGATGCTGAAGTTCGGCGGCATGCCCAAGGTCCTGTCCATGCCCTATACGGCCGTGACGCGGTTCTACGACCCCTCGGTCCAGTTCCTGCTGCAGTTCGAGGAACCGGTGACAGTGGACGAGATCGTGCAGGAGATCGAGGCGGCCGAGCCTGCCAAGGCCCCGGCGCCGAGCGACGACGACGGCCCCAAGGTCGTTTCGCTGGACCAGTTCCGCAAGAAATAGTCTAAGAAGACCGTCTTTCCCAAAAGAACTGATGCTGTAATCTCCCAACCGACGAGGGTGGGAGCAATGGCTATGCGGTATTTGGTGACGTTCGCGGCAACGCTTTTGATTAGCGGGTGCGCAAGCGGGACTGCGATGCCCGACGATCCATTTGCTGAAATGTTCAGCGGCGTTCCAGCGGAACGCGCCGACCGGATCGCGGCGGGTCTGACCGGGCATCCGCTGGGCAGCGAAGCCAATCCAGTCAGGGTCAACATGCCACCCGGTCAGCGCGACTATCTTTCCCGTCTGCGCTGTTCAGACAATCGGGCACCACAGTTCGAACGGATCGGCAGCATGGGCATGGGTCCCTACGGCCAGATCGTCGATGGATATGACGTTCAGTGTCCTGGCTCGTCGCCTGACAAGACAACCTTATACCTCGATATGTACCACCCGACGCATGTCGAGACCCAAGCACCGCCTGGTTTCACGCTGGTGCAATAGGCTTTATGCCCTGGGAAAAACCCGGATCGTGATCCGCTCCCGCTCGCCCTGGCGGCGCTCGACCAGCAGGCGGGCGACCTGGCTGTCGTCGTGGAACAGATAGCCCTTGATGGCGTCCAGCAGGGCCTTGGCCAGATTGTCCAGGTCCATCCACGGCGGATCGCCAATGTGCTCCATCAGGATTTCGACCGTGTAGTCGCCATAGGATGGTCGCGACGACCACTCCTTGCGCATGAACTCATACACCAGCGGCTTGTAGTATCTGGCCTGGGTGGTCAGGCCCTCGATGGTGATCTCGACGACGTCGCCGGTCTCGCGGGCGCGGACCTTGCCGGTGCCGATCCAGCCGGCGGTCATGCCTTGGCCCCTGTTCGCATGATGGCCGCTCCGTCCTTGCCCCTTCGCGCCTCCGTGCTACACGCCTGCGCATTCCTCCGCCACGTCTGAGAGAGCCGCCCGCGCCATGACCGACCACCGCACCGAGACCGATACCTTTGGCCCGATCGAGGTCGCCTCGGATCGCTATTGGGGCGCTCAGGCTCAGCGCAGCCTCGGCAACTTCAAGATCGGCTGGGAAAAGCAGCCCCTGCCGATCGTACGCGCTCTCGGCATCGTCAAACGCGCTGCGGCCGAAACCAACATGGCGCTGGGCCGTCTGGACCCCGCTATCGGCAACGCCATCGTCCGCGCCGCCGACGAAGTGATCGAGGGCAAGCTGAACGACCACTTCCCGCTGGTCGTCTGGCAGACGGGCTCGGGCACCCAGTCCAACATGAACGCCAACGAGGTCATCAGTAACCGCGCCATCGAGATGCTGGGCGGCGAAATGGGTTCGAAGAAGCCCGTCCACCCCAACGACCACGTCAACATGAGCCAGTCGTCCAACGACACCTATCCCACGGCCATGCACGTCGCCTGCGCCGAGGAGGTGGTCCACCGCCTTCTGCCGGCGCTCCAGACCCTGCACAACGCCTTGAACGACAAGGCGCGGGCGTGGAAGGACATCATCAAGATCGGCCGTACCCACACCCAGGACGCCACGCCCCTGACGCTGGGCCAGGAGTTCAGCGGCTACGTTCAACAGGTCGCCAAGGGCATCGAGCGGATCGAGAGCACCCTGCCCGACCTTATGCAGCTGGCCCAGGGCGGCACGGCCGTCGGCACCGGCCTGAACGCGCCCGTCGGCTTCGCGGAAGGCGTCGCCGACAAGATCGCCCAGATCACCGGCCTGAAGTTCACGACCGCTCCCAACAAGTTCGAGGCCCTGGCCGCCCACGACGCCATGGTCATGAGCCACGGCGCGATCAACACGGTGGCCGCCAGCCTGTTCAAGATCGCCAACGACATCCGCTTCCTGGGGTCCGGCCCCCGCTCGGGCCTGGGCGAGCTGGCCCTGCCGGAGAACGAGCCGGGCAGCTCCATTATGCCGGGCAAGGTCAATCCGACCCAGTGCGAGGCCCTGACCCAGGTCTGCGTCCACGTGTTCGGCAACCACGCGGCGATCACCTTCGCCGGTTCGCAAGGGCATTTCGAGCTGAACGTCTTCAACCCGGTCATGGCCTACAACTTCCTGCAGTCGGTGCGCCTGATGGCCGATGCGGCGGTCAGCTTCACCGACAACTGCGTGGTCGGCATCGAGCCGCGGATCGACAACATCGAGCGCGGCCTGAACAACTCGCTGATGCTGGTCACCGCTCTGAACGGCAAGCTGGGCTACGACGCCTGCGCCAAGATCGCCAAGACGGCGCACAAGAACGGCACGACCCTGCGGGAAGAAGCCGTCGGCGGCGGCTATCTGACCGACGCCGAGTTCGATGAAGCCGTCCGCCCCGAGAAGATGATCTCGCCGGGTTGAGGCCGCCAACACGGGGACATCATCATGCCGGCCTGGTCTACAGGCCGGCATCTTGATTCAAGGCTTCTCTCGGATCGTGCGTCCGATCGGGGCGAGGGCCAGCTTTGCCAGCTCCAGATCCTTCAGCGCGAAAGGAATGCCGATGATTGTGATGGCCTCGGCCACCGCGATCAGCACATGGGCCAGGGCGATGTACCAGCCCGCGAAGACGAACCAGATGACGTTCAGGCCGATGCCGAAACAGCCCGCGCCTAGGGCCGTGGCATCCGGCTCGCGCCACACCACCTCGCGGCCAAATGGCCAGAAGGAATAGCTGGCGATCCGCCATGCCGCAAAGGTCCACGGCAGGCCGACGATGGTCAGGGCCAGGATCGCGCCGCCAAAAAGCCAAAGCAGGCCCGCGGCCCAGCCGCCCAGGATGAACCACAGCACATTCAGAATCAGACGGATCAACTTGGTTGGTCTTCCTGCACCAGGACGATGCCATCCTAAGATAAGTAAAGGCCCCGCCGATATCAGCGGGGCCTTCGTGAATTCGCGGTAAGCCTGCGGCCTAGTGCGGCTTCTCGGTCCAACGGGACTTGGCCTCGTCTTTGGTCAGGTTCAGATGCACATGCTCGTCCACGCGCTCGACCCAGCTGACGGGGATCATGTGGTGCTTGAAGCCGGCACCCAGGTCCAGCTTGGCCAGTTCGATCTGGTCGCCCAGCACGTGATCGACGCGTCCGACATGTTCGCCGTCCGAGCCGACGACTTCGAGGTGTTCCTTGATCAGGGTGGGGTCTACCATGGGGAGGTCTCCTGTTGCGGTGTCCCTCAAAAATGCACGCCGCACGGGACGGTTTCGTATGGCAGAGGTCGGCATGGGCGAGATCATCAACCTGAACCGGGCGCGCAAGACGCGGGCCAAGGCGACCAAGGCCGACGCAGCCTCGGTCAACCGTGCCGCCTTTGGCCAGACCAAGGCCGAGCGACAGAAGGCCCAGGCGGAGAAGGATCGCATCCAGACCGTTCTGGATGGCGCCAAACGCGAAGACTAGGCGGCGGAAACCTTGGGCGCGCGGATCAGCAGCACCTGCCCGGCCAATACCAGAACCAGTCCTACGAGGGCCGGCCAGCCGAAGCGGGCATCCTCGAACAGCACCGACACCAGCATGGCGATGGGCGGCGTCAGGGCCGAGATATAGCTGGCCAGGGCATAGCCGCGGGCGCGCGCGATGGTGAAATACAGGCCGAACGCGATCACCGATCCGAAGATCGACAGATAAAGCAGCGAGCCGATGTAGCTGAGCGACGGCTCTATCGACCATTCGACGCCCGTGGCCAGGCCATGCAGAGCCAGCACGACGGTCCCGTAAGCCATGGCCCAGGCCGTGGACGGGATGACCGCCGCTCCCGCCGCCTGTCCCTTGAAGGCGAACAGATTGCCGAAGGCTGAGGCGGCCACGGCCAGCAGGGCGAAGCCGACGCCGGTCGCCGCCCCCTGCCCCAGCCCTGCCCCCAGGATTTCCGAGCCGGACAGAACCCCGACACCTACCAGACCCAGCAGAGCCCCGCCCCAGGACGCCAGCGCCGCACGCTGCCCGGCCGCCACGCGGAAAAGAACCAGGTTGATGAAGGCCAGTGACGCAAAGATCACCGCCACGATGGCCGACGCGATCAGCCCCTCGGCCGCATAGGTGAAGCTGTAGCTGATCGAGAAGGCAAACACGCCTTGGGCAGCGACCGCCAGATGCTGGGCGCGGGTCAGTCTCAGCGGCTGACGAAAAATCAGACAGCCAAGGAAAAGCAGGATCGCCGCCAGACCGAACCGCCAGACAATGGAGGCTAACGGTGCCACCGCGCCCAGCTGCAGCGTGATCGCATACCAGGTCGTCCCCCAAATCAGGGCGCAGATGCCAACGCCGCCGACCGCCAGCACGGCGGGCGACAGGATGCGGCGGGTCACGGTGTCGGGAGACGGTTCAGGGCTTTGCACCCGGCCCGATTGAACGGTTGCCGGTCAGGACGCAAGCGGGTTCGACACCTTGCGTCACAAGCCAACCTTATGACCGCCGGAAGTCGCGATCAGGCCCGCAGCTTCAGGCTGGCCCGCACCTCGGGCGACACCGCGTGATAGACGCTGGCAGGCCGGATATTCAGCCGCTGGCGGGCGACCTCCAGCGGCTGGGCGAACAGCGCCTCGTAATCCAGGCCCGGCAGCCAGTGCGCGGCCTTGCCGTTGCGATAGGCCTGCCAGACCGCGCGGCGGGCCGGCACGGACCGCACCTCGCGCTGGATCTCCCGCGCCGCGCCCCAGCCGATGAAGGCAAAGCCCAGATTTCGCGTCTGGGCATAGGAGAAGGCCACCACACAAGCCTCGCCCAAAGCGTCGGTCTCATAGCCCGTCAGCACATGCCAGATGTCGTGCACGTCGCGGATGCGGCGCGAGTACCAGACGACCGGATGCTGGGCATCGATCTGCGGCCCGATCTTGCGAGCCTCGTCAGCCAGGCCCTCGGCGGTGAAGCCCCGCGCTTCGCGAAAGGCACGATAGCTGGCTCCGACCGTCCCGAGCTCGAACCGGGCCAGCCAGACCGGATCGTCCAGCTTGTGCGCCAGTTCCTCGGCCAGATAGGCTTGGCGCCCACCCTCCTGGGTCTTGAGCATGTGATTGTAGCCCCGCGCCAGCGACCGGCCCGACAGGGCGCGCATGATCTCGAACACCTGCGCAGTGTCTTCCTTGTTGGCGACCAGTTTGCGAAAGGCGCGCAAGGCCGTCAGCGGCTCGATCCGTTGAGGCTGGAGGCGCGTGTAGGTGTCGAAGTCGGCGGTCGCGGTCATGGGCGGTCCTGTGACGAAGCACAGGTACTCTAGCGCGAAAACCCCAAGGGGTGAACGCTGATCATATGATGACGGTGGGGGCCGTCGGCACGATCTGCTACACTCAGGACAGCCGCAAGGAGACCGACATGCGCCACATCCTGACCGCCCTGCCTCTAGCCGCCGTTCTGGCAGGCTGTTCGACCTTGCCGGAGGCCGGAGCCAAGGCCGGAACCGGCATGATCCCGGTCGCCGTGTCGGTGACCTATCGCGAGCGGATCCTGCTGCCACCGGGCCATCGTCTGAGCGTGCGTCTCGAAGATGTCAGCCTGGCCGACGCGCCCGCACGGGTGCTCGCCGAGGCTGCAGAAGACCTCGACGGTCGCGGCCCGCCTTATGCCGTCACCCTGTCCGTGCAAGAGGCCGACATCGACCCGCGCCACACCTATGCCGCACGCGCTGAAATCCGCGATCCGGCGGGAGCCCTGAGGTTCACCACAGACACGCGCCACGCCGTTCTGACCCAAGGCGCAGGGGCTCGGGCGGATATCGTCCTGGTCGGGTTTCGATGAGTTTCAGGTCATGAGCGGTCTGACCAAGCGGTCGGTAACCCTGTCCGGGCACGCCACCTCCGTCGCTCTGGAACCGGCCTTCTGGAGCGTATTGGACGACGTCGCGATGGCGCTGGATCTCTCGCATGCGGGCCTGATGAAGCGCATCGATGAGACCCGGGGGCGGACCCCCTTGGCCTCGGCCTGTAGGCTGCTAGCCCTTGCCTGGGCCAGCGGTGACCGGTCGTTCCACTGACGCAAAACGACCGGCCGTCGTCGCTTAGTTGGACGGTGCCGGATTCGGCTGGGGCACCGAAGGCGGTTCGATGTTCGGCAGGTCCGGCATCTTGGGAGCCTCCGGCAGTTCCGGCAGGTTCACATCGACGTCGACATTGGTGTCCTTGGCCTCTCCGCCGAAGCCACCGTTCGAAAAGACGATGAAGCCGATGACCAGGGCGGCCACGACCAGTCCGCCCACGATGAAGGCTAGCGCACCGCCGCCACCGCTACGACGTTCCGGTGTCGGGGCCGCATTGATGGTCGTGTGATGGACGACTTCGGGTCGTTCCTGCGGATCGATGGGGCGATTGGGATCGGTCATGGCTCAGTTCCCCGGCGTTGCAGGTGCCGAAACTTCCGGCAGGTTGACGTCGACATTGACGTCCTTGGTCTCGCCGCCCATGCCGCCACCCCGCCCGAAGACGAACCAGGCGATGACCGCCACGACGACCAGGAGCCCCCCGACGATGAAGGCCAGACCGGCGTTGCCGCCGCTGCCACTCGTGTTCTCGGCCATGTGTAGTGTCCCTTCCCTATTGCAGATGCAGCCGAAACGACGGCCACGCTTGGCGGTTCCGGATCAGATCGCACGAAGGCACTGACATATGGGCCCGTGCCCCTTATGTTCTCCCGATGAGTCTGCCTGATCTTCCCGCACCGCGTATTTCCGACCTGGCCCGTTCGCGGGGGCCGGGCGGCGTCGAGGCACCCACCGTCGACTATCTGAAGGGTCTGAACCCCGAACAGCGTGATGCCGTACTGACCGTCGATGGGCCAGTTCTGGTTCTGGCAGGGGCCGGCACGGGCAAGACGCGGGTGCTGACGACGCGGCTGGCGCACATTCTTGCGACCGGCCGGGCGCGACCGTGGGAACTGCTGGTCGTCACCTTCACCAACAAGGCCGCGCGCGAGATGCGCGAGCGGATCACCCATCTGATCGGCCCGTCGTCCGAGGGCCTGCGCTGGCTGGGCACCTTTCACAGCGTCGCCGCCCAGATACTGAGACGGCATGCGGAGCTGGTCGGGCTGAAATCCAGCTTCACCATCCTGGACACCGACGACCAAGAGCGGGTCTGCAAACAGGTGCTGGAGGCCCAGAACCTCGACACCAAGCGCTGGACGCCCAAATCCCTGTCCGGCCTGATCGACCACTGGAAGAACCGCGGCTGGACGCCTGGGAAGCTGCCGCCGTCCGAGGACTTCGCCAACGGCAAGGGCCAATCGCTGTATGCCGCCTATCAGGCCCGGCTTGTCAGTCTGAACGCTTGCGACTTCGGCGACCTGTTGCTGCACAACCTGACGATCCTGTCCAAACATGCGGACATCGCTGAGGAATACTGCCGCCGGTTCCGCTACATCCTGGTCGACGAATATCAGGATACCAATGTCGCCCAGTACCTCTGGCTGCGGCTGCTGACGTCATCGACCGGCAACGTCTGCTGCGTCGGCGACGACGACCAGTCTATCTATGGCTGGCGCGGGGCTGAGGTGGACAACATCCTGCGGTTCGAGCGCGACTTTCCCGGAGCCAAGGTCGTAAGACTGGAGCGCAACTATCGCTCTACAAAGCATATTCTGGGCGCGGCCTCTGGCCTGATCGCGGGCAATCGCGATCGGCTGGGCAAGACCCTTTGGACCGAGGACGAGGGCGGCGACAAGGTGCGCGTGCGCGGCGTCTGGGACGGCGAGGCCGAGGCCCGGCTGATCGCCGACGAGATCGAGACGGCGCGGCGGACGGGCGTCGCTTACAAGGACATGGCGGTGCTGGTCCGCGCCTCCTTCCAGATGCGGGCCTTCGAGGAACGTTTCGTCCTGCTGGCCGTGCCCTATCAGGTGATCGGCGGGCCGCGCTTCTTCGAACGGGCCGAGATCCGCGACGCCCATGCCTATCTGCGGCTGATCGTCAGCGAGGACGACGACCTGGCGTTCGAGCGGATCGTCAATGTGCCCAAGCGCGGCATCGGCGACACCAGTGTGCAGAAGATCCTGCAGATCGCCCGCCTGTCCGGCGTCTCGGCCATGTCGGCGGTGCGCAACCTGATCGGTTCGGACGAGCTTCAGGCCCGGACACGCACGGCCCTGTCGAACTTCGTGCGCGACATTGATCGCTGGCGCGGCTTCGCCCAGACCCTGCCGCACTGGGAACTGACCGAGACCCTGCTGGAAGAAAGCGGCTATACCGACATGCATAAGGCCGATCGCGCAACCGGCCAGACACGACTCGATAACCTCAAGGAACTGACCCAGTCGATGCAGCAGTTCGAGACGCTGCAGGCCTATCTGGAGCATGTCTCGCTGGTCATGGATCTGGATCGCGGCGATGCGGATGCCGACGGGTCGGGCGCGGTTCAGATCATGACCCTGCATGGAGCCAAGGGGCTGGAATTCCCGCTGGTCTTCCTGCCGGGCTGGGAGGAAGGCGTCTTCCCCAGCCAGCGCAGCATCGACGAAAAGGGCGAAAAGGGTCTGGAGGAGGAACGCCGCCTCGCCTACGTCGGCGTCACCCGCGCCAAGTCGGATGCCCGCATCTCCTTTGCCGCCAACCGTCTGGTCTATGGCCGCTGGACCTCGCAGCTGCCCAGCCGCTTCGTCGACGAACTGCCCATCGACCACGTCGAGGCCGAAAGCGACACCGGCTACTATGGTACCACGCCCGGCATGAAGGACGCCAAGTCCCGCTGGGACGAAATGCCCAGCTTCGGCAGCGGCTACTCGTCCCCTGGCTGGAAACGCGCCCAGTCCTTCACCGCCGCCCAGACTCCGACTGCCCGCCCCGCCCGCCATACCGTCATCGAGGGCGAAGGCCGGCTGGTCGCCACCGCCGACCCCAAGGCCGCCTCCGGCTGGACCCGCGGCCAGCGCGTCTTCCACCAAAAATTCGGCTACGGCTCCGTCCGCGCCATCGAAGGCAACAAACTGGTCGTGGCGTTCGAAAAGGCCGGCGAGAAGAAGGTGATCGATACGTTCGTGGAGAAAGCCTGATCAGGCGGACGCGCGAAGTCCCTGCAACAGGCTCGGGTTTTTCCTGAGGTATTTGACCGCTTGCCGCCGCAATCCCTCGATTTCCGGCTTCAGATAATGCGCTACCTCACCTTCGTCGCCGCGCAGCTCCCCAAAAACAGCCAACGCAAAGGCCCAGCTTCGCGGTGAGAGATAGCCCGAAGATCGGCTGCGCCAGCCCTGGCCGAATGCGTCGCCATGTTGCTCAAAGCTGAAGCAGGAGTTGGCACCGAAAAGGCCAAAGCCCACGAAGGCCACCGTCAGGTCGGTCATGAGCTCGTGGGTTTCGTCTTCAACAAGATCAGCTTCCGAGGCCAGCAGATAGTGCGCCAGTTCGTGGGCAAAGGTCGCTACCAGCCCAGTGGGGTCGTCCAAGAGCTCTGGTGCATAAGAGATAACGACATCGCCGCCCGCTTCGATTCGAAATGTACCGTTTGGTGTCTCATCGCCACCAAGGTGAACGAATTCGGAAACTTGCTGACCCGACCTTCGGCGTCCTTGAGGCTCGAGACTGCAGGGCCAGTCTGAAAGCCCCATGATACCCTTCACACACTCAAAGATATGTTCGGCCTTCGCATGACCGATAGCTTCTGTAGGCGGGAAATATTGCCTGGTCGGGAGCACAAGCGGCGTATCAGCGATCGCGACAGTGTCGCCATAGCGTTCAATCAGCATTGCCCACACGTCGAGGTGCCACGCCTCAATGTCCGGATCCAGAAAACTGCGAGCGCCGAACAAGGCAGAAAGCATTAGTTGTCTCTCTGAAATCGGCGGTCGGACCCTCACCAACCGTTCGTTAAGGCCGTTCAACGACCCTGCATCGGTGCGCTTGTCCCGTCCAGATCACAGTTTGATCGAACCCGCCCCCTCCTGGTGGGAGTACCTGACGTGCGGTCTCATCATCGCCATGCTGACCGGGGCCCTTATCGGCCCCGTCTTTGCGCCCCTTCAGGAAGAGACGCCGGTGCTGCGTCTGGTCTGGCTACCGGCCTATGCGGCGATCGCGGTGCTCGCGGTGGCGCGGCTGGATCGGGTGTGGCGGGCGTGGCCGGCGGCGATCCTGGTCGGGGCCATCGTCGGGCTGTGTTTCGCCTCCAAATACTGGTCGATCGACTACCACACGACCGACCGCCGGGTGATCGCCCTGGCCATCAGCGGGGTGTTCGCCCTGTATCTGGGGGCCGCGTTCCGGGGGCCGCATCTGCCGCGCCTGCTGATGTATACGACCCTGGTCATGGCGGCGGGCAGTCTGGTGATGATCTTCGCCTTCCCCGCTATCGGCGTGCACCAGCTTGAGAACGCCGGCCTGTGGCGCGGCCTCTGGTACGAGAAGAACCAGATGGGGGCGGTCATGGTGATCGGGGCCACGGCCTCGGCCGCCTGCCTGGCCTCGCCCGATCCGCGCAAACTGCTGCCGCTCGCCGCTCTCATCCTGTCCTCGGCCCTAGTGCTGGCGACCCAGTCCAAGACGTCGCTGCTGTGCCTGGTGGTCGGCGTGGGTCTGATCGGGGGCTTCTGGGCCATGCGCAAGGGCGGTCCGGCCTTTGCGGTTTTTGCCGTCTGGATGGCCGTAGTGCTCAGCGGGCTCGGCATCTGGCTATGGGACACCCACTCCGTCGAAGTACTGGAAGCGTTGGGCAAGGACCCGTCCCTGACCGGCCGCACCGACATCTGGGCCAGTCTGATGCGCCGCGTCGCCGAGCGACCGATGACGGGCTATGGCTATGGGGCCTTCTGGGGCCGCATCGGCGAATCGCCGCCTGCCGACTGGGTGCGTCAGGAGACCGGCTGGCTGGTGCCCTCGGCGCACAACGGCTGGATCGATCTGCTGGTCCAGCTGGGCTGGCCCGGGGCCGTTCTGGTGGGCTTCAGCTTGACGCTGACGACCGTCATCCTGATCTTCCGCTCCGGCGCGTCCGGCATGCGCGAGGGCTGGTGGGGCCTTGGCTTCATGGTGGCCTTTGTGGTGCTGAGCCTGTCCGAGAGCATCCTTGTGACCCATCAGAACCTGCCCTGGGTGCTGTTCATGGCGGTGATGACGCGCGCGATGCTGCCGTCGTCCACAGCTGCGACCGTGCCGCTTGCCGTAAAGCATCGCCGGGCCTACCAGACCCGTCCCCGAATCGCCGCACAGTATGCAGATGGGCCAGTCCAGCAACCTTCCTTCCCTGTTTGACGACATCCCCGAGCCGAAAGGCCCGGCGACGCCCCCTGCCCCGCAGCCAGAACCCGCCTTGGTGCCTCAAGCCGCCGCGCCGCGTCCTGAACCGGTGCCTGCCGCTGCGCCCAGGCCGGAACCCTCGGCCCCGCCCGTCCCCGGCAGCTATTCCGCCAGCTCGATCGAAGTGCTGGAAGGGCTGGAGCCCGTGCGCAAACGCCCCGGCATGTATATCGGCGGCACAGACGAGCGTGCCCTGCACCACCTGTTCGCCGAGGTCCTGGACAACGCCATGGACGAGGCCGTGGCCCGCCATGCCAAGCTGATCACCGTTGATCTGGATGCCGACGGCGTCCTTTCCGTCCGCGACGACGGGCGCGGCATCCCGGTCGACCCGCACCCGAAACACCCCGGCAAGTCGGCACTGGAAGTCGTGATGACGGTCCTCCACTCTGGCGGCAAATTCTCGGGCAAGGCCTATGAGACCTCCGGCGGTCTGCACGGCGTCGGAGTATCGGTCGTCAATGCGCTGAGCGACCGGCTGGACGTCACCGTCTGGCGCGACGGCTTCGAGTGGAAGCAATCGTTCAGCCGAGGCCTCCCTCAGGGTCCGATCCAGCAGATCGGACCGTCCAAGAAGCGCGGCACCCTGATCCGCTTCCACCCGGACGACGACATCTTCGGCGTCGGTGCCGCCTTCAAGCCTGCGCGTCTGTTCCGCATGACCCGGTCCAAGGCCTATCTGTTCCGCGGCGTCGAGATCAAATGGACCTGCGCGCCGGAGCGGATCACCGACGCCACGCCCACCGAGGCCACCCTTCACTTCCCCGGCGGTCTGGCCGACGCCCTGGCTGAACGGATCGGCGAGCTGGAAACCGTCACGCCCGCCTTTGCCGGCCGGGTCGAGCGCAAGGGCGAGACCGGGGCCATCGAATGGGCCGTGACCTGGTCCCCCATCGGCTTCGGAGAGGCCGACGGCTTCGTCCAGTCCTATTGCAACACAGTCTCGACGCCCGACGGCGGCACGCATGAGGCCGGTTTCCGAGCCGCCCTGGTCAAGGGGCTGAAGGCCTACGGCGAACTGACCAACGAGAAGCGCGCGGTCCAGATCACGGCCGAGGACGTCATCGCCAACGCCGGAGCCCTGATCAGCGTCTTCATCCGCAATCCCGAATTCCAGGGCCAGACCAAGGACCGGCTATCCTCGCCCGAGGGTCAGCGGCTGGTCGAACAGCTGCTGCGCGACCCACTGGATCACTGGCTGACCGAAAGCCCGAAACAGGCCAATGTCCTGCTGGGCTTCGTCATCGACCGGGCCGAGGACCGCCTGCGTCGCCGCAAGGACAAGGAAGTCCAGCGCGCCCAGGCCACGCGCAAGCTGCGCCTGCCCGGCAAGCTGTCGGACTGTTCGCGTCAGTCGGCCAACGGCACCGAACTGTTCATCGTCGAGGGCGACTCGGCCGGGGGCTCGGCCAAACAGGCCCGCGACCGCACCACCCAGGCCATCCTGCCGCTGCGCGGCAAGATCCTGAACGTCGCCTCGGCAACGGCGGACAAGCTGCGAGCCAATATCGAGCTTTCGGACCTGGCTCTGGCGCTGGGCGTGCAGCCCGGCAACCGCTTCAACATCGACGATCTGCGCTATGAGCGGATCGTGATTATGACCGACGCCGACGTCGACGGCGCACACATCGCGGCCCTGCTGATCACCTTCTTCTATCGCTCCATGCCCGAGGCGATCCGTCAGGGGCGGGTCTATATGGCCCTGCCGCCGCTGTACCGCATTCAGGCCGGCCCGCTGTCGGAATATGCCCGCGACGACGCCCACCGCGACGAACTGCTGGCCACCATTTTCAAGGGCAAGAAGACCGAGATCGGCCGCTTCAAGGGCCTGGGCGAGATGATGGCCTCCCAGCTCAAGGAGACCACGATGGATCCGAAGAAGCGCACCCTGGCCCGCGTAACCCTGCCCGCATCGGAAGACGAGATCGAGGACCTGGTTGAGCGGCTGATGGGCAAGAAGGCCGACGCCCGCTACCAGTTCATCCAGGAGAACGCCCGTTTCGCGGTGGCCGATCTGGACGTGTGACGCTAGGCTGGGGGCGACAGTAGGAGTTTAACCATGCGCTTCGCCGGTCTGGTCACGACCTTTGTGCTCGCAATCTCGACCGCCGGCCCCGCTCTCGCGCAGACGCAGCGGGCCCCCGACCCTGTCCCGATCACCGAATGGTCTCGCGACAAGATCGTCGCCATGGGGCAGGAGATCCATCGACAGGATGTCGCCGCCTGGGTCGCTACCGACGCCCTCATGGAAAAGCTTCGCGGCACGCCGCCTCAAGGCCTCGCCGGCTGGATTGTGGTTCCGGATGGCCGCGATCAGAAGGTCCGGTTTCTGAAAGCCGAAGGCAACGTCGTCACAGCGGGCTGGGACGTCGTCGTACGCAATGGTCGGGCCGGTGATGTGGTCGATGTGACCGGCGGCGTACTGTCCGATCAGGAGCAGGCGCGCTTCCGGGCCCGAATGACGGCAGCATCCAATATCGGACGCCTGCAGTGCTCGGCCAATATGAACGCGGTCGTTGCCGATGATCCCGACAGCGACGGCTGGCTGGTCTGGCTGCTGACCTCGACAACCGATGCCAACATCGTGCCGATGGGGGGCCACTACCGCTTTCTGATCAGCACCGACGGCACCACGGTGCAACAGCGCGACATGCTGTCGAACTCCTGTCTGCCCATGTCGCGTACGGTGCCGCAGGGTGGCCAGATCGCGGCGCTGAACGTAAGCCAGATCGTGTCGGACGGCCCTGTTGAGACACACGTCTTCCTGTCGCTACAGCAACGTCTGCCGATCTACGTCATCGCCGACGACCAACTGTTCGAGGTCAACGGTGCCCGCATCCGCGACGTGCGCCGCTAGTCAGCCGCAGAGCAGTCCGAGGGCGCGCCATAGCGCGTGGTGACGCCAGATGCGCTATGGCCTTGAAGACGCAGGGTCAGCAGACGATCGTACTCGCACTCAGGCATGTCAGGTGTCGCCTGCCCTAGCGCACGGGCGATCAGCGGTATGGTATTGCTGTGTCCGACGACCAGCACCGTCGTATCCTCGGGCTGAGCCCTGATCCGGTCGATAACGGCGGCGACGTGAGCCTGCGTGCCGCCCTCAAGGCTGATAGTCTCGGGTTGCAGGCCGCTGGCCTCGGCGGTAGCGCCGGCGGTCAGACGGGTACGCTGTAGCGGGCTGGTCAGGATCAGATCGATCGGGGTCGCCGACAGTCGGGCCGCCAAGGCCTGCGCTCTCCGCTCCCCGGCACCACTCAAGGCGGGATCCGAGCTCTGATCGGCCTTTTCGGCGTGCCGCACCAGAATGACCGTCTGGGCCATAACAGGGTCGGCCAGCACAAGCGTAAAGGCGATGGCGGTCAGAGCGAAAAGACGTGTCATCCCCCAACCGTCTCACGAACCGAACTGCTCCTGAAGGCATCCGCGCCACTGACTTCCGCATAGACGTCGCTGAGGTCCTCGAACACACGCGTCCAGGCGAAGCGCTCGACCATGCGAGCCCGCGCCGCGACGCCGATGGCCTCGATGTCTCGTGCGAACAGGGCCTCGACGGCGGCGGCATATTCGATCGGATCGGCGCTGGCGGCCAGTTGGCCGACCTCGTGGTCCACGGTTTCGGCCACACCGCCGGAGTTGACGCCCACGACGGGCCGCCCGCAGGCCATGGCTTCGAGCACGATCAGGCCGAACGGCTCCTTGTCATTGGCATGAACGAAGGCATCGCAGCTGGCGATGATCCTGGCCACGGCCTTGGGATTGGCTTCGTAGGGAAGCGAGATCACCCGCTCCTCGGCCGGCATGCCTGCGCCCGCCCCGACCAGCACCAGATGATAGGGCTCACCCAGGCGCTGCACGGCCTGGATCAGCACGTCGATATTCTTCTCTCGCGCCGGACGACCGGCGAAACACAGCAACCGCGCCGAGGCCGGCAGGCCCATTTTTCTCAACAGCCAGTCACGGTCGCGGCGGTCGGGTCGGAAGGTATCGATCTCGACCCCCAGAGGCCGGATCACGATATTGCCGACGCCCGCCTCTTCCAGCCGACGCGCGATGTATCGACTGGGCGATACGACCTTGTCAAATTGACCGAACAGGCGCGCCCAGCGTTTCTCCACCGGCTTTTTGGCCCATTCCCCGAAATGCAGTGCAGCCAGGCCGGCAGGGTCGGAGTGACAGAAGCCGATAACCGGACACCCGGCCCTCTGACCGGCCTCCAGTGCGCCCTGCCCCGGCGTATAGGGATCGCCCGCCTCGATCACCGTCGGATGCAGCGCGGCCACCCAGGCCCCCCAACGCCGTACCGACGTGGGCCAGCGATAGCCGTCACCGAACGGAAGCTTGGTCGCGTGAAGCTGCACCACGCCATCCTCGCCCGCCCGATGATGGGCCCCTGGCACGACCAGCGAATGAGCCACGCCCGGTCGATGCGTCTCCAGCCAGGCCTTCTTGGACTGCAGATAGCGCTTCACCCCTCCGGACTTGGGCGCATACAGCATGGTGGTATCAACCAGACGGGGCCGCTCGTCCTCGGCTGCAGCCTTCAGGGCTGCCAGGGTGTTCGACACCTCCTCGTCCCAACCGGGGATCAGGCGCAGTTCGCCCTCCTCGACCTCCAGCCCGGCCAGGCTCATCAGCTCCGCTTCCTGGGGGCTGACGCTGCCGGTACGACGCACGCGCTTCTGGATGCGGCGGGCCTTGCGAACCCTGGACATGTGAGACTTCACCATAACCGGGCCGTAGCGCCGCTGGAGGGCAATCTCAAGCGTCATCCGCAGACGGAGGTTTCAAGGTCACAGCCCGGGCATGAAACGCGGCAGGACACCCCAGCCACGCTTGGCGCACAGCCATTCCGTCCGCCTTCGGCCTTGCATTCGCCTCAAATTCGAGAAACTTGAGGCATGCTGAACCGGTCCCTGTTAGAGGATCGTCGGCGTCTCGGCGTGTCTCGTCCACGGGGTTTTCTTCGAATGCGTATTCTACTTGCGACCGCCGTTGCGATCGCTCCCCTGATGGCCGCAAGCGGCGCGCTGGCCGAGGTCATCATTACCACGGCCAGAACGACGCCGATAACAACGATCAATGCGACCGGCTCGGGACCTGATGACATCCGGATCACGACCGGTGGAAGCTTAACGGTGTCTTCTGGTGCCGCCGTCACGGTGAACTCCAGCAACAATTTCACTCTCACGGGATCCGGCACCGTAACGATGCCTGGGGCAGCGGATGGCGCCACGGCGGTCCTCGTGAACCCCGGCGTGACCTCGAATCTTTCGATCGAGAACAGCATCGTCATCACGGACTCGATCGATACCTATCCCGACAGCGATAACGATGGCGACATCGATGGGCCGTGGGCGACCGGAACAGATCGTTACGGCATCAGGCTCGCGGCCGGGGCACCGGTTACAGGCAACATCAGCGTACTGGCCCCCAACGGCGTCATCAGCGTTGATGGCAACCAATCCTATGCCATTTCGATCGAATCGGGGCTGATCGGCAACGTATTGAACCAGGGCACCTTGCGTGTCCTGGGCGACAACTCGGTCGCGTTTCGAACGACTGGCGACATAACCGGCAAGGTCACGCTGCTGGGCCAGGTGTTTGCCCGGGGCCAGGGGACTTCTGCCGTTTCGATCGGCGGCGACGTCAGTGGCCGGCTGACCTTGCAGGGCGACATCAGCGCCAGCGGATACCGCTATACATCGCGTGGCAACGACGACTTCGAATCCAAACTCGATGCCGAAGACAAACTACAGGGAGGCCCAGCCGTCATCATTGCGGGCAATGTGGCCGGCGGTGTGGTGGTAGATGCCCCGCCGACTGCCAGCACGACCAACCCGGATGTCGATGCCGATGGCATAACCGACTCGACCGAAGGTACCGGTCAGATCAACAGCTTCGGATCATCCGCCGCCGTACAGGTTGGATCGACGACCGAGTCCATTACACTGGGTGCCGTGGGGACCGGCGACGAGGCCTTTGGCTTCATCAACCGAGGGGGGATCATCGGTCAGGGCATTTATGACCTGATAGACGCCAACGCCATCGTCTTTGGTGGGAACGCGGGACAAACCGTGGATCTGTCTGGGGGGTTCCGCAATCAGGGATCGATCGCCGCGCTTGCGGTCGAGGCTGACGCCACTGCTGTGCGCTTCGGTTCGGGCACGAATGCGGCGGCGATGCTGAATTCAGGTGCCATCACAGCGGCCGTTTCCAGCGATGTGGCGGCCACGGGCACGGCCATACAGATCGACGCCGGTGCCAATGTTCAGAGCTTTACCAACAGCGGTACGATCCTGGCGAGCACCGGGGGGGGTGTTGCCGACGTCATCGCAATCAACGACCAAAGCGGCACCCTGACCTCCATTACCAATCTTCGGTCCATCCAGGCCACCATCAATCCGAACGAAGCCGGTGACGCAATCACCGGAACGAACACGGCTATCGATGTCAGTGCCAACACTAGCGGTGTGACGATCACACAGCGCGGCGTCGCGGCCGCCCCTACAGACACCAATCCTGACTCGGACGGTGACGGAGTTCCCAATGCCAATGAGCCCGTGATTTTCGGGGACATAAAGCTGGGTTCGGGCAGCGATACCGTCAGCATCGAAAATGGGTTCGTCGAAGGCGCGATTTCTTTCGGCGCCGGTGCAGATAGCCTCGACATCGTAGGCGGGGCCGAAGTTCGCGGCGCGTTAAGCGACGACGATGGTGCATTAAGCATTGATGTCGCAAATGGCACGCTCGATTCTCGAGGCACAACGGCTCTCAATCTGACGACGCTCAACATCGGTGCGGACGGAAGGTTGCTGATCAGCCTGGACCCGGCAGCCGGAACGGGTGGCACCTTCAACGTGTCTGGCAACGCCAATCTGGCCACGGGTGCCGAGCTGGGCGTTCGCTTCAACTCGCTCCTGGCGGCCCCGACACGCTTCAATCTGATCGATGCGGGCACCCTGACTCTGGGGACGGTGGATCTCTCGACCATCGGCGAAAACTCGCCCTATCTCTATGTCGTAGAAGCGGGAACGGACCAGCCTAACGGCATCGTCTTTGCCGACGTGCGTCAGCGCACGACGGCCGAGGCCGGCATGATCGGCTCGGAAGCCGGCCTGTATGACGCCTTCTACCGCGCCCTGGGGCGCGACGAAGACATCCGCAACGCCTTCCTGGCCCAGGTCGGACGCGACAACTTCTTCAACCTGTACGAACAATTGCTGCCGGAAAGCTCGGGCGGTCCCTTGCTGTCGCTGGCTTCGGGTGTCGATGCCGTGACCCGCGCCCTGACCGGTCGTAACGCCTCGGCTGCGCCGGGCGAGACCAGCGCCTGGGTGCAGGAGATCAACTTCTACGCCGACAAGGACCGCACCGACACCTATGGCTTCCGTTCCGAAGGCTTCGGCGTGGCGGGCGGCGTGGAGCGTGGCACTGGCCTGGGGGCTGTCGGCCTGTCCGTTGCCTTCACCTCGTCCGATCTCGAAGATCCCGAATCCGAGGCGGAGGAAGTCCTGTCCGCCAATCTGCTGGAACTCGGCCTCTACTGGCGGGCCCAAGGCCAGTACTGGACGACCTGGGCCAGGGCTGCAGCTGGCTACGCCTCGTTCGAGTCGGAACGTCGTCTTGTCGGCGGTGGGCTGAACCTGCGTAACGAAGCGGACTGGAACGGTGTCACCCTGGCGGCCGCTGGCGGTGCCTCCTACGAACGCAACTTCGGGCGCTTCAGCGTCCGTCCTGAAATCTATGCCGAATATTTCTCGCTCAGCGAGGACGGCTATACCGAGACGGGGGGCGGCGACGGATTCGATCTGGATATCGACGACCGCGAAGGGCACCTGTTCTCGGCGACTGCCGCCATCAACATCGGCATGGGCATGGGCGAAAACAGCTGGCTGCGGCCGGAGGTTCGTCTGGGCTGGCGTCAGAATATCTCGGTCGATCCGGGCGACACCGTCGGCCGCTTCACGTCCGGTGGGCCGGACTTCCGGCTGGATCCCGCGACCGTGGAGGGCGGCGGGCCGCTGCTGGGATTCCGCCTGAACGTCGGCAACGAGCTGGGCATGCTGTCCATCAGCGCCGACGCCGAGCTGATCGAGGACTACGTCCGCTACATGCTGTTCCTGCGGGCCAGCTTCCGCTTCTAGACCTGAGAAAGGCCCGCCAGTTTCCGCCGGCGGGCCTTTTATCCGGAGCAATCACTCAGGCTGCGAAACGCCCGCCCTTGGTCGCATAGGCCTGGGTACCATGCGTGATCACCTCATCGGTCGGCAGCACGGCCTCGATGGCGATCGTCTCGGCACCCTGCAGGCGATCGTAGATCGGGCCGAAGTCCTGAAGCGTCACCGCCTTCAGCGCGTCGATACTGTCGATGACGAAATAGACCTGCTGGAAGTCGTCGATGCGATAGAGCGTCTTCATCACCCGCTCCAGATCGAACGCGATGCGATTGGGCGACGGGTCTTCGACCGCGAAGACGCTCTCCGTGGCCGAAGACACGATGCCGGCCCCATAGATGCGAAGGCCGCCCTCTTCCCGCATCAGCCCGAACTCGACCGTATACCAGTACAGGCGCGCCAGATTGGGCAGCATGCCTAGCGACGCCGCCCGCTGCCCGCCCTTGCCATAGGCTTCCATATAGTCGGCGAAATCCGGGTCCGTCAGCATAGGCACGTGGCCGAAGACGTCGTGAAAGATGTCCGGCTCCTGGAGATAATCCAGTTGGTCCGGCTTGCGGATGAACTGACCCGACGGGAACCGGCGGTTTGCCAGGTGATCAAAAAACACGTCGTCAGGCACAAGGCCCGGCACGCAGACGACGGTCCAGCCGGTCAGGGCCTGCAGCTTCGGATTCATCACTGAGAAATCCGGAATGCCGCCGGTGTTCAGATCGAGCGCCTCCAGCCCCTTCATGAAGACATCGGCCGCTCGACCCGGCAGGATCTTCATCTGGCGGGCATAAAGCGTGTCCCAGGTCTGATGCTCGACGGGCGTATAGGCCGCCCAGTCCTGAGGAATAGTCCAGTCCGCAGCCGCGCCTTCAGGTGGCGTTTCGAACACAT
The DNA here is from genome assembly GCA_943372125.1 of Brevundimonas vancanneytii. GTDB lineage: Bacteria > Pseudomonadota > Alphaproteobacteria > Caulobacterales > Caulobacteraceae > Brevundimonas > Brevundimonas vancanneytii_D. The sequence continues at coordinate 57,518 of CALRXI020000008.1, forward strand.
GGGCAAAATCGGACATGAACGCGCTCCTCGCACCGTGGCCCTTGAGGGCTCTATCGAGGCAATCTAGGCTCCAAGCCAATCCACGCCAATGGCCGTCAGTGAAGAGCGTGATCGACCGGCGTGAAACGCCCTTCGGCATGCACGGTAAAAAGCCTACGTGCATCGTCAGGGTGCAAAACGGCCTGATTGGGATCGGCGACCAGCTCATCTTCCCGTGTGTAGGCCGTAAAGCCCCCATCGGGGCCGACAGCCAGAATGTGATAGAAGGGCTGCATCGCTTCTGAGGAGCGGTCGTCGAAAGATGGATCGATATCGATCACTACGCCGCGAAAGCTGGCATCGCGTCGCTGAACGACATCGCCTAGACGAAATCTGGCTGTGGTCAGGCATTGCATAAGGCAGCTTTGCCATGGGGCGTGTGAGCGCCGACCGGCTGTCCTGTTCATTTTCATGACAGGATCGCTTGGCGCGGAGCAATCGGCGGGCCTAGAGTGATCGTGACGGGTGCCGCGATGGACCACCCACCTTGAAAGATTCGGCCATGCCGGAGACCGACAACGCGCCCGGGCGCGGTCAGCGGTCCCAGCCCGGTCGCCCCAGCGGAGCGCGCGCCTTAAGCGGCGAGCGTCAGGGTGCCAGGGCAACGGGCCGCGAGGCGCCCCTCTATGCGGCGCTGGACCTTGGGACGAACAACTGTCGGCTGCTGATCGCGCGGCCGACGCGGGAAGGCTTTCGCGTCGTCGACAGCTTCAGCCGGATCGTGCGGCTGGGCGAAGGCTTGGGGCGCACCGGTCGGCTGGCCGACGCCGCCATGGACCGCGCCTATGAGGCCCTGAGCCTGTGCGCCGAGCGCGTCGCCAAAAAGGATATCGACCCCTCGCGGCTCATGGCGATAGCGACCCAGGCCTGTCGTCAGGCCGAGAATGGTGCAGCCTTCCTCGAGCGCGTGCGCATCGGCACAGGCCTGAAACTCCGCATCATCGATCCGATCGAGGAAGCCCGCCTCGCAGTTCAGGGATGCCTCAACCTGTTCGACCCAACCACACAGGCCGTGCTGGTTGTCGATGTCGGCGGCGGTTCGACGGAGTTAAGCTGGCTGCAGAAGACCGGATCAGGCTTCGAACTGCTGGGATGGATGTCGGCACCCGTGGGGGTCGTTACCCTGGCCGAGCGACATCCGGAGCCGGTCGGAGGAACGTCGCAGGCCCTGGACGCGTGGTACGAAGCCATGGTGGCCGACATGGGCCGCGCGATCGCAGCGGCACCGGTCGATCCGGCGTTGCGGGAGCTATTCGTCGCCGGTCGGGCCCATATGGTGGGAACGTCGGGTGCGATCACCAGCCTGGCGGGCATTCATCTGGGCCTCAGACGCTATCAGCGCAATCTGGTCGATGGGCTCTGGATGACACGAGACGATTGCGAGCGGGCGGCGCAGACGCTCAAGGATCTGGGCCCGGCCGGACGAGCCTCCGAGGCGTGTATCGGGCCGGACCGGGCCGATCTGGTCCTGGCCGGGGCCGCGATCATGGAGGCGATCCAGCGGGCCTGGCCGTCGGAGCGCGTCCGCGTCGCCGACCGGGGCCTGCGCGAGGGGCTGCTGTTACAGCGCATGCGCGAGGATCACCGCCCGGCGCGCCGGCGCCGGCGTCGCCGCCGCAGCACCGATCAGGCGGCCGGACCCGCGACCTGAACCGGCAAGCTGATATCACAGACCGAAAAGTCCGCGCCGCGCGCGGCTCGCGTCTCGGAGACCAGGGCCTGAAACCGCGGTGATGCGGTATCCAGCACCTGAACCGATGGCCGCTCGGCCTCAGGCAGGTCAGAAGCGACACGGACGCGGGTCATGCGGTCGGGCTCCGTGCCCACCATGCCGTTGTCGCCCTCGCCGACCTTGAGGGCGCGGACGACGTCCAGCCCCGCCACCGTCATGCCCCAGACGGAATAGCGTTTGTCCAGCGCGGGATAGGACTGGCGCATCAGGAAGAACTGGCTGTTGGCCGTGTCATTGCCCTCGTCCCGCGCCATGCCCGCCACGCCCGGACAGTACAGGCCCCATCCGTGCACCTTGCCGTCGCCGGTCAGGGCAAAGGCGGCGTCGGGCTGGGTCTGGATCGGCAGCGACTGGAGAAAACCCACCTGAGCCCCTGAAGGCGCGGCCACCGGCACGAAGGGCTGGCTCGCGTCGCGGCGGAAGGTGAACTCGCCCTTCAGGTCGGGATAGGGGCTCTGACCCTCACCGTTGCCCAGAGGATCACCGGTCTGGGCCATGAACCAGTCGATGACCCGGTGCCAGGCCAGATTGTCGTAAAAGCCATTGCGCGAAAGCAGTCGTATCCGCTCGACATGCAGGGGCGCGACCTGGGGCATCAGTTCGACCAGCACCCGACCCTTGGTCGTGTCGATGACCAGCAGGTTCTCGGCCGGGATCGCGCGCCACTCCGGGGCGGGCACAGTCGTCTCCGGCGTCGGTGCCGGCGGGGGTGGCGGAGGACCCCCGACATCCTGGGACACAGCGGGACTGGCGATGGTCAGCGCTGTGACGGCGATCAATCCTGAAAGATAACGCATGCTCTCCCCCCCGTCCTCAGGCCTCAGCCGCCGACCAGCTGAGCCGGTGGCAGGGCGTCGCAGATCGTGAACCGCGTGCCCCGCGCCGTCCGACGTTCGGCGATCAGCGCGGCATAGGCCGGATGAGCGACATCCATGACCTGCACCGAAGGCCGCTCGGCCTCGGGCATGGCCGCCGCGGTCCGGACGCGGGTCATGACATCGGGATCGGTCACGCGGCCGTTTGCGGCCTCAGGCCCGACCTTCAGCGCCGCCACGACCTCCTGACCGACCAGGACGCGACCGAATGGTGTGTAGGTCCCATTCAGATTGGCGCTTTCGCCCAGGGTCAGGAAAAACTGGCTGTTGGCGCTGTTCGGGTCGGTGTTGCGGGCCATGCCGGCGATGCCGGTGCAAAACAGACCGATGGCGTCGGTCCGCCCGTCGGCATTGAACATCATCTGGGCGTCAGGCTGGGTTTGCAGGGGCACAAACCCCATGATGCCGCGCGTCCCCGCCCCGCTTTCCGGCACGGTCACGAAGCCGGCGTCACCCCCGCGCCGAAACTGGAACTCGCCCGGTACATCCGGCAGGTCGCTGCTGCCTGCACCTGTGCCCAGCGGATCGCCGGTCTGGGCCATGAAGCCGGCCATGACCCGATGCCACGTCAGACCGTCGTAGAAGCCACGATCAGCCAGGGTCCGGATACGCTCGACCGATTGAGGTGCCAGCCGCGGGTCCAGTCCGACCAGGATGCGCCCCTTGTTGGTGTCGATGACCAGCAGGTTCTCTGGCGCGACAGTCCAGGTCGCATCGGCAGGGATCGGCGTCGCAGCAACCGTCGGCACCGGAGCCGCCGCGCTCTGTGCTCCTACCGGACCGGCGAACAGGGTAGCGCCACACAGAGCGGAGGCAACCAGTAGATTGAACTGCATGGAAGTTTTCATACGCCTGTCTTCACCTTGGCCCGCACCGCCTCGGCAACGGTCGGGCTTACGAAACTGTCGATCGCACCGTCCAGTCGGGCGATTTCCTTGACCAGGCGCGAGGCGATGGCCTGGTGCCGGGGATCGGCCATCAGAAAGACGGTCTCGATGTCGGCATTGAGGCGCTGGTTCATCGCGGTCATCTGAAACTCGTATTCGAAATCGGCCACGGCGCGCAGCCCCCGCACGATGATGTTGGCGTCCAGTTCCTCGGCGAAATGCATCAGCAGGCTGGAGAAGGGCCTGACCTCGATCTTGTCGCCAAACCGGGCGACTTCGCGCCGGACCATCTCGACCCGCTCTGCCGTAGAGAACAAGGGGCCCTTGTCGTCGTTCTGGGCGACGCCGATCACCAGACGGTCGACCAGTTTCACGGCCCGGCCGATGATGTCCATATGGCCGTTGGTGACGGGATCGAATGTGCCCGGATACAAGCCGATCTGCATGGTGTCCCCCTGCCTTTCCCGAGGTTTAGCAGGTGCCACAGGCCCGGCCTAGATCGTCTGGAGCGGCTGTGAAAGCCAGGCTTCGGTCAGTCGGTCGATCAAGGCTGGATCGGGCTCGAACGTCCGGTCGCCGATGGCGACGATCGACGCGGCGGGCGTCGCGCTGTTGCAAAGAAAGGCGGCCGTGAAGTGGGACAGGTCCGCCACTTTAACAGGCCGGGTCGTCTGGGCGACGCCTCGGGCACGCAGGCCCTCCGACAACAAAGCCTGTGTCACTCCGGCCAGCATGGGGGCCTCGGGCCAGACGATGATGTCACCGGACAGGAAGCCCATGTTCCAGAGCGATCCTTCCGAAACCCGTCCGTCGCGGCTCATGAAAAGCGCGTCGTCGAAGCCCGCCGCCTTGGCAGCTCGCCGCGCTCTCAGCAGGCCGAAGGTCGCGACATGTTTCAGGTGCGGAGCCTCACGCTCATAGGTCTGAAGCTGAAGCCGGACAGCGCCTGCGAGAGCTGACGGCGGGTCGAAGACCCCGATCATGACGCGCGGCGCGCCTTCTGCCGTTGGGTCGCGGTTGGACAGGGCATCGGAGAACAGGCTGACCCGCAGCCATGCCTCCTGGCGCGGGCCCAAGGCGGCGCGCATCAGGGCACGCAGTCGCCCGCCCTCCACCGCCTGACCGAACAGCTCGACGGCGGCGCTCTCCAGACGCGCCAGATGCAGGTCGAGGCCACGCACACCGCCGCTCACGACGCGGAAGGAGGTGTAGGCCCCATAGTTCACGAGGGCCTGGTGCCTGAGGTCAGCCTCCGCGGCGGGGAAACCGTCGACGAACAGCTTGACCATCGTCACCCACTCCTGCCGAGAGGCCGATCAGTCCTCACCGCCCTCGCCGCCTTCGCCTTCGACCTCGTCCCCGCCACTATCGGGCAGGCGTTCGACCGAGACGACCTTCTCGCCGTCGGCAGTCTTGAAGATGGTGACGCCCTGGCTGGCGCGACCGACGACGCGGACCTGATCCACGCGGGTGCGGATCATCTGGCCGCCCGAGGTGACGAGCAGCAGATCGTCGCTCTCCTCGACCGGGAAGGCCGCAGCCAGACGCGTACCCGCCCGCCCGCCCAAGCCGTGAGCCGTCAGCCCCTTCCC
>CALRXI020000009.1:0-60403 GCA_943372125.1 Brevundimonas vancanneytii
GCACATAGACCAGGGTGATAATCAGCACGCCAAACAGCGAAGGTCGGATGACTTCGCTGGAGGCCGTCGCCGCCAGGTCGAACCTTTCCTCACGCGTCAGAACGCGACCCAACCGGTGCTGCGCCTCGCCGAAGCGGCGCAGGCAGTTCTCGACGATGATCACGGCCCCATCGACGATAAGACCGAAATCGAGCGCCCCCAGGCTCATCAGATTACCGGAGGTGCCGGTCTGCACCATGCCAGTGATGGTCATTAGCATGGTCACGGGAATGACCGCCGCCGTGATCAGCGCCGCGCGGATGTTCCCCAGCAAGAGGAACAGGACGACGATGACCAGCAGAGCGCCTTCGACAAGGTTCTTCTCGACCGTATGGACGGCGCGCTCGACGAGGTCGGTCCGGTCATAGACCGGCACGGCGCTGACGCCCGCAGGCAGGGATGCGGCCGCGACCTCCAGCCGGGCGGCCGCCGCCTGGGCGACCGTGCGGCTGTTCTCACCGACCAACATGAAGACTGTGCCGAGCACGATCTCCTCGCCGTCTTGCGTCGCGGCACCAGTGCGCAACTCCTCACCCATGATGACGTCAGCGACGTCGGCCACGCGGATCGGCGCACCGCCCCGGTTGGCGACAGTGATGGCGCCCAGGTCTTCGATCGTTTCGGCCTGGCCCGCGACGCGGACCAGATACTGTTCGCCGTAGCGTTCGACGTAGCCCGCTCCGACATTGGCGTTGTTGCGGTTAAGCGCCTCGACCACTTCTGCCATGGTCACGCCATAGGCGGCGAGCCGGTCGGGATAGGGCGTGACGTGATACTGCCGCTCGTAGCCGCCGATGGTGTTGACCTCGGTGACGCCCGGTGTGTTGCGAAGCTGGGGCCGGATCAACCAATCCTGAAGCGTTCTCAGGTCCTCCGCGGTATAGAGTTCGCCGTCAGCCCGCCGTGCGCCCTGTTCGGCCACGACCGTATACATGAAGATTTCGCCGAGCCCCGTGGCGATGGGGCCGAGTTCGGGCGTCAGGCCTTCGGGCAGTTGGCCTCGAGCGGCCTGGAGCCGTTCGTTGACGAGCTGACGCGCGAAATAGATGTCGGTGCCGTCTTCGAAGACGACGGTGACCTGGCTCAGACCGTAGCGCGAGATAGAGCGGGTGTAATCCAGCCCCGGCAGGCCCGCGATGGCGGTCTCTACCGGGAAGGTGATCCGCTGTTCGGACTCCAACGGCGAGAAGCCGGGGGCCTCGGTGCTGATCTGGACCTGGACGTTGGTGATGTCGGGCGTGGCGTCGATCGGCAGGCGCTGGAAACTCCATATCCCCACCGCGCAAGCCAGTATGACGAGCGCCATAACGATCCAGCGGAACCGGATCGACAGCGCGATGATGCGATCAAGCATAATCCTCGCGCCCCCTAGTGGTCATGGCTCGCGCCGGACTTCTCGATGTCCGCGCGAATGAGAAAGGCACCTTCGACGACGTATTCAGTGCCGGGTTCGAGCCCGCCCAGAACCTCCGTCCATTCGGGAGTCCGGCGGCCCAGTTCGAGCATCCGCACCTCATAGGTGTTGCCGACCTTTGCATAGACGACCTGGAAGTCGCGGAAGGGCTGAATGGCCTGGGTTCGGACGGCCAGCGGGACCTCGCTGGTCGCCACTTGGACCGTGCCCCGGACCCCCAGACCCGGACGCCAGGCCCCGTTCTGGGAAGGCAGATGTACGTGGGCGATCAGGGTCTGGCTGGTGATGTCGGCGGTGGGCAGGATCGCCTCGACGGGGGCGTTGATCCGGTGGTCTCCGGCCAGGCTGAGCACCTCGACCCGCTGGCCGACGCGAACGCGCTCGGCGTCGCGGGGGTAGAGGAAGAACTCGGCATGGACCTGATCGGGATCGCCGATGACCAGCATCGGGTCACCACCGCCGGTGATGGAGCCGACATTGGTGTTCTTGGCCATGATGACGCCCGAGATGGGCGCGGTGATGGAATAGGTCTGAAGGCTCTCGCTGGACTCTACGCGGGCGACGACCTGGCCGCGTCGCACGCGGTCGCCTAGTTCAACCGACAGCGCCATGACCCGACCGGGATAGCGGGCATGGACCTCGCTCTGGCCCTCCGGTGTGATCTCGATCCGACCTTGCAACGGCAGGGACTCGCCGAGGAAGGCGCTGCCTGCGCGCTCGGTCGTGACCCCCCCAGCCCGGGCGGCGTCTGGTGTGATGATGGTGCGGCCCTCATAGAACTCATAGGCCCAGGTGTGGCGCTCGCCGGCATGTGTCGCTGCGACGCTGACGTCGAACGAATGCGGCTCAGCCACGACCGTCGGACTGGTCAGATAGTCCTCAGCGGCGGTGAAGGCGAAACGGTCGATGCGACCGCCGAGACGGGTCAGGGCGATCGTGGCCTGGACCTGACGCGGGTCGACCGGTTTGTCGTCAAGATAGGGATAGAGCCGATACAGAGGCTCCGGGCCTTCCTCGAAGATGGTGACCTCCACGGCGAAGTCGCCGTCGCGCAGCATCCGACCGTTGTGGGGCCCTCGCTCGTATTCGCCGGCTTCGGCCTCGCCGTGTTCGTCTTCGGCGGCGGGTGTGCCTTCGCCGCAGCCCGTCAGAACGAGAGCAAGCGACAGCAGCGACGCGCCAAGCGCGCGCCGAAAGGTGTGGGAACGGATCATGGCTGGGTCTCCGAGGCGAGGATCAGATCGCCGTGCGCGCCGGTCAGCCGGTCGAGGCGGGCGCGATCGATGTGGAATTGCTTGAGCACCTCGACCCGGCGGGCGCGGGTTTCGAGCAGGGCGCTCTGGGCCGAGATGACGTCATTGTAGGTGAAGCCGCCCCGGTTGAACCCGGCACGGACGAGGGAGACGGCGCGCTCGGCCTGGGGCAGAGTCTCCTCCCTGATCCGCCGCGCCTCGCTGGCGCGCGCGGACAGCTGGACCTGCAAGCGAGCGATCTCGCGTTGCTGCTCGATGCGGGCTGCGGACAGGTCGCCCTCGGCTGCGAGACCTTCGGCTCGGGCGCGGTCGATGGCCCCGGTGTTCTGATCATAGCGACCCAGCGGGATCGAGCCGCCAATCACGAGGCCCAGATCCTGTCCTTCCCAGAAATGTCGGACGCCGACGCTGACTGTCGCGTCCTGTGTGCGGCGTGCCTGCTCCACAGCGACTTGCGCCCTAGCTATGTCGCGTTGCGCCAAAAAGATGTCCAGGTCGGCCTGTGCGATGTCATCGACGACGACTCGGGCTGCACTGGTGTCCTCAAACGCGACCTCGCCGAGGCTGAAGTCGGCCGGGCCTTCCCAGAACTTGGCCAAGCTGATCTTGGCGACGCGGGCAGCGATCTCAGCCTGATCGAAGTCGATCTGGGCCTGGGCCAGCTCGGCCTCGGCCCGCGCCCCGGCGAACAGAGGATCACGCGCCATGTCGACGCGACGCTGGACCTCGACCTGGAACTGTTCGGCCAGGTCGAGGCGTTCGCGCGCAATGGCGACGTCGGCTTCAGCGGCCAAGGCCTCGGCCCAGGCGCGCTGCACCTGCTCTAGCCGATCCAGTCTGCGGACGCGCGCCGTTGCCGCCACCAGCGCCCCTTCGCTGCGCGCCAGGGAAATGCGCGCTGGGCGGTCGCCGCCGCGCTCGATGCGCTGCTCATAGCTTAGCGTCGTCTCGGTCCGGCCGAGGATGTCACCCCCACCAAATGCGGGGAAGTTCTCGACCATCAGGCCAAGCGTGGGATTGGGCCGCACATCGGCCTGACGGACAGAGGCCTCCGCAGCCTGTGCACGGGCACTGGTCGCGGCCAGTGCGGGGTCGGTGCCGGACGCGCGGGCCAAGGCGTCACGCAGTGACAGGGTGGGTGCGGATGTCCGCACCGCCGCGTCCTGGGCCAGGGCGCGGGTCGGTGGCAAGCCTACCACCAAGGCGAGCGCGAGGACCGACACGGTCGTCCATCGCGCCCACGATCCGGCCATGCCGGATGAGGGGGTCTTCAAGGGATATCTCCGAAAAACGAGGGCGCGCGCGACCGGGCGGTCGCGCCGGATCAAACGATCGTGCGCATCCGTTTAGGGGGCTGGTCGGGACCGGAGACCGAGAGACCGTTTGGCATCATGTCCTGAGGCCACTGCGGGGATGTCCGCGAGCCAGCGATGGCGAGCACCAGCGCGGCCTTGTCAGGCACGGCGAAGGAGTGGGTATCCCCGCCATTGTGATGATGATGCCCTGGCGCGGTCTCCCCGGCGCTTACTGAACAGTCGGGATGTGAATGGCCACGAACCTCGACGCCGTGATGTTCGGCGATCTCGTCTGCCAGATGTTCGGCCTGATCGCGTGCTTCCGACGGCGCATGGAGCATCATCGACGCCATGAAAGCGACGGCAAGCATCAGACAGAAGGTGCGAACCAGTTGATTCATTAAACGTCCCGAGCGGACCTGAATACGATGGACCGCATAACTTCACAACGGGCACGGCGGTCGCAGCACGTTGACGGACGGTGCGATGCGGGCTCGCAGTGCTCTCGTAGCGTCCTCTGCCTTATAATCCTTGCCCCTGCCGCCGAATCGGTCGGCTGGCGTGCATTCTGGGCCTGGCTCCGCTTGGCTGGAGCGCACTGTGGGCGATCAGGCGAGGGATTGATCGTCATCCTACGTAGAATGGGGTGTCTTCGGAGGTTCTCATGGTTCGCATTCATTCGGTCGTCGCCGCCACCGCGGCGATCATGCTCATCGCCTCGCCTGTGCTGGCTCATGCCCGACTGGTGTCCGCTACCCCCGGCAACGGCGCCACCGTGACCGCGCCCCGGACGATCAGCCTGACCTTCAGCGAGCGGTTCGCCGCGCCTTTTTCGACCGTTGAGGTCGAGGACAGTCGGGGCCGTGCGATCAGGCTGACGAAAGTCGTGTCAGAAGACGGCAAGACATTGGGCGGATCGTTCGCCGCGCCGCTGATGACCGGAGTCTATCGAGTGACCTGGGCTATCGCGGCGGCCGACGGCCACCGCATGACCGGGACCTACAGCTTCACCGTCCGCTGAGGTGTCGATCGATCTGACTGTCGTCGGTCTGCGCTGGCTTCAGTTTGCTGCGGCGGTCCTGGCTCTCGGCCTGCCGCTGTTCCAGGCTTTCGGCTTGAGCAAACCCGGTCCGCCATCCGCCAGACGCGCGGCTGTCATTGCGGGCCTTGTCCTTTCGGTCTCGGCCTTGGGCGGCTTTCTGGCCCAGACGGCCATGATGGCGGGGGGATGGGCGGCGGGGCTTGTCCCGGCGGCCCTGGGCTATGTCGTCCAGTCCACAAGCCTGGGCGTGGCGCATCTGGTTCGTGCCGGTCTGGCTCTGGTGGGGGTCGCCGCACTGGTGACGGGGCGGGGGCGGAGATTGGGCGAGGCGGTTGGAATCCTCGCCCTCTCGGGGGCCGTCGCGAGTTTCGCCTGGAGCGGCCATGGGGCCGCCAGCGAAGGCTCTCTCGGACTGTTGCATCTGGCCGCCGACATCGCCCACGCGCTTGCCGCCGCTGTCTGGCTGGGCGCTATGGCGGCTTTTTGCCTGCTGCTGGTCCGTCCGAAGGTGCAAGAGGCTGCCGGAACGGCGCGGTCCCTGGCGGCGTTCGCCTCCATCGGAACGGTGGCGGTCGCCGTCCTTGTCATGACAGGCCTGATCAACGCGGCCTTCCTGATCGGCACCGAGGGCCTCGGCCGCATTACAGGCTCGACCTGGGGCCTTTTGCTGATCGCAAAGCTCGTGCTGTTCGCCGTGATGGTGGGACTGGCGGCGCACAACCGGTTCAACCTGACGCCCGCGCTATGGTGCGCCGTCGAGGCGCAGGCCGATGCCGACCCCTCGGTGCGGCGGCTACGGATCAGCATCGGTCTGGAGTTGCTGGCGGGAATTGCCCTGCTCGGGCTGGTCGCGGCGATGGGTGTGCAGATGCCGCCCGCGTCCATGTGAGCGTTAGGTTGGCGCGCGCGACGACCAGTGGATGTGGCGGATGCGCCAGCCCTCGGCCTGGCGGTGCAGGATCATGGTCTCGGCAGTCAGTCGATCAACGGGCCGACCGTTGAACGTGCCGCTGGTGCATCCCTCGGTCAGAACCCAGGCGATGTCGCCCTCCACCAAGCCCACGCGGCGGGTGATCTCGGCCTTGGTCGCGGCGGCGAAAGCCATGTCGGCGGGCAGGTGATGGCCCGCGTAGTCCTCACGCGATCGCTCGGCGCCGCCTTCTTCCAGCACCATGACGTCCTCGGTCAGCAGTGCGAGGACCGCGTCGCGCTCACCCGAACCCAAGGCGGCATGAAAGGCGTCCACGACCGCGATTGCCGGAGCCGCAGCCTCATCGACGACCTGCGCGGACGCAGGCGCGACAGCCGGCTCATGTGCCATTGCAGCGGGCGCTGAAACGGCGAGAATAGCAGCGAGGATCAGGCGCTTCATCGATGGCTCCTTGAAAGTCTGGATCAGGACTATGCTCCGTTTACGCCGAAGACCAACCGCCCCCTCGCGAGGGGGTCATCGGACCGGTGCGTAGAGGGGCGAGACGCATGGAGACGATCCGCATGACAGACCTCGATACTCTGATCGCACAAACGCCATCGTCGCGCGCCGAGGGTCTGGACGGCCTGGAGGCTGGGGTCTGGAACCGGGTCGCGCAGACGCAGGCGCGGGCGCGCGAACGGAAGCTGCGGGTCGCAGCCCTGTGCGTTGCGGCGGGCATCGGGGGAGTGGCCGGCGGCGTGTCCTCCCCGGCGGTAGAGCGGAGCCAGAGCGAGCTGACCGTGTTCAGCCCCAGGATGGCGGCGACGCCGCTGGATATGCGGAGCGTCCTGGGATGAGCAGCCTGAAGTCCACGCTCGTCACCGCCGTTTTGGCCGCTGTCGTGGGGGCGACTGCCGCCTGGGGGGCGATGACCTGGTCGGCGCGACAGCATCAGCCCGCTGACCTGCATCACATTGTTCACGAGCGACTGGACCTGACCCCGGAGCAGGACCGTCGGCTGGACGAGATCGAGGCCGCCTTCGCGACGCGGCGCGGACCGCTGGAGGCGGAAGTGCGCGCGGCGAACCAGGAACTGTCCGCAGCCATCGCCCAGAGCCGGGGCGACACGCCCGAGGTGCAGGCCGCCGTCGAGCATTTCCACGGCGCCATGGGCGAACTTCAGATGGCGACGATCCGCCATGTGTTCGAGATGCGCGCCGTGCTCACGCCCGAACAGGCGGAAGAATTTGATCGCGCCGTGGTCGAGACCCTGCGCGCCGACGCCGACTGACGCGGGCGTGGGGGCCGGCGACACAGACGAAGACCAGGCCGCCCAAGGAGACCGGGCGGCGTTTTCGCGACTGATGACCGCGACAAAGGGCGACCTGCACCGCCTCATCACCCGCTACGTTGGTAATCCCGACGAGGCGCTGGACCTGGCTCAGGAGACCTACGCTGCCGCCTGGCTGTCGATCCGACGATACAATCCCGACCGTCCGTTCGGCGCCTGGCTGCGCACCATCGCCCTGAACAAATGCCGCGACTGGAGCCGCCGCCGTCGCGTGCGTCGGCTGGTGCGGGGCGTCATAGGTCTCGATGCGCCCGAAGCCATGGCGGTCGGCGATCCGACGCCTGGCGCCGAGGACCGGATGGACGACCGGCGACGGGTTGAGCGGATGAACCGGGCCCTGGGTGAACTGCCCGACGGTCAGCGTGCGCCGCTGCTCCTGGCGGTTCTGGAGGGGCGGTCCCATGCCGAGATCGGCCAGATACTGGGACTGTCATCCAAGGCGGTCGAGTTGCGGATCGCCCGCGCCCGCAAGGCCCTGTTGGATCGCCTCGGCCCATCGAAATGAGCCCCTGCGACCAGCCGCCGCGAGGGGCGCGCGCGGTTCTGGCGTAAGGCCTGTCAGACAGATGGGCCAAGACTGACGCATGAGATCGATCCAGACAGACCGCCGCGCCTTGCTGCGCGGCTTCGCGGGCGGCACGGGGCTGCTGGCCGCGCAAGGGCTGCTGCCCGCCTGGGCCCAGAACGGATCAGCGGGGCTGCGAGCCGATCTGCCCACCCTGGAAGGGCCGAACGTTCGGCTCAGCGTCGGCCATTCGCCGTTCACGGTTGGCGGGCGGACCGGGCACGCCATCACCGTCAATGGGACCCTGCCGGCGCCCCTGATCCGCCTGCGTGAAGGTCAGACAGCGCGGCTCTCAGTCACCAACACCCTGGACGAGGACACCTCGATCCACTGGCACGGAGTCCTGTTGCCCTTCCACATGGACGGCGTGCCGGGCGTCAGCTTCCCCGGCATCCGGCCGGGTGAGACCTTCGACTACGAGTTCCCCGTCATCCAGTCGGGCACCTTCTGGTATCACAGCCACTCCAACCTTCAGGAAGCGATGGGCCATTACGGGCCGCTGATCATCGACCCGGCGGGAGCCGATCCAGTGGCTTACGACCGCGAGCACGTGATCGTCCTGTCGGACTGGAGTTTCCTGCACCCGCACGAAATTCTGGACCGGCTGAAGAAGAGCCCCGGCTATTTCAACCAGTCGCGCACGACCCTGTCGGGCCTGATCTCCGGTGAGGACGGGATGTCGCTGGCCGACCGCCAGATGTGGGGCCAGATGCGGATGGACCCCCGCGACATCGCCGACGTCAACGGCACGACCTACACCTATCTGGTCAACGGCCATGGGCCCGCCGAGAACTGGACCGGCCTGTTCCGGCCCGGCGAGCGGGTGCGGCTGAGGATCATCAATGCCTCGGCCATGTCGATCTTCAATGTGCGCATTCCCGGCCTGGCGATGACGGTGGTCAACGCCGACGGCGAGAACGTGCGACCCGTCGAGACCGACGAGTTCCAGATTTCCGTGGCCGAGACCTATGACGTGGTCGTCCGACCGACCGAGGACCGCGCCTACACCTTGGTCGCCGAGTCGGTTGACCGGTCCGGCATGGCGCGGGCGACGCTCGCGCCGCGCCTGGGCATGGCGGCCGAGGTTCCGCCGCTGCGCGAGGTGCCGACCCTGACCATGCGCGACATGGGCATGGGCGGGATGGCCGGGATCGACCACTCGACCATCGGTCACGGGATGGATCACTCGGCCATGGGACACGGCGAGCCTGCCGCCCCGCCGATGGATCATTCCGCGATGGGTCACGGGGGCATGGACCACGACATGCGCAACCCGGAGAACGCTCCGGCCGGCATGGCGGTCGGCGTCGGGGTGGACATGATCTCGTCGGACCCGGCTAACCGGCTGGGCGAGCGGCCCATGGGGCTGGAAGACGTCCCGCACCGGGTGTTGGTCTACACCGATCTGGTGTCGCTGGCCCCCAACAAGGATCAGAGGCCGCCGTCGCGGGCGCTGGAAATCCACCTGACCGGCAATATGGAACGGTTCATGTGGGGTTTCGACGGGCGCAAATTCTCCGAGATCGTCGAGCCGATCCGCTTCGAGCGAAATGAGCGGGTGCGGGTGACCCTGGTCAACGACACCATGATGGCCCACCCCATCCACCTGCACGGCCACTTCTTCGAACTGGTGACGGGCGGCCCTGCCGGGCATCAGCCGCTAAAGCACACGGTCAATGTCGCGCCGGGGTCCAAGGTGACCTTCGACCTGACCGCGGACGCGCCCGGAGACTGGGCCTTCCACTGCCACATGCTGATGCACATGCACGCGGGGATGTTCAACGTCGTCACCGTCCGCCCGCTGGATGGAGCGGCGTCATGATCCGGATGATGATAGCGCTCGCCCCTCTGTTGCTGGTCGCCGGAGCCGCGACCGCCCAGGATCACAGCCAGCATGCGACGCCCGCCCGGCCTCCGGTTCAGCCTCCCGCGACCGATCCGCATGCGGGGCACGTCATGCCTGCGCCTTCCCAGACCGCTGATCCGCACGCCGGGCATGACATGGGCGCGCCGTCACAGGCCGCTGATCCTCATGCCGGCCATGCGATGCCGGCGCAATCCGACCCCCATGCGGGCCACGACATGGGTGCCCAGTCTGTCGGCGGCCCGCCCGACGTGCCCACCAGCGCGGATGACGAAGGCCGTCCGCGCCAGCCGCCCCTGCCACCGGCCGCCCTGTCCGGCCCGGCCCATGCCGCCGACGTCATCTGGGGCGCGGACCGGATGACCGGCGCCCGCGACATCCTGAGGCGCGAGAACGGCGACGTCCGGACCACCGCCGTCATCGTCGACCGTCTGGAGGTCGGCTTCGGCGACGGCGAAGAGGGCTGGACCTGGGACGTCGCGGGCTGGACCGGCGGCGACATCAACCGCTTCTGGTGGAAGTCCGAGGCCGAGGGAGACTTCGACGGCGAGATCGAGGGCGAGGTCCAGGCCCTCTACAGCCGCGCGATCTCGCCCTTCTGGGATCTGCAGGCGGGCGTGCGTCAGGACTTCGGCGAGGGCGACGAGAACCCGACCCATCTGGTGCTCGGTCTCCAGGGCCTGGCCCCCTACTGGTGGGAGGTCGATGCCGCGGCCTTCCTGTCGACCGAGGGAGACCTGACCGCGCGGGTCGAGGCCGAATACGACCAGCGCATCACCCAGCGCCTCATCCTCCAGCCGCGCGTCGAGGTGGCAGCTTCGGCTGCGGACATTCCCGAGCTGGGGCTGGGTTCGGGTCTGACCCACATCGAGGCCGGTCTGCGCCTACGCTATGAGTTCGCCAAGGAGTTCGCGCCGTATGTGGGCGTCGAGTGGAGCCGCGAACTCGGCGACACCGCTGACTTCACGCGCGCTGTGGGCGGAGAGCCCGAACACACCCGTTTCGTCATTGGCCTCAGGGCCTGGTTCTAGGAGAGTAGTCCATGCGTAACATCATCCCCGCCGCCGCCATGACCTTGGCCCTGGTGGTTCCTACCTTGGCCCAAGCCGCAGTCGCCTGTTGCTGCTGCGGAAATGAGGGCCAGGACGCGCACGCAGGTCATAGCCAGGCCGCGCCTGACGATCATGCCGCGCACGGCGTCGTCACCAGCCCGGCGGATGGCGCGATGACCAACGGCTCTCCCGACTGGTTCACCGCGACCTTCCCACACGCAATGACGCTCAAGGCCGTCACCGTGACCGCCGAGGGTCAGGCCGCCGTTGAAGTCCCCGTCGCGGCCGCCGCTGCGACGACGCGCGTGTCCGCCGATCTGCCGACCCTGGCACCCGGCAACTACGTGCTGAACTGGACCGCCGAAGGCGCGGACGGTCACGAGATGGCGGGCGCCGTTCGTTTCATGGTCCACTGATGACGGCTCGATTGAACCGCCGCCTGCTGCTGGGCGGAGCTGTCGCTCTCGCCTCGACCGGCACAGCGATGGCCCAGGATCGTCGCATGACGGCCTACAAAACCCCGTGGTGCGGATGCTGCGACGGCTGGGTGACCCATATGCGCGGCGCGGGCTGGACCGTCGACGTCATCGAGCGCGAAGACCTCGCCCCGATCCGCGCCCGGCATGGAGTGCCGGATCGCTATGCCGGATGCCACACCGTCGTAATCGGCACCTATGCCATCGAAGGCCATGTCCCCGCCGCCGACGTCGCGCGCCTACTGCGCGAGCGGCCACAGGCCGTGGCGCTCGCCGCACCCGGCATGCCTGCGGGATCGCCTGGAATGGAGGCTGCGGGGCGCGAGCCCTACGTCACCCTGCTGATCGACCGCAGGGGTCAGGTGACCGTCTTCGGCCGTCATAACGGCGCGTGAGCTTCAGGCCTTCTCTCCCTGGAAGGCGGCGATGATCGGACATGGCCCGCTATCCTTCGCGGCGCAGGCGCTCGCCAGCCTGCGAAGGCCTGCCCTCGCAGCCTCTAGATCGGCGATGGTCTGGTCCAAGGCGGCCAGTCGCTCGGCGGCGAGAGCGCGGGCCCGCGCCCTGTCTTGGCCGGCATCCAGCGAGAGCAGTTCCTTGATCTGCTCGAGGGTGAAACCGGCCGTCTGGGCCGAGCGGATGAACTTCAGACGGCGCACGTCCTCCTCGCCATAGCGTCGGATTCCAGCGCCCATGCCGTCACTCGACCATCGCTCAGGCGTCGGCATCAGGCCGCGCCGCTGATAGAAGCGGACCGTCTCGACCCCCACACCACCTTCGCGCGCCAGCCCTGCGATCGTCCTCACACTCATGCTTGACTCCGTATCATGATACGGAACCTAGGGTGCCGGCCTCGGATTTGAAGATCACGGAGGCTGCAATGACCAAAACCGCCATTATCCACCGCATGGTGATGCCCGACCACACCTGTCCTTGGGGGCTCAAGGCTCGTCATTTGCTCAAAAGTCGGGGCTACCAGGTTGAGGACCGTTGGCTGACGACCCGAGAGCAGACCGACGCCTTTAAGGCCGAACACGGGGTGAAGACCACGCCGCAAGTCTTCATCGCCGGACAGCGGGTCGGCGGCCACGACGATCTGCGTCGCTACCTGGGCCTCAAGGTCCGCGACCCCAAGGCGACCACCTATACGCCCGTGCTGGTCGTGTTCCTGACCACGGCCGTCATGGCGGCGATGCTGAGCCTGACAGTTTACGGCACGCCGCTGACCGTCCGCGCCGGCGAATGGTTCATCGCCCTGTCGATGATGGTGCTGGGGATGCTGAAACTCCAGAACATCGAAAGCTTCTCATCGATGTTCCTGAACTACGACCTGCTTGCGAAGCGCTGGGTTCCCTATAGCAAGGTCTATCCCTTCGCCGAGTTCGGAGCGGGGGCTCTGATGGTCGCGGGCGTGCTGACCTGGCTGTCGGCGCCGGTCGCCCTGTTCATCGGCGGCATCGGTGCCATCTCCGTGTTCAAGGCCGTCTACATCGACAAGCGCGAGCTGAAATGCGCCTGCGTCGGCGGCGACAGCAATGTGCCGCTGGGCTTCCTGTCCCTGACCGAAAACCTGATGATGATCGCCATGGCGGTGTGGATGCTGGCGATGGAAGCGCATTAAGCCTACAACTCGACCGCCCAGTTTCAGGCGGTTCGCCCGGTCACGTGCAACATACCGCGCCCCGCGTCGCGCAACTCAGCAAACGACCGGCCCGGTTGATCACCCCTTCGATCACCTCGCAGGCTGAACCGTCTCTTCTGCGCCATATCATGAAAGCCCCTCCCCTGGCTGCGAAGCCCATCGCCGTCCACGGTGATCCATGACCCGCATGAACTGGACGGCTCGATCTCAGGGTCAGACAGGCAACGATTTACAAGCAGGTCGGACCAATACCTCAAGGAGCAGCCGAAGCCTGAAGCGTAATTGTCCGGCACCAGGATTAGGCACTGCACAATGGCCGGAGACGGCATTGCCAGCCCGTTAGCATCCTGACGGAACGGACCGATGCCCATCTGGGTTGGAGTTGCAGGCCGCAAGGTTGAAGGAGACTCAATATGGCTGGAGGCTGGACACGAGACAGCGCGGTCCTGGACCAGATCGAAGACACGGTGGTCGATGGCGTCCTGTCTGCGCGATCCCGCCTCCCGTCTGGTTCGGGCCGGCCCGATTGTGTCGAATGCGGCGACGACATCCCCTTGGCACGCCGCCGCGCCCTTCCCGGTGCCACGACCTGCGTCCACTGCCAGGCCGGACGCGACACGCGCGTTAGCCACTCCTCGATCAACCGCCGCGGCAGCAAGGATAGCCAGTTGCGGTGAGGCATCCCGCCTGGCGGCGCGCTGGGAACGGAACGGCTGGCATCTGGTTCAGCCTGCAAGGAGCACGACATGAGCCAGAAGATCTATGAAGTAACAATTCAGACCCAGACCGGGGACACACGCACAGTCGCTGTCCCCTCGCCGACCGGCGTGCAGGCCGGCGACGCTGCCCGCCCCCTGATGGCTGACGGAGAATCCATTATCTCCATCACCCAACTGCCCGAAGGCGATACCCGGCACCTGGACGGCGGCCTGCCAAAGACCCAGGCCGAAGAGCTCGCGCCGGTCACCCCGGCGGCGGCGGCCGTCGACAACGCAGCCCCCATCAGGAGTGAGCCCCATGGATGATGCACGCCTCGGGGGTCGGAGACCGGACTGTGGCCCGACCCGATAACTCCCCGAGCGGTCATCGCGGGCACCTCCCTGATGAACCCTGCGGGCCACGCGCATGTGCTGGTGGGGCCCGATGCCAGCCATGCCGTCAACGCGAAGTCGCATTGGTCCACGGTCAAGTGCAGCGATCAGCAGGTGAGCCGTCCGCACGAGGGGTGATGGTGATCGCTTATGCCGTTGAGGTCCAACTGGACGCCGAGGTCTAGCGCGCGCGCCATACATAACGCCTGTCTCCGGCTTGCTCACGATGGGTGGTGTGTCATCCAGCATCAACAATCTGCCGTGAGGCCTTCTTCTTGACCGGCACGACAAAGTCGGAGCTCTAGCCGCCGTGAGGATCGCAACATTCAACATCAACGGGATCAACAGCCGACTGGATCACCTGACAGCCTGGCTTATTGAGGCTGGGCCTGACATCGTCTGCCTGCAGGAACTCAAGGCCGCACAGGAGTGGTTTCCGGAAGGGTCACTTTCGGAACTGGGCTATGAGTCCGTCTGGCTTGGCGAGGCACGCTGGAACGGGGTGGCCATTCTGTCCCGGATCGGCGAACCGGTTGTCACGCGCCGATCGCTGCCCGGGGGCCAGGGCGACCGACAGGCCCGCTATATCGAGGCCGCCGTGGCCGGCATCCTTGTCGGATGCCTGTATCTGCCAAACGGCAACCCTAGGCCCGGGCCCAAGTTCGACTACAAGCGGGCCTGGTGCAGTCGCCTGGTGGCGCATGCGCAGACGCTGATGGATGCCGGCGTGCCCGCCATCCTGTGCGGGGATTACAACATCGTCCCCACGGACCGGGACATCTACAATTCCTCATCCTGGCGAGAAAACGCGCTCCTGCAGCCCGAACCTCGACGGGCCTTCGCGGATTTACTGGACCAGGGATGGACCGACGGACTGGGCGAGCGCCACCCACACGATCCGCAGTGGACGTTCTGGTCCTATCTCAGGAACGCCTGGGACCGGGATGCCGGATGGCGCATCGACCACCTCCTGCTCAGCCCCCTTCTCGCCGCGCGGCTCGAGGACGCTGGAGTCGATCGCGCGCCCCGCGCCCACCCCGGCGCGAGCGACCATGCGCCGGTCTGGATCACCCTGTCGGAGTGACATGGTCATCTGTTCGCATCACGCGAGCCGCGATCCACCGAGGACATCTCGGCCCGCTGCGCAGGTCGCGGCGTCACACATTTTCGACAGCTGTCGATGGACTGCGGAGCAGCTCTGACGGCGGCGCGTTAGACGGACATCTTCCACGGAGACGACCATGAGCCAGACCCTCAAGACGACTTTCGCCACACGTCGCGACGCCGAGCTCGCCGTCGAACACCTCGTGCAGGAACATGGCATAGAGCGATCTGATATCTTCATTGGTCCGGCGGGTGCCGCCAACTCGGCGGGCGAAGCAGTTTCCGGGTCAGACCAGCCGGGCGGTCCCCCCAGCGAACCCGGCCGTTCCGATGCCGCCTTGAACGGGCGCATTGAAGTGTCGGTTGACCTGCAGACTGACGGCCTCGCAAGCGCGGTTCAGACAGTGTTCAGAGATATGAGTGGCAGTGACGCGTGAAGCCGGACACTCTGCGAGACACGCCTGTCGTCACCCTGTTTGGCGACTCCATCTGCGCGGGATACGGACTGCCGACCAGCGCGGCCCTTCCCGCCCAGCTCGGGCTCGCCCTGGCGAACCTTGGCACGACCGCACGGATCATCGGAGCCGGTGTCAATGGCGACACCCTGTCCCAAGGCCTCGCCCGCGTGTCGACATCGGTTCCGTCCAATACCGATCTCTGCGTCGTGGCCTTGGGCGCTAATGACCTGATGCAGGCTGTGCCGCCGCCCAAAGCCATGGAGGCGCTCGGCGCGATCATTGCGTCACTCAGGATCCGCGGAATTGGCATCCTGCTGTGCGGGATGAAGGCTCCACCCTGGCTGACCCATTACGCTCCGGCGTTCGATGCCCTGTTCCCGGCGGTCGCTGCCCAGCACGCCGTGCCCCTGTATCCCTTCCTACTGGACGGCGTCGCACTGGACCCGCGGCTGAACCTGAGGGATCGCATCCACCCCAACGCGGAGGGCATAAGGGTCATTGCTCAACGCCTGGCTCCGGCCGTCAAGGCTGCTCTGGGGGATTTACCTCCTCTATGAGGGCCGGCAATCCGGCTCCATTTACTGCAGCGGCAGAGCGCGCGCCACGCATGAACGTCTCCCTGGTCCCGGGGCGTGAACCCGAAGGTCACCCGCGTGTTGCGTCCAGATGACCGAGATTGACGCCCTGAGCTGCCGCCGTGCCCTGCGCGAAATCCGCGAGATCGCAGCCGTGGCAATGCTGGAAGGAGCCCAGATGACCGAGCAGGAAGCGCTGCACGCCATCGCCGCCATAGCAGGATGGGTCGTCGAAGAGCGACCACCGGCCGCCTGCGGCGATCTTGTCCGCAGGCTGGACACGATCATTGGAGCTTCAGACATCGACAGTCTGACCGACCGGCAGGCCCTCGATCTCTTTCAAAAGGTCGACGACGTCCTGCGTTCAGGACCGGGGCCAGTCTCACCGGATCTGAGCTGACATCTCTGCCAGTTCAGACCTGCATCCGGACCTCAGACGCCTTCTGTCACGCGGGTATCCATCGTCGGCCAGACCTGGGTATCTGACTTCCGAACGTCCGAGCGTGGGCGACCGATAGGATCACCACCACCGGTTCCCGCGAGTGTCGGCAGCCTCCGTGGCTCGCTGCAATGGCTTGTGGTTGTGGCACCCCTACAGTTGCTCACGGGTCTGGGCGGCCAAGCCCCGCGTCGTGACCTCGCCTCGTCCCCATCGCAGTCGCCTGGCGTCCTGCTGAACGGCGGTGCTCATTAAAGGCTCATCGTCCGGGCCATCGCGGGACATCGCACCACAGAAGCCCGAAGCCAAAGTCGTAAAGCGGGATTGGGGAACCCGTGTGGCCAAGCCGGGTTTTGCGAGCCTACGCAGCGGGATTTGAGCGAGGACGCGATGCAGACGACCAACTACCAATTCATTGGCTGGGATACTCTCGTGTACGAGTGGGCTCCCAAGGGCATCGGGGCGATGCTGATCCTGCTTGCCGCCTGGTTCGTCGGCAAGGCGGTTAAATGGGCCGTCGCCAAGGGTATCAATCGCATCCCGGGGGCTGCCCAGGCGGTCACGAGCGACAATCCGCGACATTCGGTTGGAGCCAGCCTGGGCGATGTCGCCTTCTGGCTTATTCTGCTATTCGGTGTCGTCGCCGCCTTGGGTGTGCTCAGCCTTGGCCAAGTTGTGGCCCCGCTGAACTCCCTGCTGACGCAGGTTGCAGCTTTCGTACCCAATGTCCTGGGTGCCGCGCTGATCTTCTTCATCGGCTTCATCGTGGCCACCCTCGCCAGACGCGTGACCGAGGCCGCTCTTCAGGCTGCCCGGGCCGACGCATGGGTCGAAAAGGCGGGCCTGACCCGATCGACGGGCTCCACGGGCGTGAGCACGGCTCTGGGAACACTCGTCTTCGTCCTGATCCTGATCCCGATCACCATCGCCGCCCTCGAGCAACTGGGGATTGAGTCCCTGACTGTCCCGGCTGTCGCGGTACTCTCCACGGTGCTCGCCGCCATCCCCAATGTGCTGGCGGCCGCGATCGTTCTGGCCGTCGGCTGGTTCATTGGCCGCTGGGTGGCCCAGCTTGTCGAAAGGATACTGCCGGCGACCGGCTTCGACCGGAGCATCTCGAGCCTCACGAGCTTCACGGCCAAGCCCGACACGCGAGCGGCGTCCGCGCCCACGACGGCGCCTTACGCCGGCGATGTGACTCCGGCGACCGCTGCCGCCATGGGGGGTGTCGCCAAGCCGGCCCTGACCCCATCGGCTATTGCCGGGCGGATCGTCATGGCGGCCATCGTCGCCTTCACGGCGGTGGAGGCTGCAAAGCTGCTTCAGTTCGGCACCATCGCCTATACGCTTCAGGAAATCCTTGCACTGGCGGGTCATGTCATCATCGGTGCCGTCATCATCACGGCAGGCGTTCTGATCGGGGGCATACTGGCCCGGCTCATCGACAAAGGAACGGAAGGGGCAGACGGTTTCGCATCAACACTGGTTCGCTGGGCCACGATTGCCCTGGCCACGGCCATGGGCCTGCGGTTTATGGGTATTGCCGACGATATCGTCCTTCTCGCTTTTGGACTGATCCTCGGTGCAGCGGCAGTCGCCGGTGCCCTGGCGTTTGGCCTCGGGGGTCGCGCGGCTGCGGGTCGCGTGGCCGAAGTCTGGGCCGCCAAGCTGGTCCGGAAGACGCCCCCTGAGGCCTGATCGGCCACAACCTGACAATAGAGGGAGGTTGCCGTCCGCGTGACGGCAGCCTCGGTGCATCCGGAAGTCTGCCCTGACGACCACACCAATATGGGTCCGCTGGAGCCGTCCGATGCAGGGTGACCTGCATCCGTGCTTCCTCGATGATCTGGCCCTTTTTCGATGACCCACCGGAGCCAGTCTTCCCCGGACTCTCATGACGGTCCCAGGTCGGTATAGCCCGATAGGCGACACTCGGAGCCACAGGACCCTGCCCGGCATTACACACCGCACCCGTGGACTCATCCAAGGTGCGGTCCATAGTCAGGAGACCCTTGATGTCAGACATTGCCGGCTGGATCGCGCCACTCGCGACCGCGATCGCCGCCATAATGACCGCGTCCAACCTCGGGGCCCGCGTTACGGGCTGGGGCTTTGCAGTGTTTGTGGCGGGATCGGTGAGCTGGTGCATCGTCGCGCTCACGACCGATCAACCGAACCTCCTGTGGGCCAATGGCTTCCTGACGCTGGTGAACCTCGTCGGTGTCTGGCGATGGCTTGGAAAGCAGACGCGGTACGAACGGGGCGGCCAGAAGGCCAGCGCTCGCAGCCAAGGATCCTCGCAGACAGATCTCTTCTCCGTGGGCGGACTGACCGGAGCCCGCGTATGCGGGCCGGACGGCGACGCCTTCGGTCGCGTCGCGGAAGTCATGCTCCGGGGCGACGACGGGACACCGGCCTATATGGTTGTCGCCATGGGCGGTGTGGCCGGTGTCGGCGAGACGCTTCACGCCCTCTGGCAAGGCGAATTCCGGCTATCGCGAGACGGGGTCAGCACGAGCCTGACCCAGACCGACCTCGAGCAGCGCGGCTCGCTGGAAACAGAGGCCTGGCCCGTCTGAGAGCCAAGCCGGAGATCGGACGGCCCGGGGCTTATTGGCACCAGCCCAGACCGGCACTGTCATGCCCGGCAGCCGCACGCCATGGCCGGGCTTCCGGGAGGTGGTCGATCGCCGAATGTCGCTTTTGCGACATGCGGAACGATGGACAGGCCTTCGGGTTCGCCTCCCACATACAAGGGAGCCTCATCATGAAATCCATCGTTCTACCCGCCGCCGTCCTGGTACTGGGCCTCGCCGCCTGCAACGAGCAGGGTGCCTCCCCGGCGGTCGACAAGGCCCAGGATGCGGCCGCGGCACCAGTTGGCCAGATGTCAGCGGCCACCATGGGGGCCAACAGTCCGGCAGCCTATGTGCCTAACGCCGCTATGGGAGACATGTACGAAATCCAGGCTGCGGACATCGCTCTGGAACGGTCGACAAATGATCGCGTAAAAACCTTCGCCACCATGCTTAAGACCGACCACACCGCGGCTTCCGAGGCCCTCAAGGCTGCCGTGCCACGGGCTGCGCCCGACGCGACCGTGCCCACCGATCTTGACGAACGCCGCCAGGGGCTCATCGACAATCTGCGCTCCGCGAGTGCGGACGATTTCGACCGGGTTTTCATCGACCAGCAGATCGCGGCTCACAATGAGGCCCTTACGCTTCACCAGGGGTTTGCGGACAATGCCGATGCCCCCGCGCTCGCCCGGCATGCGGCCACCACTGCGCCCAAGATTGAGGCCCATCTGCGAATGGCCGAGGAAATCCGCTCAGCCCTCTGACGGGCCATCACGGTTTCATCCTGATCCCTGGCAGGGCCGGTAGCGTCTCGTCCACGACCTTACCGCCCCTGCCCTTTTTTTGCCTTTCCCCGAGAAACCCGCTTGTCATGAAGCCGCCATCGTCGCCCGCCGTACCCTGCCCCGACACCACGACGAATGATCAGGCCGCCGGACGCGATCCCAAGGCGGCCACCCCGGGCGTTGCCCCGTCAGGGCTCATCCAGGGCGGTCTCGGCGGACCGGAGGACGAACTGCTGGAATCCGGCCAGGAGGAGGTGTTTTCGCGCACCGAAGTGGAGACCGGACGGATTGAACACAGTGCAGGCTCCGATCCGCTTGCTACCACCCCCAGGGCTTCGGAGGCGAGCCGCCGGCCAAGTCCGGGAACACCCTAACCATGCCTAGCGGCGTTCTCCGAACTATCCCCGCCTCGGCCGCGCACCTCTGTATCGACATGCAGCGCATGTTTGTCGAAGACACGGACTGGCAGACGCCATGGGCCGAAAAGGTCCTCCCCCGCATCATCCCGCTGTGCGAACACAGGCCAGAGCGTAACTGGTTCACGCGGTTCATTCCGGCACAGCGCCCGGGCGAGGGCGAGGGGACGTGGCGTGCCTATTGGGACCAGTGGCCATCCATGACGATCGACGCCCTGGGCACAGCCAGGCTCGACCTTGCCCTGCCCCTGCAGTGCTTCGTGCCCCCCGGCCAGCTTGTCGACAAACGTCTCTATTCCCCCTGGACGGCGACCGACCTGCACAGTCGCCTAAGGGCGGAACAAGTCGACACCGTCGTGATCACCGGTGCCGAGACCGATGTCTGCGTCCTCGCAGCCGTCCTGGGTGCCGTCGATCTCGGCTACAGGATCATCGTCGTCGCCGACGCGGTCTGCAGCTCATCCGACGAAACCCATGACCGGCTGCTGACGCTGTACCGCGATCGCTACAGCCTGCAGGTCGAGACCGCGCCATCGGACGAAGTCCTAGCGGCCTGGGCGTGAGGGTGCCGAAAAACCGCTCCAGCCTCTCAGTCCGCTACTCGACCCAGGGAACGGCGACCATAGCCCCGCGTCCTGTCTCCTGAAGGAGAAGCAAACATGGGTCAGGTCGTTCTTGTTACCGGCGGTGCCGGCTACATCGGCAGTCATACTGCCAAGGCGCTCGCCGAGGCCGGCCACCTGCCTGTCGTCTACGACAATCTCAGCAACGGGCACCGGCAGGCCGTCCAGTGGGGCCCGTTCATCCATGGGGACATCCGCGACCGCGCCGGCCTGGTTCGGGCGCTGAAAGATCACGGGGCCACCGCAGTGATCCATTTCGCCGGACGGATCGAAGTCGGAGAATCGATGATCCGCCCCGATCTGTACTGGGACCATAATGTCGGCGGGATGGCCTCTATGCTCGACGCCATTCATATGTGCGGCGTGGCCCATCTGGTCTTCTCCTCGACCGCTGCGGTCTATGGAACGCCGGGCGGCCCCGGCCTGCTGCGCGAAACGGACCCTACCACGCCGATCAACCCGTATGGCGACACCAAGCTGGCCGGGGAGCGCATGATCGCCGCCGCCTGCCAGGCCTTTGGTCTTTCGGCGATTGCCCTGCGCTATTTCAATGCCTGCGGGGCAGATCCCTCAGGCGCGCTGGGCGAAGCCCATACCCCCGAAACCCATCTCATACCCCGGGCTCTCGAGGCCGCATTGGGCCTGGGGCCCTGCCTGACCGTCAACGGCACCGACTTCCCCACACCGGATGGAACCTGCATCCGCGACTATGTCCATGTCTCGGATCTGGCCGATGCCCACGTCCGCGCCGTAAACCTCGCTCCAACAGCCGGACAGTTCCGGGCTCTCAATCTCGGCACGGGGCAGGGAACGTCCGTCCGCGACATCCTGGCCGGCATCGATCGGGTCCTCGGTCGGCGCACTGGGCATGCGACCGGTCCCCGTCGGGCGGGCGATCCGGACCGGCTGGTCGCCGACCCCAGCTCGGCACAGGCGCTTCTCGGCTGGAAAGCCCGCCACTCGCAAATCGACACCATCCTTGCGACGGCGCTCCAGTGGCGGCGGGCACCGACCTTCGGTCTGGATCCACCCATGGATCGCGCCGCATGACCGGCCCCAGCCTCTGGGGCGGCGTGGAATGCACGGTCAACCGGCTGCAGGGCCACTACCGCGATCAGCTCGTGCTGACCGGGCACGACGACAACGCCGACGACCTCGACCGGATCGCAGACCTGGGGCTCGAGGCGCTGCGATACCCCCTGCTCTGGGAGCGGACCGAGACGGCTCCCGGCCTGTTCGACTGGGCGTGGTCGGATGAGCGGCTGGCGCGCCTGCAGCGCCTCGGCCTGCGCCCCATCCTGGGCCTGGTCCACCACGGCTCGGGGCCGCGCTGGACGCATCTGCTTGACGAGGGGTTCGCGCCCGGACTGGCCCGTCACGCCGCGCTGGCCGCACGCCGTTACCCCTGGGTCCGGGACTGGACCCCCGTCAATGAGCCGCTCACCACGGCCCGGTTCAGCGCCCTCTATGGGCACTGGTATCCCCATCATCGCGACGAAGCCTCGTTGTGGTATGCCCTGCTCAATCAGGTCGAGGCCACGGTCCAGTCCATGGCCGCCATCCGGACCATCATTCCGGACGCCCGGCTGGTCCAGACCGAGGATTTCGGCCTCTGCTCTGGCACGCCCGCATGTGCCGACCAGGTCGCTTTCGAGAACGATCGCCGCTGGTTGACCTGGGACCTGCTTTCTGGCCGGGTGGATCGCCTGCATCCGCTCTGGGACCGGATCGCCCGCCATGGGCTCGAGCCGCGGCTGAAGCGGCTGACCGAAGCTCCCTGCCCCCCGGACGTCATCGGGATCAACCACTATGTGACCAGCGACCGCTTCCTCGATGACGAGATCGAAGCCTACCCGCCCCATCTGAGAGGCGGCAATGGTCTCCAGGACTATGTGGACGTCGAAACGGTCCGGGTCTTGCCTCCGGCGGTTCACAGCTGGCCGGAACGCCTGGCCGAGGTGCAGGCCCGTTACGATGCCATCCTAGCGGTCACGGAGTGCCACCTCGGGGGCTGCGAGGCAGACCGCATGGCCTGGCTTTCAGAATGCTGGGACGCGGTACTCGAGCA
This sequence comes from Brevundimonas vancanneytii, assembly GCA_943372125.1. Lineage (GTDB taxonomy): Bacteria > Pseudomonadota > Alphaproteobacteria > Caulobacterales > Caulobacteraceae > Brevundimonas > Brevundimonas vancanneytii_D. The sequence goes on from CALRXI020000009.1 coordinate 23,045, forward strand.
CAACCGCCAAGGCGGTCGCGTCGAGGCTGTGACCGCATGGGCACTGTTGGGCGGCGTCGACTGGGACAGCCTGCTGACCCAGGCGCGCGGACACAGAGAGACGGGGGTTTTTCACAGGACTTCCGAGGGTCTGGAGGAGACGGCGGTGGCGGCGCTGTGCCGCCGGTTCGCGGCACGATCTCATGGTTCTGCGGAGCGTCCTCCATCGGGCTGGTGGGCGCGGCCCGACCGGGTTTTGTATCCGCGTCCGCAGGTGTCGGCCCCTGAACGGCCGCGTCTGCAACTCGTGCACGCCCGTTGAAACCGCTTCAAACCGGGAGGGCCGGAACCGGACCTTCAGGAACGGGCGAGGTCGCTTCGGCCTTGCGTCTCTGTATCAACCATCGAGGTGTCCCTTGCGTGAGTCCCCGAGTTTCCAGCCCGCTTCAGACTTTCAGGCCGTGGGCCCGGCGGAGGCCAGTTCGACCCCCGTCATCTGCTTCAGCCATCTGCGCTGGGATTTCGTCTTCCAGCGCCCCCAGCACCTCATGAGCCGTTTCGCGCGACGTCACCCGGTCGTCGTCTTCGAGGAAGCGGTCGTCCACAACGGGGGGATCGAACTTCAACTCCGCGAGTGCGAGGCCAGCGGGGTCACCATAGCCACGCCGCGCCTGCCTGAGGGGCTGGACGGGGCCTGCCGGGATGCAGTGCTTCGGCAGCTGCTGGACGAACTGGTCAGCGAGCGCGGCCTGACCCGGCCCGTCCTCTGGTACTATACCCCCATGATGCTGACATTCTCACGGCATCTGGACGCCTCGGCCGTTGTCTATGACTGCATGGACGAACTGTCGGGGTTCCGGTTCGCCCCGACGGAGCTGGGTCGGCTGGAGGCCGAGCTTTTCGAAGCCGCCGACGTGGTCTTCACCGGGGGACACAGTCTCTATGAAGCCAAGCGGCACCTGCACGCCAACATCCATCCCTTTCCCTCCAGCGTAGACGTCAGACATTTCAGCCAGGCCCGCAGTGACCTGCCCTGCCCGTCCGACCAGTCGGGGTTTGCGCAACCGCGCCTCGGCTATGTCGGTGTGATCGACGAACGTCTGGATCTCGCCCTGATCGACCGACTGGCTGAAGCCCGCCCGGACTGGTCCATCGTCATGGTGGGCCCCGTGGTCAAGATCAGCGAGGCAGACCTGCCGCGCCGGCCGAATATTCACTATCTCGGATCCCGCAGCTACGACGCCCTGCCCGCCTATATCGCCGGCTGGGACGTGGCGCTCATGCCGTTTGCCCTGAATGAGGCCACCCGCTTCATCAGCCCGACCAAGACACCCGAATATCTCGCTGCGGGCCGTCCCGTCGTCTCGACGGCCGTGACGGACGTCGTGCGACATTACGGAGCCCTAGAGGCGGTCCGCATCGCCAGTGACCCGGAAGACTTCATCCGCCAGTGCGACCTGGCCCTCGCCCTGTCGCGTGAAGACGGCGAGCGCTGGCGCACGCCGGTCGATGCGGCCCTGGGCCAGATGTCGTGGGACCAGACCTTCCTGAAAATGAACATCCTCGTCCAGCAGGCCAGCCTCGCCCGTAAGTCCAGGCACCCCCGCGTGCCGACGGCCAGTCGACAGCCCTCACGCCAGAGACGCGCGCATTACGACGTCGTTGTGGTCGGTGCCGGGTTTGCCGGCGCGGTCATGGCCGAACGGCTTGCCAGCCAGTCGGGCCAGCACGTCCTCGTGGTCGACAAACGCCCCCACATTGGCGGCAATGCCTACGACCGCTACGATGCCGCAGGCATCCTGATCCACGAATATGGACCCCACATCTTCCATACCAACAGCACCGATGTAGTCGACTACCTCTCGCGCTTCACCCGCTGGAGACCCTATGAACACCGTGTCCTGGCCGAGGTGGGGGGCCAGCAGGTGCCGATCCCGATCAATCGCACGACCCTGGTGAGGCTGTATGGGGTCGACCTGCGGACGGACGAGGAGGCCGCAGCCTTCCTGGCCGAACGCGCCGAGCCCCGCGAGGTGATCCGCACATCCGAGGACGTGGTGGTCAGCGCCGTCGGGCGCGACCTGTATGAAACCTTCTTCCGAGGCTACACGCGTAAACAGTGGGGCCTGGACCCTTCCGAACTGGACCGGTCTGTCACGGCCCGCATCCCGACCCGGACCAATACAGACGACCGCTATTTTACCGACCAGTTCCAGGCGATGCCCGCCGAAGGCTACACCGCCCTGTTCGAAACCATGCTCGACCATCCGCTCATCGACGTCGAGATGGGCGTCGACTATCGCGCCGTGACCGGGTCCGTCAGCTTCGACCATATGGTCTATACGGGGCCGATCGACGAATTTTTCGACTTCAGGTTCGGACGCCTCCCCTATCGGTCGCTCCGTTTCGAGACCGAAACTCGAGACGAGGCCCAGGTGCAGACCGTCGGGACGGTGAACCACCCGTCGGAGTCCACGCCCTACACCCGGGTGACCGAATTTAAACACCTGACGGGGCAGGCTCACCCCAGATCGACCCTGATGTACGAGTATCCCACGGACCACGGCGAGCCCTACTATCCGGTCCCCCGCCCGGAGAGCCAGGCACTCTACAAACAGTATGAGGCCCTCGCCCTGGATCGCACGGACGTGACCTTCCTGGGCCGGCTGGCGAGCTACCGGTACTACAACATGGACCAGGTCGTCGCCCAGGCCCTCTCCCAGTACCGCCGCCTCGCCCCGCGGCTGGGCGTTCGCACCCATGACGAACGTGCCACCGCGGCCCTGGGGACCTAGAAGGACGACCGGCCAGTGCGCCCGCCGGCGGGCGGGCGCACTCTTGCGTTCAAGGTCGGCCCATGGCCCTGAAGAACCGGCTCGACGGTGCAACGGGCCTCAGACTAGGTCCTGACCCATGCAGACCCATCCGCTCGCGGCCAAACTGGCCCGTCGCGCAACGCTCACCGCCGAAGAACTTCGGTTCCTTGAGGCCCTACTGTCTCCGCCAAAAATCCATGAGGTCGGCAGCGAGCTGGTCCGGCAAGGCGATCGGCCCGGCTTCAGCACTCTGCTGCTTTCGGGCCTGTGCGGCCGGGTGACCACCCTTGCGGATGGCGGTCGCCAGATCACCCAGATCAGCGTCGCGGGAGATTTCCTGGACCTCCACAGCTTCACGCTGAAGACGATGGATCACGGGGTCGTGGCACTGAACCGGTCCGAAGCAAGCACGGTAGCCCACGAGGACCTGCGCAAGCTGACCGAGACCCAGCCGCATCTGGCCAAACTGCTTTGGCTGGAGACCACCATCGATGCGGCCATCCATCGCCAGTGGATCGTCTCCCTTGGCCGACGGACGGGCCTGGCCCAGATGGCCCACCTGTTCTGCGAGACCCACGCCCGGCTCAAGGCCGCCGGCCAGGCGCCGGACAATGCTTTTCCCTTCTCCATCACGCAGGCCGACCTTGCCGACATCCTGGGTATGAGCGCGGTGCATGCCAACCGTCTGCTCCAACAGCTGAGGCAGGAAGACTTAATTCACTGGACCGGGGGAGACCTCACCCTGCTGAGGCCCGACCGGCTGCGCGCCATCTCCGATTTCGATCCCCTCTACCTCCGCCTCGACAGGATCGACGTCTAGGCTCTTATGCAGGACGAGGGACGGCAACGGCGGAAGGCCCGTTCACGCCGCAGCAACTGCCCCTTAAGTCCGATTGCAGTCATGGGACAGGCCTGAGGGAAACCGGTCTTCGCTGGGGGGTTGGTCTCGGACCAGCATCGAAGGAAATCCCACTATGTTCATGCACAACAAGAAGCTCATGTATACCGTCCGGGTAGCAGAGCCCAATCCAGGCCTCGCCACCCTCATGCTCGAGCAGTTCGGCGGTCCCCAAGGCGAACTCGCCGCCGCCATGCGATATTTCACCCAGGCGCTCGGCGACGAGGATCCGGGTCGCAAGGATATGCTGATCGATATTGCCACCGAGGAACTCAGCCACCTGGAGGTCATCGGTTCGATCGTGTCGATGCTGAACCGCGGCATCAAGGGACGGCTGGCGGAGGCCGCCGAAGAAGAAGCTGATCTCTACATGAGCCTGAACGCCGGTGGCGAGAGCCATACGACCTCGATCCTGTATGGCGGGGCACCAGCCCTGGTGAACTCGGCCGGTGTGCCCTGGACGGCCGCCTATATCGACTCCATCGGCGACCCCACCTGCGACCTCAGGTCCAACATCGCCGCAGAGTCGCGGGCCAAGATCGTCTATGAGCGGCTCATCAATGTGACGGACGATCCCGGCATCAAGGACGCCCTGGCCTTCCTCATGACCCGCGAGATCGCTCACCAGAAATCCTTCGAGAAGGCCCTCTACGCCATCCAGCCCAACTTCCCGTCCGGCAAACTGGGCGGCCTGCCGGACTTCTCGGACAAATACTACAACATGTCCCAGGGAGAGGGAGACATGACCGGGCCTTGGAACGAGGGTGAGCAGTGGGAAACCGTTGACGAGCGGAACGCCCAGATGGCGGTGGACGGCGGCGACGGGACCGCTTCGGTCGGTTTGTCCGACACTGAGCTGGCGACGGTCTCCGCATTCGCCGAACGGACCCAGTCCGACCCTGCCCTTGATGCCGTCACCGGCGCCGACCTTGGGGCCGGCCCCGGCGCGGGCCGCACCACACCCCTGTCCTAAAGAAGGCAATGCCCGGGTCCACCTGCCGGTTGAACCCGGGCACTCCTTTATCCCGTCAGAGCGGGCAGCCGCAGCTAGCGCGGCCAAGCCTGCCGAGGTCCTGGATGATGATCCTTCCCCGGCTGCAGCGGACGGCCGAGGCGTCCTGTAGCTGGCGTACCGCACCGTTTACGGCCGTACGCTGAACCCCCATGAGCTGGGCGATTTCTCCCTGGGTCAGGCGGATCTCTTTGGCCCGATTGGCCCTGTGCAGCCGGGCCAGCCATTTGGCCAACCGCTGGGGCACGAGGTGCAGGGCGTTGCAGGTCGCTTCCGATTGCAGGGTTTCCAGCCGAACCAGGGCATGACGCATGCACAGATCGGTAACACGGGCCCGGCCCAGTCCCTCGACCAGCAGGGTCGCCGGTGCCTCAAACACGCGTGTCTCGGCCAGAGCCATGGAGGTGGTGGACGGGTCCATCCCAACGGCCGTCTCTAAGCCGAACAGGCCCCCGGCCCCCACCACGCCGACGCAGACGCGCGACCCGGGCGCGAACTTTCCGATCATCCCCTCCAAGACGAAGACGACGTCGGGGCTCGCCTCAAGCGTCTCCCCGATATCAATAGCCCTGGAGCGCCCACCCGCGAGCAGGAGATCGCGCGTACCTTCGAACAGAGCGGCGAACACCGGATGGTCTTCCACCTGGGCGCGGGCATTCTGGTCGTGTCGCATGGGGGCTGTCGGAGCGGCGGTCCGCCCGAAGCTGGAAAGATGCGACGTCGGCTGGGTGACATGAAGTTCCTGATGACTCATGGGTACCTCCTGACCCCATCAACCACCTCACGGCGCATCTGCCATTCACATGCGTTAAGTCGTAGTCTCCGCATGGCGAGAAGCCGCCGTCCATGCACAGGCGGGCGAACCAGCCCGGCCTTCGCTGCATGGAGACCGGCATACCCGGCCCGGTCCGACGCAGGCGTCGGGCAAGGCTGTGGTTGCAGAGACAGGCGGTTTGCCTCAATCATGCCCCGTCATGCCCCGGGAGGGATCGTCGGCCGACGTCTCCGGATCGGCGGTCTTCTCAGCCCGCCGGGTTTTCCGCATCGCCCAGGCCAGGGCGAGCCCCAGCAGGATGGGACCGATGACAATCACCCAGGCCCATGGGATGGCTCTCAGGTTCTCGCTCATGACTTCTCCTAGTCGGGGTTGAAAGGACGTATGTTCCGGGGCGGTCGCCCCCGGCGCCCTGTGGTCACGCCCCACCACGAGCCGACAACGATCAGCAGAATGCCGGTGGCGGTGGCCAGCCAGCTGGGGTCGGGCGTCATGCGATATCCTCCTGTCGGTTGTGGGGAAGAGGGTCTCTCCCGCGCAGGGGTTTAACGCCGTGCCGGTCAGGCCGCACAACAGTGTCCAAGACCGGTCACAGCGACAATTGCGTGCCAGGTGCCCGGTCCAGGCCAGGTCTCACGAAAGAGCAGATATGGCGGTAACCCGCAGTTCGCCGATCGGCCGCCTGTGGGCGTCGAGGATAAGGATACGCAGGGCACGGCCACCCCAGATGTCGCCTCCCCGACCGGGGATAAGCTCGGCGAGGATACGCACGGCGACCGCCTGGGCCTGGCCATTATCCTCCAGGATCTCGCCCGTAGGGTCGAGCACAGTGTCCCCATCACTCACATCGAAAAAATAGCGGGCCATTACCCCTCCTCAATACGGCGGCAGACCGGACGCATTTGCGGCTCTGCAGGCTACAAGAGCGATCTGGACGTCAGCTACGCGTCGCTGCCGCTGTCGAGCGCGGGTCGCTGCCGGCGTTCTGGCCCGCCTTGAACACCCGCACAGGGCCTTTTCCGGGGGTCGTATCGAGCGCGCCGGGTGGCGGCGGGGTTTCGGTGGCCGGTTTGACCGGCTTGAGTGGACGCTTCGCCATGGTCTCCTCCATGCTCAAGGTTCAGATCCGGCGCGGGGTCTCGGGCCAGACTGCATCGGATACCGGTTCCTGATCGCCCGGATCGGCAACAGAGGCGGAAGCGACTGGCCCGGCGGAGAGGACGGGCTCGTGCCGCCCCGTGCCCAGACCGTCCACAAAACGCGTGATCGCGGCATGATAGGTCTCGGCCTGCTCAAGCGGACCCATATGGTTTGCACGCCGTATGAGTTCGAACTCGCCCCGGTCGGCAGAGGCGGCGAGATGTTTCCCCGCCTCTGCCTTGGTCACGATATCCAGATCACCCGCCATCACGAGGGTGGGCACACCCAGCCGCGAAAAAGCGATTCCGGCCTCCCACCCGAACATCGCCAGATTTCCGCGGGCCTGCACGCCAGGCGAGTTGCGGGTGACCAGGAGGGCGACGTGATCGAGCTGACTTCTCGTGACGTCAGGCCCGAAGCCGAGCCGCTGGGCCATATGAGCGGATCCGCTGAGGTAACTTTGCCAGGCCATCAGCCAGACCAAGGGCTTGAGCCAGACAGTCAGGTACATCAAGGGCACCAGTACCGGCCGCTGAAGAGCCCGCATCAACGGGGCCAGGATCATGGTGCGCAGAGGATTGGTATAGGTCGTGTTCAACAGGACGACACCCACGACCTGATCGGAAAACAGGCCCGGGTCCTCCCGCGCCAAGGTCTGGATAGTCATGCCGCCAATACTGTGGCCGACCAGAACTACCGGGCGTCCACCGGCCTGCGCGATGACCGTCTTCAGGGCCTGTGCCATGCGCGGCAGGGTCAGGGTGCCTTTCAGCCTGGACCGGCCCAGCCCGGGCAGGTCCCAGGTGATCATTCGCATGCTGCCTTCGAAATCCTGCTTCGCCAGATTCCAGATCGTGCTGTCCAGGCCCCATCCATGGGTGAAGATCACAACGGGCCCTTCGGCTGGCCCGTGGCTTTCCAGATAGATTTCGTCATCGCCCGGACCCGCCACGACCTCTCCGCGGCCCCTCTGGGGTCGGCTGGCCCGGCGGTCAGGGTGGCTCAGCACCACCAATACGATCCAGCGGCCAAAGACGGACCAGCCCGCCAGGGCCAGACCGGCTCCGAGCTTCCAGCTATCCCGGACGACATAGACGGCTCCGTCTGCGGTCGACCGCGCCTCGCCCGACCACCAGCTGATCAGCAGATAGGCTGCCAGGCCCAGAATGCAGAGCGACAGAACGCCAAAGAGTATGCGGGCAAAAGACAGAAGCGGCATGTGGGGCGAATCCCTGGGTGGCCCCGGCGATACGGGCATATGCCCATCCAGCGTCCTCTGCCGCTGCCGGTTGCGGAGGTCGCAATCCGGTCTCACGACCCTCAGCGTCCAAGGCTGATCTCAGTTCAAACTGAACCCTGCGGCTATGACCAGGACAAGGAGGACGACCGCCACACAACTATACCAAAATCCGGGGGTCAGCCGCAGGCCGCGGCCACGGTCGGATGGCGTGGCCGGAAGCGGCGGACCGAAATCCGAGGCTCCATCTGATGGCGGCGGCGCAACGGCTCCCCCCGCCTCATCATCCGTGCCCAGGGCCGACAAACCCGGGTCAAAGACGGCCGTGGCCCCGTTCGGCCGACGACGCCACTGCCGGTCCTTGTCCTGAAGGGGATTGCTCATCGTGCCGAAACCGCAGAGCGCCTGATCCGGTTCCACGGCGGGTTTCCGCTCCCGTGTCGAGGATCGCTCCGAACGCGGGAGTGCGCAGTCCGCCTGGCCGCTCGTGCGTGAGGCTCCGCTCGGATCCTATCGGATCAGATCTACCCCAGGCATCTCTCCTGTCAGGCGCGGCCAGTCCCAAAAGCCACAGGCCGAAGAGGCCATGACCGGACTTTGGGAGCCCTGCGGGATCGCAGCCGCTGGGCATGAGAACTTTCGGAGTTAATATGTCCCCGCGCCCCCTCGCCCGCCGCCCCGGCTTTCTGATCCTCGGCCTGGTCCTCCTCTTCGTTACATGCGCCGTCCTGGCCTGGAACGCGTGGTCCAGGGACGCTGTGACCTCCATCGACAACTCAGCGGATGCGATCGTCCAACCTTCCGAAGTCCCGCAGCCGGGCGGCAACACGCCTGCGCGGCCGCAGAATGACGGCACTGATGCCACCGGTGATGCCGTTGTACGCGACAAGAACCGTTCCTAGTCGTCAGGCATTGCAATACGTGCCCCCAAACGCTGGTACGGTCATCCCTGCCAGGTTATCCATTCTGCGTCGGCCTCGATTTTCCCGGGTCGGCAGGGCTGGCCATCCGCCGGAGCCCGTCGATACCCAGGAGGGCGATCCTCTGATCTGACCGCCGGATGAGGCTGAGGCGGTCGAACTCACGCAGGGTGCGGTTGACGTGGACCGACGTGATCTCGACGAGATCGCCAATCTCTCTCTGAGTCAGCGGGAGGCGAAATGCACCCTCCGAGGCCGAGCCCCAGGGCCGCGAGCCGGTCATGAAGCGACACCAGCATGATCGCAATGCGAATGGCCGCAGCTTCCCGATCCATCACAGCCAGGCTCTTTACAAGCGCGACCCTCTCCTTCCGGGGTCCAGAAGCATCGACGTGGCGATACGCGGAACGCGCATGAGGATGGACATTGCTCTGCCGCCCCGAGGCCGCGGTGGTTGAAGACGACACCCTGCCCGCTACAAGAATAGAGGTGTTGCGGTTCAGCCCCCCTTTCGAGATCATGATGACGAGGCCACCACTGCAGGGGTTCCATGGTGTCGCCCACCTCAGCCCGTTTCTCAGACGACAGACGGAAGAAGGCCTCGAAATGGTAAGCCCCGGGCACGTGAGGCTCCGGAGCGGTGGCAGGGCGACCGGACATCGGGCCGCGTTCGCTGAAACCACCAGCGTCCGCATGAGCACACATTAATCCAGACAGCCCGTTCTGTCGTGTGTGTCCGTTTCTTCATCAGCCGGATGAGCCGTGCGGGGAGTCCCACCCTGTCCGTGTGCTGCTCCATCCGGAGCGTGATAGGGGACCTAGGGAACAGCAGCCCTGGGACAGGCGCTGCGTAGGCACTGTTTTTTCAATGGAGACGACAATGACCAAGGCGCCGACGTGCCAATTATCACCGGGCAAGCTTGGTCGTGTGCCCCGGCACAACCCCCATGGAGGGTCTGTGGGGAGACACGAACCCGGCGACGGATGGTGCGAGACCATCCGTTCCATGGCGGATGCACCGAAAAGGATCAGCCGGTGACGGGGCCGCGCGTCGAGGGGGATCCCGCCGAAGCCAACCGTGGCCTGGGCCAGGAGCGGGTCGATGAACCCGGCCCGGGTCCGCAACAGCGTCCGCTTGACCCGGCTGCGGGCGGACCTGGTCAGGGTGTGGGACCGAGCAGCCGTAACCCTAAGCACCAGAACCCCATGCAGCAACCGGTCCAGACCCCCGTGCACGGGACCTATGGCCAAGCTCCGCCGGCTGGACCTGTGGAGCCGGAGCCGTGAGGTTCGATCGTCTGTGAATGGACAATGACGAAGGCGAGAGGGCCCGGCCCACCCAAGTCCTATCCGGGTTTCAGCACGACCTTAGTCCACTCATTCTGGTTGTCCTTGAAATTCTTGTAACCTTCCGGTGCCTGTTCGAGCGGCAGCCGATGGCTGATCAGATCGGTCGTGTCGATCCTGCCTTCAAGGATGAGTTCGAGAAGCTGCGGCAGATAATTCTGGACATGGGTCTGGCCGGTCTTGAGTGTCAGTCCCTTCTCCATGAAGGCTCCGACCGGCCACTTGTCGGCCACGCCCCCGTATACGCCGGGGACTGAGACGGTTCCGCCCTTGCGCACGGCCATTATGGTTTCGCGCAGGACGTGGGGTCGGTCCGTACCCAGGATCTTGGTTTCCTGCTTGATGGCATCGACGATGTTATCCGGGGAAAAGCCGTGTGCCTCCATCCCCACGGCATCGATGCAGCTGTCCGGACCGATGCCTGCGGTCATTTCCATCAGGGCCTCGCGCACCTTGACCTCATGGTAGTTGAGGACCTCGGCCCCGTTCTGGCGGGCGAGCTCGAGGCGCCGGGGATGATGGTCGATCGCGATGACCCGCCCTGCGCCCATGAGCCGGGCACTCTTTATGGCGAAGAGGCCCACGGGCCCGCACCCCCAGATGGCGACGGTGTCACCCGGCTGTATCTGGGCATTTTCGGCCGCCATCCATCCCGTCGGAAAGATATCGGACAGGAACAGAACTCGCTCGTCCTCGATGCCATCCGGTATCTTGATGGGGCCATAGTCCGAATACGGCACGCGAGCGTATTCCGCCTGTCCCCCGGCATAGCCACCCGTCAGGTGCGAATAGCCGAACGCCCCCGTCATGGCATATCCATAGGCGATTTCCGACGCATCCGCCTTGTCCGCGGGATTGGAGTTGTCGCATGCCGCCGGCATTCTGTGCTCGCAGAAGAAGCATTGACCGCAGGCGATCACGAACGGGACGACCACACGATCCCCGACGGTGAGGGTCGTGTTGGCGGGTCCGACCTCCTCGACGATACCCATGAACTCGTGCCCGAGAATGTCGCCGTTCGACATGCCCGGGATCATACTGTCGTAAAGGTGCAGGTCCGAACCGCAGATCGCGGTCGCGGTAATCCGGATGATCGCGTCTCTCGGATTGACGATCTGCGGATCAGGGACCGTGTCCATCTGGACATTGTGCTTGCCGTGCCAGGTCAGGGCTCTCATGGCGGCGTGGCCTTTCGCGTAGAGGGGCGGGTACTAGACCCAGTTTCAGAGGTGGCGTTCCGCGCGGGGCGCGGCGTCCGGGGCCCGGGATGTGGAAACCTCTCCGGTTTCCATGAGCTGTTTGAAGCGGCGCAGCTCCCGGCGGGCCTGGATTCGCGGCTCGCGCTGCAGGACCTTGGCCACCACCTTGCCGAGGCCGCCCGCCGGAGGATCGTAGCTGATGAATATCCTCACTTCGGTGCCCCGCCCAAAGGCATTGTCCCGGAACTCGATCCAGCCCTCGTGGTCGACCTCGGAATCCTCGGTAGACCGCCAGGCGATCCGCTCGCCGGGGACGTCCTGGGTGATCTCCGTTACCAGGTCGATATCGACCCCTGCCGGTCCGGCCACCGACCACTGCGACCTGCCGCTGTCCAGAATGTCGACCTCCCTGATGTTTTCCGCAAACCGGGGCAGGTTTCGGAAATCGCGCCAGAAATCGTAGAGCGCCTGACGCGGCCGGTTGATCATGGCCGCGCGGATGCTGGCCGCTTCGTGATCGCCCTCGACCTGATCACGATCGAGGAAAGCCGGCGACGCCACGTCGGCGTCCGTCGAATGGGGGGTGGATGCAGACATGGCGCTCTCTTTCTCGGGCATCTGTCAGTCCAATCCCCCCGGGCCGCTCGCGTTCCTTGCAGGCGGGCGCGCCGTGACGGACACGCTGGATTTCCGGCCTCCCGTCCGTTCTGGGTCCGGTTCCGGACATTCGTCGATGGGCCGCCGAGGCCTTGAGACGAGGGTGAACGCTAGGCGGATCCCCCGAGAATCTCGTGAACCTTGTTCGCCAGGTCGGTCATCACGAACGGCTTGGTCATCACCTCCATGCCGGAGGCCGCCAAGCCGTTGCCGACCGCCGCCGTCTCGGCATAGCCGGTGATGAAGAGCACGCGCAGGTCGGGGCGAACCACCCGTGCCGCATCGGCGACCTGACGGCCGTTCATACCGCCCGGCAAGCCCACATCCGAGATCAGCAGGTCGATCCGCCGGTCCGAGCGCAGGATGTCCAGGCCGGACGGGCCGTCTGCAGCCTCGACCACGGTGTAGCCCGCCTCGGCCAGAACCTCCGTGACCAGCATGCGCACGGTCTCCTCGTCATCGATGACTAGGACCGTTTCGCCGTGACCGCCCTCGGCGACGACACTGTCCCCTACCGCTTCGGACGGCTCAAGCGCGCCGCTGAACCGCGGCAGGTACAGGCACATGGTCGTGCCAGAGCCCACCTCGGAATGAATGCGCACCTGGCCGTTCGACTGCCGTACGAAGCCGTGGATCATCGACAGGCCCAGTCCCGTGCCCTGGCCCAGCGGCTTGGTTGTGAAGAACGGGTCGAAGGCCTGGGCCTGGACCTCGGGCGGCATGCCCGAGCCCGTGTCGGTGACGGAAAGGGTCACATAGTCTCCGGGGGACAGTTCGCACTCGCGCGCCGCCCCCTCGTCCAGCCGCCTGTTCGCGGTTTCGATGGACAGCCGCCCACCGTGGGGAGCCATGGCGTCGCGCCCATTGATGCACAGGTTCAGCAGGGCATTCTCGAGCTGTGACTGGTCGATCCGCGTATTCCACAAACCCTCCGCCGCGATCACCTCAAGGTGGACATCCGGTCCCACGCTACGCCGGATCAGCTCTTCCATCCCCGCGACCAGCCAATTCACGTCCGTTGGCTCGGGGTCCAGGGTCTGGCGACGCGAGAAGGCCAGCAGGCGCTGGGTCAGGGCCGCCGCCCGCTGGGCCGACCCGAGCGCTGCATCGATATAGCGGTCCATGCCGCTCAGCCGACCCTCGGCCAGCCGCTTGGACAACAGCTCCAGTGCACCGGATATGCCGGCCAGAAGATTGTTGAAGTCGTGGGCGATACCACCGGTCAGCTGACCTACGGCTTCCATCTTCTGCGACTGGCGCAGGGCCTCGTGGGCGGCCTGCAACTCATCCGTACGCTCCGTCACCCGGTCCTCCAGCGTGGCATTGAGGTCCCTGAGCCGCGCATCTGTGGCCCGCAGCGCGTCCTCCGCCTCGCGACGCTCGTCGATGTCGATCACGGAGCCGACGTAACCCAGATAACGGCCATCCGAAGCGAACCGTGGACTGGCGGCATCGATGACCCAGCGATACAGGCCATCGTACCGGCGGAGCCTATATTCCACGCGGAACGGGCGACGCGCCGCATTCGCCCGCCTGAAGGCCTCCTCCGCCGAGGCCCTGTCGTCGGGGTGAGCGGCGTCCAGCCAGCCAAACCCTTCAGCCAGCTCCGGGGTCTGGCCCGTGAAGTCGTACCAGGTCTTGTTCAGATATTCGCAGGCCCCGGTGTGATCGGTGACCCACATCATCATGGGCGTGTTGTCGGCCATATTGCGGAACCGGGCCTCGCTCTCCCGCAGCGCGTCCTGTGAACGAACCCGTTCGATGTGGGCCCATGAGCGCTCCGTCACTTCGCGCAGCGTCGCCAGCTCTTCGCTAGTCCATTGGTGAGGCCGGCGGTGATGTACCGCCATCAGAGCCGTCAGACGTCCCTGTTTGACCAGCGGCATGCAGATGGTCGCCGAGATCCCCAGGGACTGGAAGGTGGCCGCCTCATGAGGCGATATCTCCTTCAGGTTGTCGTTTATGATGAGGGGCCGACCCGCCCCAAGCTCCTGCACCGCCAGACGCCCGAAGTCTGCAAGCCGGTAATGGCCCCTGATGCTCGACATGCCGTCATCATACCAGTCGCCCCGGATCGTAAAGCCGTCCTGGTCATCGTCCATGTCGGCATAGGCGCAGTTGCTCACGCCGAGGTGCCGTGCCGTCAGTCGGGTGGTGCATTCGAGGATGTCGTCCGCATCCGTCAGTCGCGCAACCTCGGAGCTGAGATCATCGAGAAAACGCAGCCGTGCCTCGTTCTCGCGCACTGCAACCGTGACCCGCGCTCTTTCCGTGGCGGTTCGGACCCTTTCGGCAACCTCCCGAACCAGGGACACGTCGGACGCAGTCCAGGGTCGCGCAGAGGCATTGTTGACGAACAGAAGGGCCACGACCTGGCCCTTTTCCATCAACGGAAGGTTGATCAGCGCCCGGGCCTGGATGCGGTCTAGGGCTGCGCCGCCATCGCTGATGCGGGGATCCCTGGCCGCATCGTCGAAAACGACGACCTCGCCTCGGTGCAGGTCGTCGATATAGGAGCCGAAATCGCGGAAATGGATGACGCCTGCGATGCTGGGTACCCCGGGAGCATTGTAGTCACGCTCGACCGTGACCGTCTCGGCACGGGTGTCCATGACGCCGTAGCCGACCCGGCTCACATTGAGGGCCTGGGCCAGTACGCGGGCGGAGGCATGGGCGATCTCGCCCGCGTCGGTCAGGTCTCGGATCGCGTCATTCAACTCGACCAGAACGCCCCGGCGCAGATCGGCATCCCGCCTTTCGGTAATATCCTGAACGACAGCATAGAAGCCCTCGACGGCCCCCTCCGCGTCCCGTCGCGGGATCAGCTCGGTATGGGTGTATCGCATCCCCCCGCGGCTGTAGGGCATGAGCTGGTCAACAGACACCCGATGTCCGGCCAGCACCCGTTCGAAGCGTGGCTCCATGAGGCGGAACACCTCCTCACCGAGCACATCCAGGATGAGCCGGCCGCGGAAGGATTCGGCCGGCTCCCCGAACCAGTCCTCATAGCCCTTGTTGGTGAAGACATAGCGCAGGTCTGTGTCGACCGATGAGACCAGCAGGGGCAGGTTGTCTGCAAGTCGCCGTAGCTCCTCGCGTCCCAATTCCAGGCGACGCTCGGCCTCGCGCCTTGCGACCGCCGCGCGCGTCCGCTCCGCAAAGGCCCGCGTAAATTCCACCTCCTCGGACGTCCAGTCCCTCGGCTGGTCGCTGTGCACCAGGATCTGGGCGATCGTCTTTCCGCCCTCCACGGCAGGAACGTCCAGAAGGGCATGGATATCAAAGCGCATGAGCGCATCGACGCTTCCCGCCGTACGAGGATCCCTACGGACATCGCGCACTATGGCGGGGCGTCCTTCAAGTAGGTCGTCCACATAATTTCCGTACTCGTCGAAACGATGTTCGCCCACGACGCTGGCCTGTCCCGTCCTGGCCCAGTCGCCTTCGATGGCAATGCAGCGGGTCGACGCATCAATGACGCCATAACCGACGCGCGAGGCTCCCAGTGCCTCGCCCAGAATGCGGCTGGCGGCCTGAGCAATGTCTTGCGGCTCCAGAAGTTCTGCCAGGCTGTCATCCAGCGCGATCAGAGCTGACTGGCGCGTCTGCCTGAGCCTTTCGACCGCTATGGCCTCATCCTTGCGCCGGCCGGCTAGGACCTGATCCGTGGTTTCCGTGCAGGCGCAGAACAGGCCTGCCACCGAGCCCGAACTGTCGTAGATCGGCGAATAGGAAAAGGTGAACCACGTCTGCTCATCCTGGCCTGACCGGTTCATGGTCAGCGGCATGTCCCTGACGAAGCTGGACTGCCCTTGCAGCGCACGATCAACAAGGGGGGACAGGTCATCCCAGATCTCGCGCCAGACCTCGCGAAACGGACCACCGAAGGCACCGGGATCCTTGTCCCCGAGGATGGCGCGATAGGCGTCGTTGTAAATCAGTGTGAGCCCCGGCCCCCACGCCAGAAACATGGGAAATCCGGACGCCATCATAAGCTGGACCGTACTGCCGAGCACGTCTGGCCAGTCTTCTACCGGTCCTAGGGTTGAGCGCGACCAGTCGGTGTTCTCCAGGCGTGCCATGACATCGACAGTAGCGTCCGGCCGCCCTTCTTCAGGGTGGCGGCCCATGCCAAGGCTGCTCATGATCTTGCCCGCTCGATCTTAGTCATTCTGAAGCTCGGACGGCTTGTGACCCGTCGCCCACCCTGATGCCGCGACACCCGCTCGTGGACGTCGCCCGTCAACCGGCGGGGTTAGCCGTCGGTCGGGGCAGCGCCCAGGAGGGTACCCGGGGCATATCAACGGCCAGACCGAACTGGTGGATCGATGTGGATCCGTGCGTGGCCACCGCGCCGCTCATACAGGTGGTCGATCTCTCGAAGAATCGCTTCCCCCCGTTCGCGTCCCAGGAGCTGGATCAGGGCATCAAGCTTGGCTTCAGTGCGGTCACCGTTTTCCTTGGACGCCGGGGAACCGACATAGAGAAAATAGGCCAAGCCTACCACTTGCCAGAGCAGCTGCAGGAACTCCGAATGCCAGTTTTCAAAGGTGTCCCGCCCCATGATGATCAGATAGGGCATGATCGAGGCCGAGGTCCCGTGCTCCCGCGCGTCCTCGGCAAAGGCCAGCCAGCCGAAAAGCCGGTGGCCGAAGATGGACAGGCTGAAGAAGGCCAGGGTTATCCAGGCATAGGCATAGCGCTTCATTACTACTCCATCCCTGCCGGCCCTCCAGCCAGCCCACCGTCAGCGCGCAGCCTCATGCCGTTGACACCCAAAACCCCCCGCCACCAGACGGTGCCGGGGGGCCTCATGGAGGAAGCCGTTCGCAGGGCCGGAACTGCGACCCGGCCTGCGCACCACTTACCGTATGCACAACCCGCTTCGGTCAGGTGGGATGCCGTGTGTCCACTACCGGTCCTCCCGCTCCCGTGACGGCCTTCGGGATAAGGGCCGGACAGTATGGCCAATCTAAAGCTTGGGGCGGTGCCCACCGCGGTCAGGGCCTTCAGCGGAGCCAATCCTCCGGCACGACCCTGTCCAGGAGCAGGAACAGCCCCGCCAGCTGGAGGCTTGCGCCGATGCAGACGGCCGATGTTCCGTCGAAGGTAAATCCCTGCCGAGCCGACAGCAGGCCCGCGGAAAGGATGACGCTCCCGCACAGGGCCTGACCGGCCGAGGCCAGCCGCCCGGACCCCGGGTTCATCGGTCGGCTCTCGAGGGCTCCGCCGAGACCGTCGGGGCGTTGACGTTCGGTGCGTCTCCGGTGGCGGGGCGGGTGGGCTCGCCGGTGGACGTGGTCGGCGCATCAGCATTCGGGACACGACGGTCGCCGCCCTGGAAGGCTGCGGCATCCACATCCTGCTGTCCCGTATTGGCGCGTCCTGCAGCAAAGGGCCCGGCCCAGAAAGCCCAGACAATGGCGAACCCGATGGCGGTCAGGATGAAGGCCAAGGCGAGAACCGTGGCGATCCGGACCCCGCCCCGTCCTTGACGGACCTGCTGGGCTTCGACCGGTTGACCGGCATGAACGGCGTCAGCCGGAGTTTCAGGGGGATGATCAGACATAGAATCTTACCTTCTCTTCTCTCGAGTTCCGCGCCTGCAGCATTGGCAGCCGGACAATATGCCTTCAATGACACCCTTAGACGCCTGTTCTGGGTGATGCGTTTGCGACTTTCTCGCTGGCTGGACAGCGGCCCTATCCCTGGCGGGCTGGCGGCCCCGCCTGAGCCACGCGCGCAAACCTGGCCTCGTCGCGGACCCTAACCTGGGTTAAGACGGCCTGGACCGAAGACCGCGATAAGCCTCTGATGAAGGTCAAGGTGCACGAACTCGATCGACTGGCCGTGGCGCGATCGGACACCGGCACGCTCTTTCTTCTCGTTAAGCCGGCCGGCGAGGAGGAGGTGGCTTATGCGCTCAGAGAAGGCACATCGCCGGAGCTCTGCGGCGTCCTTGGTCGCCTGATGGATGAGGACGCCCGCTTTCCCGTCCAGGGCCGGGCCTGACGGGCTCACCGGGCGGGCGCGATCACCGATCGACTTCACCGAAGACGATATCTAGAGAGCCCAGTATGGCGGACACGTCGGCCAGCATATGGCCTCGGGTCAGAAGATCCATCGCCTGCAGGTGCCTGAAGCCGGGAGCCGACACCTTGCACCGGTATGGTCGATTGGTGCCGTCCGACACCAGATAGACGCCGAATTCACCCTTGGGGGCCTCGACGGCCGCATAGACTTCTCCGGCCGGCGTCGTGAAGCCCTCCGTATAGAGTTTGAAGTGATGGATCAGTGCCTCCATCGAACGCTTCATCTCCGCGCGCCGTGGCGGGACAACCTTGTTGTCATCAATCAGGACCGGAGCACCGCGGCAGAGCCGCAGGCGCGCGATACACTGTTCCATGATCCGGACCGACTGCTTCATCTCCTCTATCCGGCAGAGACACCGGTCCCAGCAGTCCCCGTTCTTGCCGACCGCGATGTCGAACTCCAGTTCGGCATAGCATTCGTAGGGCTGGGACTTGCGCAGGTCCCAGGGCACATCCGACCCCCTCAGCATCACGCCCGTAAAGCCCCAGTCCAGAGCCTGCTGCCGGTTGACGACGCCGACATCCACGTTTCGCTGCTTGAAGATGCGGTTTTCTATGAACAGGCTTTCCATATCCTTCAGCGTGGCGGGGAAGGCCCTGCACCACTGTTGAAGGTCGTCCAGCAGATCTTCAGGAAGATCCTGGCGGACGCCGCCCGGTCTGAAATAGTTGGCGTGCAGGCGCGACCCTGAGGCCCGCTCATAGAAGACCATGAGCTTCTCGCGCTCCTCGAAACCCCAGAGCGGTGGGGTCAGGGCCCCCACGTCCATGGCCTGGGTGGTCACATTGAGCAGATGGGACAGGATGCGGCTGAGCTCTGAATACAGAACCCGGATCAGCTGGGCGCGATGCGGAATTTCGATCTTCAGCAACTTCTCGATCGCCAGGCAGAAGCCATGCTCCTGATTCAGCGGGGCCACATAATCCAGTCGATCGAAATAGGGGATGTTCTGGATATAGGTGCGCGCCTCCATAAGCTTTTCGGTTCCCCGGTGGAGCAGACCGATGTGCGGATCGACGCGGGCGACCATCTCGCCCTCCAGCTCCAGCACAAGTCGCAGTACGCCGTGAGCGGCGGGATGCTGTGGTCCGAAATTGATGGTGAAGCGGCTGTTGTCGAAGGCCGAACGGGCCACGACATCTTCGAGGTCCGACGGGTCGTCAACGGCCATGCAAGGGCTCCTGAGGGGATGCATTCCGGTATGACTCCGCCCGGTTCAGAACGGCCTCACGCGTCGAGATCGCCAGGGCCTCCAGACCGGGGCGCATTGGCAAAGACGCGCCCGGCTGCAGGCAGGGGCAGGTTGTAGACCGGCGTGCGAACCCGCACCCGCGCATTGAGTGAGAGCGACAGGAGGTGATGAACCAGCCATGCACCGCGGCCATTTGCTCGCAGATCGACATCCATCAGCTGCTCGAACCCGTCCTGCCGCAGGCGGTGCAGAAGCTGCACCAGGCCGGCTGAGGTCGTTGTCAGAGTGATCTCTTGATGGGCGACCAGGGCCGTGGCTCCCGTGGCCACGACAAGCTAGACAGCCAAGGCGTGGACAGCGGGAGATCGTTGGCCGGGCCGGACGCGGGACCATCGTTCAAGTTCCATTCTCTGGAGACCCGAAAGTGCCTAGGTACCGTCCACGTAACGGCTGTACTCTTCCATATAGCGGGCGGTGAGCCGCTCCGGCTTGGACACGGTCTTCTGGAGGTCCAGGAACCAGCCCGACTCCTCTTCATACATGTGGGTGAGGACAGCCCCCTCGATATGATGCCACTTGTCCTTCCATTCACGTTTGGACGGGGCGATGTTCTCCAGTTCGGCCATCTGGGTTTTCGTTGTGGTCTGTTCCAGATAGGCGTGCGCCGCGTGTGCTTTTTCGCCAGCTTGTCCCAGAGCGGGGTAGAGGACCAGTTCCTCGGCCAAGGCATGACCGTTGAGGACCCGTGCGAGCGTTCGGCGCGCAGCCTCCCGTTCCCCCGCCGTCTGGGCCTGCCCGCCCGCCGCAAAGGCCGCGCGAATAAGGTCGTGGTGATCGAGCACCCTGGACAGCCAGTCTCCCGGCGTGGCCAGGGCCCGGGCGTCGCGAGTCGCCTGTGCCTGCTTCTCCTCGGACGGCAGCGGCGTGATCGCGGCAAGGGCCTTGTCTATGATGGACATCTTCTACCTCCGGAAGTGACGAGACCCCCTCAATGCGCGTGCTGCCGAGCGGCTGCCTTAGGGGGGATTCCGGACTTTCGCGCGCGTGCGCACGGGACCAGAACGGGCCAGCGTTTCGAGGACGCAGAGCCTGACAGCGGGGCTGGACACCGAACCCCGGGCCTCCGGCAAGCGGCTCAACCGCGCGTCAGCCGAAACAATACCCCTGCTGGTGCCCTATGCCCTAGCCCGGCTCCAGGTCAGGCAACCGGCAGGTCCGGCACCCTGAACCACAAGCGCACCGTGGCGGTAGAGCTGCCAGGGCGCAACGTCTGCCGCGAGGCGGAAAATCGCCACGGTTCCTGTAGCGTCGATCTGGACCACCCGGCTGTCCGTCAGCACTGCCGCGCCGAACACGTCGACGCCTGGCCTGAACAGGACGACGATCTCACCGTCCGAAGGCGGCGGAGTCAGGGCCCAGCCTCCACACATGAGAAGAACCGCCGTCGCCGCCATGGTCTGCCTTCTGTCCCCCCCTCCCCCTCGACGGCTCCGCCTGAGGACAAGAACACCGGCCACGATCGGGACGATCCCCAGGACCACCATCCAGCCGGCATCCCACAGCACGGGGTCGGAGACATCCAGGCGGATGCGATGCAGACCCAAGACCCAATGTACGACGCCGACATCTAGAACATTCCAGCTTCCGAATCCGACCAGGATACCGCCCCAAAGGCGAGCTGAGCCGCCGGGCGCAGCCAGAGCGGTGCGGGAGTGCCAGAGCATAACGAGGCCAATGGCAGCAACACCGTACATCACTGCGTGAAAAAGGCCGTCTGCGAGAATCTGAATCGGGAGGGGCTGAAGCTGCGGGTTCTCCACCAGACTCAGGAGGTGATGCCACTGCAGGATCTGGTGCAACAGCACGCCGTCGAAAAAACCGCTCAGAGCGAAGCCGATGACCACGGCTGCGGCCAAGGGTGCTCCCGGACCGCTCGACCTCATCGCGCCCTGCGCCTGACCGCGACGATGACCACCGCTCCCACGACCGCTGCCAAGGCCATGGCGGTGCCTATGGCTGCCGAACGGGCGTGAGCTCGCCGCACCAGGCCCATTTCGACGAGAGGGTTGGGCGGCCGCCCCTTCAGGATATCGTCCCCGAGACCTTCCACGACGCCGACCCGATCGGCGAGCATCAGGAGGAGCCAGTGTCCCCACTGGCTCTCGCTGAACCGGAAGGCCAGCCGCCTGAGCCCACCGCTCAGACCGCGGGGGGGAACGGACTGACCAATGACGGCCGGTTGCCGCTCATGTTCCACGGACCGAAGAATCTCGACGTCTGGAGCCTGTACGGGGGGACGGTTCCAGCCAGGTCCTGGCGTCGGGTTTTCGCTCCGGTCGCGAATCGGCCAGGTCGGATCATTTTCCGGATCCGCGTCGACGTTCCAGCCGACAACCGTCGCCGGGTCAACTCTGTCCCGGGGCACCGAAGCCGCCGCCTTGGCCTTGTCACTCTGCGTCATGGCATGGTCCTCAAGCCGGTGTGGGGATCAGGAGCGGCTTGATGCAACCGTCCTGCTTGGCGGAGAACAGATGATAGGCCTCGGCAATGTCAGCGAGCGGAATTCTGTGGGTGATGATCGCCTTAGGGTCGAGCCTTCCCTCGCGCACATGCTCGATGAGCCGCGGCAGCAGACGCCGGACGGAAGCCTGATTGGCCCGCAGGGTCAGCCCCTTGTTCACGACATTGCCGATCGGCACCATATTGCCGGTGGGGCCATAGACCCCAACGACAGACACGATGCCGCCCTTCCTAACCGAATTGATCGCCCAGTGCAGGGGCGTCGCATTCCCCGCCTCCAGCTTCAGGGTCTTGCCGAAGAAGGAATGCAGGGCGTTGCCCGAGGCGTCCGCCCCGACCGCATCGATGCAGACGTCGGGCCCCAGACCATCGGTCGTTGTCTTGAGGAAGACCACAGGGTCCCCGATCTCCCTGAAGTCATAGACCTCGGCAGGACAGTAGTGACGGGCAAAATCCAGCCGGTACTCGACGTGGTCGATGACGATCACCCGGCTCGCGCCAAAGAGCCAGGCGCACCGCGCCGCCATGAGGCCCACCGGTCCGGCCCCGAACACGACCACCGTGTCTCCGGTCTGTATCCCCCCCATTTCGGCGGCCTGATAACCTGTCGGAACGACATCGGTCAGCAGCACGGCGTCATCAGGATCCATCCAGTCCGGGATGACCATCGGTCCGACGTCGGCGTAAGGAACCCGAACCATTTCCGCCTGACCGCCGTCATAGCCGCCTGCCGTGTGCGAATAGCCGAAGATCCCGCCCACAGCCGTGGCCTGGGCGTTGGACTCATGGCAGTTGCCGAACAGACCCTGTCTGCAGAAGTGACATCGGCCACACGCGATGTTGAACGGGACAAGGACATGGTCCCCCGGCTTAAGCGTCTCCACCGCTGAGCCGACGGATTCCACGACGCCACAAAACTCATGACCGAAGGTGGAACCCACGCGGGTGTCCGGAACCATGCCGTGATAGAGATGCAGGTCCGAACCGCAGATACATGACCTTGTCACCCGGACGATCGCATCCTGGGGATGCTGCAACGTCGGTACCGGCTTGTCGACGATCCGGACCCGTCCGGGTCCCCTGTAATCCATGGCCAGCATCCCGACCCTCCTCTGTTTTCTGTTCGCAGACACAGCTGTCGGGCTTGATGGACGTCCTGTCGCAATCCGCAGATCGCGGGTCTGGTGCCACCACCCGACACTCAGGGGTTGAGACGGACCTCCCGGGGTTCAACCATCCCTGCGATCGTATTGTAGTGACGCGAAACAACAGGCACTGCGGCCAGGGCGTTGGTCCGCAAGGCTCCGTCCGGGCCATTTGCTCCATAGCGTGCGTGCAGTTGAAGAGCCTCGCGATGGGCGGCAAGCTGCTGCTCGCGATACAGGCGGTCTCTCTCCGGGCCAGTCGCTGCACGCAGCGCCGCCAGCATCTCGGCCCTCGGCGGGTCCAGGGTGGCGGCAGGTGGGGGCAGCCCCTCGCGCTGGACGGCCGTCATCAAGGACTGGGTCGTCAATGTATGATGGTCCACCATCATCTGCGCAAAACGCCGCAACTCGGCATCCTGGGACGTCTCGAGCAGCAGGCGGCTGGACTGGATTTCGTACTGGTCGCCGGCGGCAGCCATACGGACATAGTCGGCTGAAGCGGGTGCTTCCATCGACCGAGCCGCTTCCGCGACCGGCGCGGCCATACCAGTCGGCATCGAGGTGCAGGCTGCGACGAGTGCCATGATCGACACAATGCAAAGCTTACGGATCATCATTTTGACTTCCTGATCTAATTCAGAGAACCAATCCGATCCGGATCGAGCTGTTGCGGATGTCCTGTTTGCGACCCAGCGACACCCGGGCGTACAAATCCTGTTCTGGGCCAACTGGGCGGCCTCGCCGTCAAAAAGGGCTAGGAAGCGCCGAAGTCAGGCTTTCGAGGTCCAGCCATCCCCTTCGCACCCGCGCTAGAGAGCCGCGGTTAGGCATCCGCGGCGGTCTACCGAACATGCTACAGACAATGAAGTCCATCAGCCGTTGGAACGGTCCAGTCATTGTCACCTCCTTCATGCCGACAATCGGCACCATTGAGGCCGCTGCGTCTGCAACATTTGATAGTTTTGTCCGGCTCGTACCCTGACAGCCTCCGCGCAGACAGGCGCACGCCCCCACGGACAAGTCGCCTATCCGACACAGACCCTCTCCCGCGGCAAACGGGCGTTACTGAAATGGAGCGGCGAGCGCCCCCCCCTGCCCGCCGCTCCCTTCCAGCCTGTCATGGAAGGGGCCCGCCCTGCGCCTGGGGCGGGCCTTTCCGTACTACGAAGACCGTTATGGGTGGAGCATTGCAGCCGCTGGCCATCGACAGGTGAGGCAGACAAGGCCGACAAATGAAGGATAAGAAGGCTGAAGACCTCGCCTTGGCTCCGCACACGGACTGAAAACAAGCCGGTGTCTTTTTTTGAAGTTTGGTCTTTTCCCTTCTTTCGGCCCGAGCCCTGCGCCCCCCCGAGGCGTCACGAAAGCATTCGTTGCGAGTTTTTGACGACTGGAAGAGGAGCTGCAGGCACGGCTACGGTCCACTTCTTTATTGTGAAGCTCCATGGCGCGTCATCAGCCTGGCCATTGCAATGGCCGTGGCCATAAGCGGCTCACCCTTCAACGTGCGCTGTAATTGCTCATCCCCCATTCATCCTGTTCCGCTATTCTCGTCACATGGCCGATTACGAGTTCCAGCTTTGCGAAGACGCACAGACGACGCTTTTGACCGGCGGTGCACGGTCCGATGCGGAAGCTCGGATCGAGGCGATCCAGTTTCTGGCGGAAGTCCTGCGAGACGTCGCCCATACCGAGGCCTGCGATGTAAGCGTGGCCGTGCTCAGGGATGGCCAGCTTCTCTGCCAGGCCAAAGCCTCGATGTCGGCGTGCGGAAAATGAGACGACCGTCTGCTTGGCCCCAACGACTGTGCTAACGTCTTAGGTCCCGTACGGAATGTTGTCGTGGGCCGGCCAGGGACGCGCGGGGAAAAGGCGTCTCCTCCGCTAGGGAGTCGCTCTGAAACGGTCGCAAAATGGCTGACGCGACGACTGCTCGCGTGCGTGCAATAAGTTTATCGTTAGTCGCGGTGGTGCCCGTGGGAACATGCTTCCAAAGAGAGGAAGCCCTATGATCACTCCCGAACACATCACCGCTTTTGCCCTTGTCGTCACGGCCCTGTCAGGGCTGGTCTGGAACCTCAGGCGGAAGCGCTAGCCGCACCCGTGTCAGTCCACCCCCTCAACCGGCCGGCCCATGTCGTGCAGCTGCGGGCTTATTCGACCTCCCCGCTCTGGCCGCGGAAGTTCAAGCCGGCTTAAAGGTAACCACGAGACCCCAGGCTTGGGCCGACCGGGGGCTCAGTCTTCACGCGACAGTATCGTTCACTGATCAGACCGGCTTCTAGTGCGGGGCTATCCCATGCCGACGCTAAAGAGGCACCTGTGGACACGAAGGCTGGTTCCTCGCGGCCAGCGAAAAACGGCTTCTGGCCTGTTGCGCGCATGGCCGCTGCTCACGATTGAAACCGAGCCTAACCCGCGCGAGAAACCGTCAACAGCCCTTATCACCTATTGGCGTGGCTGCGGACTGAATGCGACCCGCGCGGCGGAACAGGGCCGCGGACGCCAGCCAGATCAGACCAAAAACGAGGCTGAGCACGATGACCGGCTGCGGCCAGTTCTCCGAGCCCTCACCCCATCCCCGCAGGACCGCAACGACGCCGATGACGACCTGGATCACGGCGGCGATGATCATGGACAGGGACAGGCCATCGGCAAGGAACCGGCTGACGACCCCGCCGACAAAGGCGGCGAGAACGACGCCGAGGTAGAGAAGGTTTGCGGGATGATCCTCCGATCCGATGATGCCCACGGCACCGTTGATCCAGATCAGGAGCACCGAAGCGAGAACCGCCAGACCAGCCCCGATTCGGTACGACCATGCGCCCGAGGCACGTACCGCTAGTTCCGCGATCACGCCCGCGCCGATCAGGATAATCCCCGCAAAGAGGAAGTCGGACATCGTCCACTGGACCTCCTCGGTGAACCGCATGGCAACGGCAGGTGTGATCAGGAGGGCCGCGACGAGGGTCCAGCCGATGAGGCGCAGGGTCGAGGTCAGGCGGTCATTATGTCGGATGGGGAGTTTGTTCGTCATTGCCTTCGTGTCCGGGTTGGATGAGGTTTAAACCATGACCGGGCAGACGGTGACCGTCCTGAGCGCCACGTGAGGAAGCCGTGAAAACCGTGGCCAACATCTATAGTTTCGACCGCTTCGTCCTGGACCCGGCAGAACGCCGTCTGTCGCAAGACGGGCGACGGGTGGAGCTGTCCGGACGCTATCTGGATGCGCTGGTTCTGCTGGTCGTCGAAGAGGGTCGGCTCGTCACCAAGGCCCGCTTTCTGGACGAGGTGTGGAAGGGCGTTCCTGTCACGGAAGAAGCGCTGACACAATGCGTAAGGTCTCTGAGAAAGGCGCTGGGCGACCAGGCGGGCCGTCCGAGGTTTATCGAGACGGTCCCCGGTCATGGGTATCGCTTCATCGCGCCCATAATGCGCCACGACGTCAGCCCCACACTGCGAGCCCCTGATCCCGGGTATCGGCAGACGCCAGTCCGCAGTGAAGCTACGGCTCACCTTCTGGCTATGGGCCGGAGCGGCCTCCTGGGTGGCGGTTTGGCCGGACTTGTCGGGGGCCTCGCCTATGGGTTCGCGGGGGTTGCAGATGGTGGCACGGGCGGTGCGGCATCGGGGCTGCTTGTTCTCGCCGCACTCACCGCCGTGGTCGGAATGCTCGGGGGAACAGGTGTCGGCTTCGGGGTAGGGGCGGCAGGGTTCGTGGCGCGAAATCGAGGGGGCTGGTGTGTGGTCGGCGGCGCGTGTGGCGGTGTGGCCGTAGGGGCCCTCGTGCGACTAGTGGGGCTCGACGCTTTCGTCGTGCTGTTTGGAACCGCACCCAGCGCGATCACAGGTGCCGGTGAAGGCCTGCTGCTGGGCGCATCGATCGGTGCAGGCGTCTGGATCATGCAGCTCGATGGGCGACGCGGTTACGGCGTTCTGGCCGGTGCCGCCCTCACCGGATTGGCCGGGGCGGGAGCCGCGTTGGCTGGGGGGAAACTCATGGGGGGCAGCCTTGCCGCCCTAGCGGCTCAGTTCCCGGAGGCAAGACTGAGGCTGGATCACATCGGTGTACTGTTCGGTGAGGGAACCTTTGGGACGGTGAGCCAGGCAACAACGGCAGGACTTGAAGGTGCCCTATTCGGGGCGGCCTTGGTGTGGGCGATCAGCAGGCCAGAGGCAGCCATGGGCCATCGAGCCCCGGACGGTAAGACACACAAGCTGGCCGCCGCGGTGGCGGCAGATCGTCAGGGTCTCGGAAATATGCCGACTGGTCGCTGACTGCAGGCAGTTGGCCACGCTCCGATCTTAAGGTTCAGCCGACGCCGCAAGCGACCCAACTCTGCTCCGGGACACCCTCCTCCACCCAGTTCGGGCGCATGCCGCGAGGAGCCTCTGTACGGAGGGCTTGTGTCGCTGAACTGACGCGGTGGAACTTCATAGGTTGGCCGGGATTCGCCCGCAAAGAGGAGTCCAGAATGTCAGACGACATAACCAAGACCGGCGGTCAGGACCGCAAGCGTGTGAGCCTCCAGGAAGACTATGAGGTACGCGACTGGAGCCAGAAGTTTGGCGTCAGTGAAGACCGTCTTCGCGCCGCCGTGAGCAAGGTCGGAGATATCGCGGAGGATGTTGAGCGAGAGCTCAGGCATTGATCGCGCCAACCTGCTTCAGTAGGCCATTGGGGCTGCATGTGGTGGTTGTCTGGGCCTGCTCGGCTACTCAGCAGCGGACCTACAGACCTTTGCCTCAGCTCAGGCGTTAGTGCAAAAGCCAAACCACTCCGCTCAGCGGTGATACTGGTAGGACTATAAAATGACAGACGATCGCCGCCCCGCGCCCTATCCCGCCGACGACGAGATGATGCGGGAGTCTCCGGATGGTCAAGCGCCCCGACCGGCAACAGAACCCGCGGGATCGGAGGGATCGAGCAACTCTGGCGACACTGCGACCGACCCCGCAACCGGTACACCCAATCCTTAACGCGTCTTGACTGCTCGATGAGGGGCAGGACTTCGCCGGGTAAGTGGCGCTGTCTATTCGACCGCAAAAACAGAAGGCGGTTTCAAGAGATGGCTGGACCCCCACGTGAGGGAGCATTCGCACCGCCCACGGATTAAATGCGCGTCGCGATGCTCAGGAACCCCTCCGGCAGCAAATCATTGGCCTCAACGAGATGCAGTTTCCAGATTCAGATCTGTTGTGGCCGGTCGCCGGTGCGATCGTCGCCGGGGGCTTGATTGGGGTCGAGCGTGAGTATCGCGCGAGCCCGGCCGGTTTTCGTACACACATCCTCGTATGCCTGTCTTCAGCGCTGCTGATGCTGGCGGCCGTGCATCAGATCCAATGGCTCACAGACACACCGACGGACATCATCCGCATCGACCCGGTGCGCATGGCTCACGGAATTCTGACGGGCATCGGGTTTCTTTGCGGGGGTGTGATCTTTCGTGAGGGTTTCACGGTCAGAGGCCTCACCACTGCGGCGTCACTCTGGTCCACCTCGGCTCTGGGGGTACTGTTCGGAGTCGGATTCTACGGCCTGGCGGTCCTAGGCTCACTGTCCACACTTGTGGTGTTGGCAGCGGTCAGCCTGACAGAAGCGTTGCTGCCTCAACGCCGGTATGCCGACATCATTGTTCGCTTTGCGGGGGATGTCGCGGTCGACCTTGCAATGGTTCGATCACTTTTGATCGCGCAAGGCCTTGAGCCTCAAGGCATGGACCAGGTCGCGAGCGCCGAAGCGCTGGAATTCAACACGACGGCAGGCGGTTATACTGAAGCTCGTGCGGACGCGCTGGCTGCCGCTTTTCGAGCGAACCCGTCCGTTCTGGAGTTTCGATGCCGGCCGCATCGCGCCTGAACGCCAAGCGTTCGAAGAAAGCCCCAGAACCCGGTGAGGTTTGTCCGCCCGCGGCCAGAAGAAGAAGGCGGCTCGAGCTTGATCGGCCGCATTCGCACGGCCCGCGGCAGGCAATCACCAGCAGGCGAACATTTTCCCGCTACGCGGAAAGCCCGCAAGGGCCTTCACCTCCAAGCCCTGACAAATGGCAGGATCGACGAGACCTGACGAGGTAAGAATTTGTCACCCTACTGCAGACCGGCTGGGCGTTCCTCCTGAAAAAGGCTTGGCGTAACTGTGGGCAGCATCGAGGATCTCGGAGGGAGCCGACGAAGGGTCTCGAACTCTGGACCACTCGCTTGGCGAAACTGGTTCCGCTTCGTCCAATTCGAACCGACACTTCAATCCTGAACACGGCGTCAGCAGGTCCGACCGAAACCTCAAGCGATTGGCCCTTTTCCAAGCCACGGTTGAAGGAACTCCTAACCCGCCCGCGTCCTGCCCTTGAAACGGACGGCATCCGGCACGGAATCGCGCAGGGTCTCCAGGCAGTGAGGCATGAGGGGCAGCCAGTCTAAGCGATCATCCGCGTTCATCTCGCAAAGTCGTGCCCCTATCGCGACGTCAACCGGCCCTGCGTCAAGTCCTCCTGCCACCGCAGAGTCCCACAGACCGTCGGCTCTCTCCTCTTGGCTGAAGCGCTGGCAGAGGAGCCGCTGTAGCGCCGCCACGAATGACGGATACAGGAAGGCCGTCGGCTGGGTGTTGAGAAGTTCGAAGATGAGGACACGCGCGAGATCAAGGTCGATGATCGAGGCATCCAGCAGGGCGGGGTGTGCGCGCCCGACACAGGAGGGATAGAGGATTTCGATCCGGACCTGGGTGATGTGCGTCGCCTGCCTGCAGATCTCCGATACACGCGCCGCTGCCTCCGTGCCGGGCACGTTTCTGCCCCAGTCCTCCAGCTGTTCGAGCAGGGCATCCTGGTCCGTATGCAGATGGGGAAAAGGTCTCATGCATCGCACTCCTGAGGACCTAAGCCCCGGCACCCCGAGGAAGTTCTTCGAGCCCGGAAGACGACTTTCGCTATAGGTCTTGCCCTGTGCCCCGGCCGCCACCGACCCTCCGGGTTCAGAGCCGATCTGCTCCGGACAGACGCGGCACCTGTGGGTCGGGACCGTTTGCGGACTATTGGGAACGGCATGGCCGCACGGGATTTCGAGAGGCTTAGCCTTGGTTCAAGGAGTTGGAACATGTTCATCATACGGACGATCAGGACGGGCGAGATGCTGGACTGTGCGGTCGTGGATCATGAAGCGGCCGTAGGTGGTCATCTTCTGACGTTGGAGGAGAAGGGTTACAGCCCCCTGTTCGTCGTCAATGCCGACTCGGGCCGCGTGATCAACGCTCGTGATTTCGCCATCACACCCCAACGCGAGGTTCGTGCGGGGGCTAGGCGGGTCCGACAGGGCGATTGCCCGCCCCTGCAGTCGTGGACCGTCGAGGTTGCCGACGAACAGTCTGCCCAGCCGGTTTGAGGAAAGCCAGCGACGTGAGTCACACAACCGGCACAGGCGTGCTGAGGCTCGTGTTCACTATCCGACATCCGCAACAGCACGCCTCCGTGAGGTTTCTGAAACCATGATCATTCTGGACAAGGCTGAACTCGCTGCCGTCTCGATCGACCTCGCCCGTGCGCGTGGCCGACTGGCCGTCATCCTTGCCGCACAGTCTCGAGCATCGGCTGCATCGGCCTCAGAAACAGGAGCTCATGAGGACACCCTGTATCTGCTCGATCTCGCCCTCCTGAGCGTCGACGCCGCTCTGGAGGCAATCGAAGAAATCACGCCTGTACGGCACCCATCAGGCTCTGTTCAGAGCGCCTCTCTTGAATAGGCCCGGAATGCTCCTGCCAGACGCCGTCGTGGCGACCAATCGGTTCAGGTAGAAGCCAATGTCGGAAGACGACATCGAACTTGATCTCCAGTGGCGCGCGCGGTTCGGAGAGCCCTTGCCCATACTGAACAGTGCGGAGATCGTCCGCAAGATACTGGCGGACGTCGAAGTCCCGCCCGGCCGGCCGTGCCAGACCCGTTTATGACCACGAAGGGCGGACGGTGGTGGAGCGATCGGACCCATGCCCCCCACGGGGCCTTTCTGGCGTGGAGCGGAATCAATGCCGACCCTGATCCTCCGGAAATTGGACGGGGTTGAGCTCACATTTGAAGAGGCGGTGCAGGGTCATAGACTCGGCCATCTCACGGCGGGTGTGCCGGCATGGCCGATCGCTCGCCAGCGACAGTCTGGTCGGTATTTCACACAGACACGGAGGATATCCATGCGGCGCGGCGACAAGACCAAATATACCGACAAACAGGAGCGCAAGGCCGCGCATATCGCGCAGGGCTATAGGGAACGTGGCACCGCCAAAGACGAGGCCGAAAGGCGGGCCTGGGCCACCGTGAACAAGGATGATGGGGGCGGCAAAAATCCCGGAGGTTCCGGACGCAAGGAACCAACGAAGCGCACGGAAGGCAAGAAGGGCGGATCAGATGGCAACGGGACATCCGCCTCCCCCTCGAAGTCCGCACGATCGGCGGCTGCGAAAAAGGGATGGGAGACCCGCCGAAGAACGGCAGGCTAGAGGCTCATCCCAGCGCCAACGCGCAGGCCCGCTAAGCCCTGGCACGGGTCAATCGAGCACGGCGGCAGGACATGCATGAGCCTCTGGGTAGCCTGGACGCGCCGTGCCTCCCTGTTGGGACCTGGCCCACATTGATGCGGACCAGGGGTCGGCCGCGCAAATCAGATATGATCTGCGTGGCCGCTGCCCTGATTACTGAACAGGCGGGGTACCGGTTCCCGTATCGGAGGCATTTGGTTGCTCGTCCGGGGTTTGGGTGGCGGGCGCTCCAGGGTTGGTACCCGTGGTTCCGGGGGCGGTGCCCTCAGAACCCATGGTGCCGTTGGCAGGCTGCGTCATGGAACCGTCGCTGGGTGCCATGGCCCCCGCGTCGACGGCCTGGTCACTGGCTGTGGTGGACGTCTCATCATCCGTTTCCTCAGAAGGCGAACAGGCCGCGAGGCCGAGACCGAGGGCGAGAACAGCGGCAGCGCTGAGAGTGAGGACTTTCATGGGCTAGCTCCGGAAATCAGTCATGTGGCCGGGATTGGCCAGCCACCCTGCGCTCTGAAGCCGGTGGCCCAGTCGCAATCGGCGCAGACAGCCCGCTGTTCCCCGTGTCCGGAACCCGCCTTGTGACCTTGCCGGCCTCCTGAGAATCAAGGTCCCCAGTTTCATCAACGGGCTGCGGCCGAGCGGTTCCCAAGTGATTTATCTCGGACCCAAGCGGCTCCCTCCCGCACGAAAACCGCAAACAATTCAGTGTGTCGGATTCTTCGAAGAACCACAGGCGACAGGCGGGGTTCCCCTGTTCGAAGCGCCGGGACCTTCCGGCTACGGCTTCGATCAGAAACGAGAGGGAAGGCCCACATGACACATCAGGACGACATCTGGCGCGACTTGTTCGTGACCGGACTGAAGAACGCTCACGGGGTGGAACAACAGGCCCTGACGCTCATGGATCGTCAGATCGAACGCGCGGATACCTTCACAGAAGTGGCCGACATGCTTCGCATGCACCGTGTTGAGACGGAAGGCCAGATCGTGCGGCTGGACAGCCTGCTGCAGGGCTTCGGGGAGACGCCCTCAGGGCTGAAGGATGCGGCCTTGAAGATGTCTGGAAATATGGCGGCCCTCGGTCATGCCTTTGCGGAAGACGAGGTCCTGAAAAATGCATTTGCCAACTTTGCCTTCGAGAACTTCGAGGTCGCAGCCTACCGCTCCCTCATCACCCTGGCCGAAATTGGAGGTTACAGCACTGCCTTGGACCCCCTGCGCCAGTCCCTTCAGGAAGAGGAGCGGATGGCGGCCGCCGTGGAGCAGTCACTGCCACGACTGACTGAAAAATTCCTGGCGCTCAAGCAGGCGGGCACGCCCGCGAGCCGCTGACCGCGCGGACACCAGGCGACATGCGATGACATCTTCCTGGCCGTCCCGGCTCTGGATCGTCCGGCACGGACAGAGCGCCGGCAATGTGGCGCGCGACCAGGCCTATGCCGCCGGACGGGGCGAGATAGACCTGGCCGTCCGAGACATAGATGTTCCACTCAGCGACCTGGGCCAGGCACAGTCCAGAGCCCTTGGTAGTTGGTTTGCCAGCCTGCCACCGGTGGAGCGGCCCACCATCATCCTGGCCTCACCCTATACCCGTGCCCAGCAGACAGCACGCGCGGTCATGGTCTCCGGGGGGCTCGCTACAGGCGAAGCGGACCTGTGCACCGACGAGCGGTTGCGCGAGCGGGAGTTCGGCATTCTTGACCGCCTTACGTCGAAGGGCATCGAGGACCGCTATCCCGACCAGGCAAGGGCGCGGCGACGTCTTGGGAAATTCTACCACCGCCCGCCGGGTGGTGAGAGCTGGTGCGACGTGATCCTCAGACTTCGTGCGGTCCTCGACACCTTCGCCCTGCATCATCGGGACGAGCGGGTCCTCATCGTGGGTCACCAAGTCGTGGTCCTGTGTCTGCGATACCTCCTGGAAGGCCTGACGGAGGCAGAAATCTTAGCCATCGACGCCGAAGGCGACGTCGCAAACTGCGGCATAACGGCCTATTCGCGCCGCCTGGACGGATCCCTCATCCTTGAGCAGTACAATCGCGTCGTTCCGCCTCTCACGGAATGCGCTGCGGTGACATCTGCCCCAGACGCCAGGGCCACTGCGCCATGACCATACGCCTGGATTGCGAAACCTTGCGCGGTCACCCGCTGCCTCGTCTTCTTCCGGGTGGAGACAAGGAGAATCGCGGCGCTGTCCTGGTCGCGGGTGGCGAGGCGACGATGGCGGGCGCGGCCATTCTGGCGGGGATCGCCGCGCTGCGCGTCGGTGCCGGCAAGCTTCAGATCAGGGCCGATCGCACCTCCGCTGCCGGCATGGCTCTGTGTGTGCCGGAAGCCGGGATCGTCGTGGCTCGCCCCACGGACACAGCCCCCCTGCGCCGTGTAGTCGAAAAGACTTCGGCCCTCGTCATCGGCCCGGGCATGCGTCCAGGACAGGCCCAGCGCAGGTTTGCCGTCCGCTTGCTTGAGCAGGTCCAATCTACCCCGGCCGTCATCGACGCGGGAGCCCTGCCTCTCGTACGTGATGCCGCCGCCTTTGCCGCGCGGTCGGGAGGGCGCGTCATTCTCACCCCTCATGCCGGCGAGATGGCCACGATCTTCGGACTGGCGAAAGATACCGTCCGGGCTGACCCGCTCGGGGTCGCCCGCGAGGCTGCAGCCCTGTTCCAGGCCGTGGTCGTCATGAAGGGAGCGACCACCTTTGTCGTTTCCCCGCAGGGAACGGCGTGGAAACACGACGGCGGCGTCGCGGGGCTTGGCACGTCCGGCTCGGGCGACGTGCTCGCCGGGGCCATCGGCGGCCTTCTGGCGCGCGGCGCATCTCCTGTCGTGGCGGCTCTCTGGGGCGTCGTCCTTCATTCGGAGGCCGGTTCGGCGCTCGCCGCCCGGGGCGCACCGCTCGGCTTCCTCGCGCGGGAACTGCCGGGCCGGATGCCTTATGTGCTGGCCCGTCTCGACACACCGGCAGCAGCAGACTCTTGAGCGCACCTGACGAGCTTGCGGACCTTCTGGCCCGCCCGGCCCCTACGGCTGCCGCAGGCCTGATCGGTGCAGCGCTTCGCGTAAATGGCATCGGCGGCATCATCGTGGAAACGGAAGCCTACGATCGTCAGGACCCAGCCTCACACAGTTTCAGAGGGCCGACGCCACGCAACGCTCCGATGTTCGGCCCTGTCAACCGGGCCTATATCTACCGTATCTACGGCGTGCACTGGTGCTTCAACATCGTCTGCGACGCAACCGCGCCCGGAAGTGCCGTACTCATACGCGCCCTTGAGCCCGTATGGGGCGTGAGCACCATGGCGCAGCGCCGCGGCACGATGCCCATCCGCCAGCTTTGCTCCGGGCCTGGCCGCCTGTGCCAGGCCCTGGGCATAACGGGTGTGCTCAACGGTTCGGCCCTGGATGCCGAGCCCTTCAGCCTTGAGATCGGAGCACCCGAGCCCGTCGATTGCGGCCCTCGCGTCGGCATCCGGCTCGGTACGGTCACGCCGTGGCGCTTTTGCCGGCCCGGCGCACCCAGCCTCAGCCGCCCGCTGGCAAAGCCATCACCGACCACCTGACGACCCCCTGTGCTGCGCTGCCGAGGCTGGCCTGTCCGCTGCCATCGACCCTGCGCAGCGTCTCCCTCGGCAATGCCGTACCCCCTCCCCGCTTCCGTCCCCCGGGTTCCCTGCGACCGGTCTGTTGCGCATGCATCCCCTTTCCTCGTCGAACACGTTCATCCCCGGACGAAGGCGTCCGCTCGGGCGAAGGCAGGGAGACCAGTGGCATGATCGAGACCTCGGCTAGCCTGACCGCACACAAGGACGTCCCGCCCTTGCGCTGCCATACGGCAGTCGCGGTTGGAGGGACGTCAGCGTGAAGACCTGGGGTCTCGCCCTGCACGGCGGTTCAGGCGTCCACGCGGGAAGAGACTACCAGCGGGCTGAAAACCGGCTGGCCGAACTGATCTTGTCGGGAAAGGCCGACCTGCTGTCGGGCAGGGCCGCAACCGACGTCGTCGAGGATCTCGTTGCGGCGATGGAGGCCTCGGGCCTGTTCGTGGCCGGGCGCGGTTCGGCACCCAACGCCTCCGGCACCGTGGAACTCGACGCGACCATCATGGAAGGATCGACCGGGCGGGCTGGCAGCGTCGCTGCCCTCCAACGTGTGGCGGCCCCGGTCAGGGCCGCCCGTCGCGTGATGGACTGTTCGGATCATGTCCTTCTGGCGGGTGATGGCGCTCGCGATTTCGCCTTCGACCAAGGGCTTTTGGCCATTGGTGACCTGCAAGCTTGGCTGACACGGCCCGACGGGTATGACGCTTCCGACCTCGCCTGCGGTCACGGCACCGTCGGGGCCGTAGCTCTCGACCTTGCCGGCGCTCTCGCAGCGGCCACATCCACAGGGGGCACCTATGGGGCCCTTGCGGGACGTGTGGGCGATACAGCGGTGGTGGGCGCGGGCACCTGGGCTGACGATCAGGTCGCTGTGTCCTGTACCGGCGAGGGCGAAGCCTTCATCCGCGCCGCGGCCGCCCATGATCTGGCCGCCCGGCTCAGGCACGGCAAACAGCCGCTGGCCCTGGCCGCCAGCGCTGTCCTTGATGCCGTGGGACGCCAGGGTGGAGAGGGTGGACTCATCGCCATTAGCGTCTCCGGGGAGATCGTGATGCCCTTCAGCACGCCCGGAATGAAGCGCGCCTGCGCATCCTCGACACAGGCGGCCTGCGTGGGGTCCGTTGGGCAAGCCCTGCGCCGGCTCTAGCCGGATCGTTTGAACCGCATCCGCGTTTTGCTGCGCAAGGAGAGCCTAGATGACCCATCCAGAGACAGCCGGCGCGTCGGAGCAGCCCCAACTGACCGGTGCCCTGGACGCGATACAGTCGCTCCTCGATGACGCCCGGCAGGGTCGACGAACCGAGGAGGCTACCTTGCGGGCCATCGCCCAGGTCATCCGGCGAAGCCCGGACCCGGGCGAGGTTTACCAGAAACCCCTGGGCTAGGCGGCCGTCAGCACGGCACCCACTGCGGCGATCCTCTCCACATCGGCGTAGGCCCCAAGCCTGAGGTTCCCCCCGAAAATGTCGGGATCGATCTCCTCATAGGCGAGACGGCATCCCGCCACGGACGCCAGACGTTCCAGCCCGGCCCGCACACCGTCCCGGCCCTCGACGATGGCGCTGCCGGTGTAGAGGATGAACCGCCCTCCAGGCTTGAGGCGGCGCAGCCCGCTTTCTACCCAAGCCAGGGAAAGGGCCTCGCCAAGAGCCCCGCCGCCGTCCCGGTAGATCCGGCTGACCTCACCTGCAATAAAGGGTGGGTTTGCACAGATGACATCGAAGGCCGCAGATCCCGGCGGCATGCCGCTGCATTCCACAAGGTCTATCTCCAGACCGGCGTGAATTGCGTTGAGCCGCGCCATGCGCAGGGCCGCAGGATTGATGTCCGTGCCCAGCACGTGGGCCTGCGGGCATAGCGCGGCCAGTGTTACCGCACCGACGCCCGCCCCCACGCCTATGTCCAGAGCCCGTTCGAAAGACCCCTCCGTTCCTAGGGTCTGCTGGATAAATCGCGCATAGCGATAGCTGTCGGGACCGAGGAAGATCGCCATGGGGTCCGAAGTCGGGGCGGAATGGGCGAAGAGACGGCCATCGATGGTGCTGATCCTGTAGACCGACCTGACCCGATCCGCGTCGGTCTCCTGCGCGATGGCTCCCGCCGCCTCCATCAGACGCAGGAGGTCCGGATCGACCGCCTCGGGTAACCAGACCCGGTTCCAGCCGAAGATGTCCCGTAGACCTGGCTCCTGAGGCGCGGGCGTTCGGGCCCGTACCCGCCTGTGTGTCGCCGGTGTCGGCGATACGAAGTGATAGCCTCGGTCCGCCAGATAGGCGAGGAGGTCGAGAATGGCGGTGGCCTTCGCGCT
>CALRXI020000010.1:0-57523 GCA_943372125.1 Brevundimonas vancanneytii
GTCCTGGGTGGGGGAAGCCCCTCCATCCCAGGCCGACAGCCACCGGTCAGACATCTCGTGCGGAGCGTTAGTCTGTCGCCGAAACATCCATCTCCCACGGTCTCCGGGCGACAGCCCGGCGCTCCGCCGGCCCATCCCACCCTCCACCGACTGCGGGTTTTTCGCAGGCGGGAAACAGACGTGTCCGTTCTTTGACATCGCGCGCAAAAGAAGGAGCACCTTGCGCCGCGCCCCCCGTTTGCTAATCGCTTCCGATGATCGCTCGCCTTCGCCCTGTCCCCTTCAATCTCGGCCCCGTGCATTTCGTCGGCATAGGCGGCATCGGCATGAGCGGCATCGCCGAGATCATGCTCAAGATCGGCTATTCGGTTCAGGGCTCGGACGCCAAATCCAGCGCCAATACCGAGCGGCTGGAAAAGCTGGGCGCCCGCATCTTCATCGGCCATGACGCTGCGCACGTCGGCGAGGGCGTCTCGGCGGTGGTCTATTCCACGGCGGTCCAGCCGATGAATCCGGAAATGGTCGAGGCCCGCGCCCGCCGCATCCCCCTGGTCCGCCGGGCCGAGATGCTGGCCGAGCTGATGCGGCTGCAATTCTCCATCGCGGTGGGCGGCACCCACGGCAAGACGACGACGACCTCCATGGTCGCGGCCCTGCTGGACGCGGGCGGACTGGACCCGACCATCGTCAACGGTGGCATCATCAATGCTTACGGGACCAACGCCAAGGTCGGGGACGGTGACTGGATCGTAGTCGAGGCGGACGAGAGCGACGGCAGCTTCCTGCGCCTGAAATCGACCGTGGCCATCGTCACCAACATCGACCCGGAGCACCTGGATCACTACGGCGACTTCGAAGGCGTGCGGAAGGCCTTCGTCGATTTCGTGGAGAACATCCCCTTCTACGGTTTCGCCGCCGTCTGTCTGGATCACCCGGAGGTCCAGCGCCTGGTCGCCGCCATCGATAACCGGCGCCTGGTCACCTATGGCCTGAACCCCCAGGCCATGGTCCGGGCCGACAATATCGACATGGGCCCCGACGGCTGCCGCTTCGACGTGGTCTTCCAGGGCGCGGGCACGGATGGTGCCGACAGCCGGATCGAGGGCCTGCACCTGCCCATGGCCGGAGGCCACAACGTCGCCAATGCGCTCGCGGCCATCGCCGTGGCCCGCGAACTGGACGTGGACGACGCCGCCATAAAGGCCGGTCTGGCCGGCTTCGGCGGGGTCAAGCGGCGCTTCACCACCACCGGCGTCGTCAAGGGCGTGCGCATCGTCGACGACTATGGCCACCACCCGGTCGAGATCGCCGCTGTCCTCAAGGCCGCCCGCCAGGTGGCCCAGAACGCCGAGGGCCACGGCCGCGTCATCGCCGTGGTCCAGCCGCACCGCTACACCCGCCTGCGCGACCTGATGGAGGAGTTCTCGACCTGCTTCTCCGACGCCGACGCCGTGATCGTGGCCGACGTCTATGCGGCGGGCGAGGAGCCTCTGGACGGCATCGACAAACACGCCCTCGTCGACGGCATCCGCCGCTTCGGCCACCGCTCGGTCCAGGCATTGGAGGGCGTCGAGGCGCTGGCCGGTGTCGTGGCCGACGAGGCCAAGCCGGGCGACTTGGTCGTGCTTCTGGGGGCCGGCGACATCACCCAGTGGGCCTATGCCCTGCCGGGGCAGTTGGAGGCGCGGTCTTGAGCTGGCGAGACAGCCTTCCCTCCGTCCGCGGCAAGCTGCTCCGCGACGAAGCTCTCGCCCCCTTTACCTGGTTCCGCGTGGGCGGCAACGCTGACGCCTTGTTCATTCCCGCAGACCCCGACGACCTCGCCGCCTTTCTGAAGTCGCTCGACCCGTACATCCCCGTGACGGTCCTCGGCGTCGGCTCCAACGTCATCGTGCGCGACGGCGGGGTCGAGGGCGTGGTCATCCGTCTGGCCGGGCGTCCGTTCGCCGGGATCACGACCGAGGGCGATACCATTACGGCGGGGGCGGGCGCGCTCGACAGCATGGTCGCCAAGGCTTCGGCCAAGGCGGGGCTTGCCGGGCTGGAGTTCTATGCGGGCATCCCCGGCACCATCGGCGGGGCCCTGACCATGAATGCGGGCTGCTATGGCTCCGAGACCAAGGACATTCTGGTCTCGGCCTGGGGTCTGACACGATCGGGTCAGCGCGTGGACTATACCCTGGCTGACTTCGGCTACACCTACCGCCACTCAGAAGCGCCCGCCGACATCATCTGGATCGAGGCCACCTATCGCGGCACACCGGATGCACCCGAAGCCGTCGCCGCCCGCATCGCCGAGATCACCAGCCGACGCGAACAGACCCAGCCGATCCGCGAAAAGACCGGCGGCTCGACCTTCAAGAACCCGCCCGGCCATTCCAGCTGGAAACTGGTCGATGAGGCGGGCTGGCGCGGCAAGCTGCATCGCGAAACCGGCGGCGGGGCCATGTTCAGCGATCTCCACTCCAACTTCATGATCAATCCCGGCGAAGCGACGGCGGCCGATATCGAGGGATTGGGAGAAACCGTCCGCGCGGATGTGAAAAGTAAACTCGGCGTAAACCTTGATTGGGAGATCAAGAGGATCGGCCGCCCGCTCTGAGTTCATTGCCCCATGACCCGCCCCCTCGCTGATCTGCACGTCGCCGTCCTGATGGGCGGATTGTCGTCCGAGCGCGAGGTGTCGCTGTCGTCCGGCAAGGGTTGCGCTGACGCTCTGGAAGGGCAGGTGGCGCGGGTCAGCCGCGTCGACGCCGGGCGCGACCTGGCCCAGGTTCTGGCTGCACTGAAACCCGACGTCGTCTTCAACGCCCTGCACGGCGAATGGGGCGAGGACGGCTGCGTCCAGGGCATTCTGGAGACGCTGCAGATCCCCTATACCCACTCCGGCGTGCTCTCATCGGCTCTGGCGATGGACAAGGACAAGTCCAAGGCCGTGCTGAGGTCCGCAGGCGTCGTCGTGCCCGGCGGCGGCCTGTTCGATCGTTTCGCCGTGGCGTCTGGCCACGTCATTCCGCCGCCCTATGTCATCAAGCCCAATGCCGAGGGCTCGTCCGTTGGCGTCTATCTGGTGCGGGCGGGCGAGGGACCTTGCGCCGCGCCCGCCGCCGACGACTGGACCTATGGCGATCTGGTCATGGTCGAGCCCTTCATCGCCGGGGCCGAACTGGCCGTGACCGTCATCGGCGAGGCGGACGGGCCCCGCGCCCTGACCGTCACCGACATCACCCCGACCAAGGGCTTCTATGACTACGAGGCCAAATATGCGCCGGGCGGATCGCGCCATGTGCTTCCGGCCCAGCTGCCGCCTGCCGTGTTCGGAAAGGCGCTGCGCCAGTCGGAGCTGGCCCATGTCGCCATGGGCTGTCGCGGCGTGTCGCGTTCGGACTTTCGTTATGACGATATTAACGACGATCTCGTCTTGTTGGAGGTCAATACCCAGCCCGGCATGACCCCCACGTCTCTGGTTCCAGAGCAGGCGGCCCATGTCGGTATGGACTACCCAACCCTGGTCCGATGGATGGTGGAGGACGCCTCATGCCCGCGGTAGTGCGCGGCGGTCGGCGACAAAATGCCGGCCAGCCTCCCAAACGCACCGCCGCCCCGAAATCGGGCGGTCGCGGACGTGCGCCCAAAAATGCCCCCGGCGTGCCCGGCAAGATGGCGGTGCTGGGTCGGCTGGACATGTCGCCCCGCGCCGTGATCATCGCCATGGTCGCCGGCGTGGTTGTTCTGGGCGGCGTTCTTGCGACCGGCGCGCGAGCCGAGCGGATCGGCAACTCCCTGTCCAATGGCGTGGACGGCGCGACCGCCGCCATGGGGCTGAAGCTGGCCCAGGTCGATATTCGCGGCGAGTCTCCTGAAGCCAATGCCGCCATCCGCAGGGCCATTGCCGTCACAGCCGATCAGCCGATGACCTCCCTCGACCTCGACGCGATCCGGCAGCGGGTCGAACAGGTCGGCTGGGTCAAGGAAGCGCGGGTGGTGCGCCTGCTTCCCGACCGGTTGGTGGTGCAGGTGATCGAACATGACCGTATGGCGGTCTGGCAGTCCGGAGGCCGCAACTTCGTCGTCGACGCCAAAGGTCAGGTCATCGAGGGGGCCGACGCCGGCCGCTATCCCAACCTGCCGCTGGTCGTCGGGGCGGGGGCCAATGAGACGGCGTCCGAAATCCTGCCGCTGATCGCCGAGCGTCCGCGCCTGCAGAGCCGGGTCGAGGCCATGGTGCGCGTCGACAATCGCCGCTGGAACCTGCTGCTCAAGGACGGCGGCCTGATCCAGCTGCCCGCCACCGACCAGGAAGCCGCCCTGATCCGCTTGGACGCGCTGGATCAGCGCGAGCGGCTGCTGGAGCTGGGCTTTGCCCGCATCGACCTGCGAACGCCCGAGGAGCTGGCCGTTCGGCGCTCCGACAGCGCGACCTGAGACAAGAACAAGAAGAGACGATCATGGCTGTGCGGACGACGGAAAAGACGATCAACGGTGCCAAGGGCGCGGCAGGGCGTGCGCCCGTCGTGGCCGCGCTGGACCTGGGTCAGTCCAAGGTCGCCTGTTTCATCATGAAGCCCGAGGGCGTGCGCCACGCCGACCGCACTATCCGCGTCGCCGGGGCGGGTCACGTACAATCGCGCGGCGTGCGCGGCGGCGGCATCGTCAATATGGACGAGGCGGCCCAGGCCATCGGCCATGCGGTCGAGCGGGCGGAGAAGGCGGCGGGCTCGCCCGTCTCCGGTGTCGTCGTCACCACCGCCATCGGCCAGATGGCCAGCCACAGGGTTCAGGCCCGGGTCTCCCTGGGCAGCAATCCGGTCGGCGATGCCGATCTGGCCCGCGCCATCGCCATGGCCCTGTCCCAGATCCGCTATCCCAACCGCCGCCCCATCCACGTCCTGCCGATCAACTGGTCGGTCGACGGGGCCAAGGGCGTGCATGACCCGCGCGCCATGCGTGGCACGTCGCTGGGCCTCGATCTGCTGGTCGTCTCCATGGCCGAGAGCGCCTTCAACGGCCTGAGCCATTGCCTGGAACTGGCGCATCTGGACCTGCAGGGCGTGGCGTCGGCACCCGTCGTGTCGTCACTGGCTGCGCTGGAAGACGACGAGATGGACCTGGGTTGCGTCTGTATCGACATGGGCGCGGGCTCGACCACGGCGGCCGTCTGGGCCGGGCGGTCGCTGCTACATATCGAGTCGATCAACGTCGGCGGCGATCACGTCACCTCCGACATCGCTCGAGGCCTATCGACCAGCCGCGCCGGAGCCGAGCGCCTGAAGACCCTGCACGGCTCGGCCATGGCCGCCGCCCATGAGGACCGGGAGATGCTGGAGGCGCCGCCGCGGGGCGAGGACCCCTCCGCCGGCTCCGTCGTTGTGCCCCGCGCCATGCTGAAGACCGTCATCGCGCCCCGCGTCGAGGAGACGCTGGAACTGTTGCGTGATCGCCTGAAGGCTGCCGGCGTTCTGGAGCCCGGTGCCGGGATCGTCCTGACCGGCGGGGCCAGCCAGCTGAACGGCGTGCGCGAACTGGCTGTGCGCGTGTTCGACCGCCCCGTGCGTCTGGGCAAGCCGCAACGCGCGCCACACCTTGCCGATGCCGCCTCAGGCCCGGCCTTCTGCTCTGCTGCCGGCGTCCTGCTGCGCGCCGCCTACGGTCCGCGAGAGGCCGTTTCGGCCCGCAAACTAATGTCACGTCAGATCACGGCGGCCGATGCGCCTCGCGTCCATCAGGGCGGGATTGTGGCGCGTATGGCGGGCTGGCTGCAGAAGAATCTGTAGTCCTGGCGGAGATTGAGCGCTCTTTGCGCCGTTTTTCCCTCGTGCGTGACGGCAGTGTGTCCAGATTGTAACATCTCCGGCCTTGATTGGCCTCCAAGCGGACACAATCGCTTGCCGTGGACGCTGAGGCTGTTAAGCCTGAACCGAAGTGGATTCCGCTGTTCGGTGGAATCCATGTCTTGAATCCTTTTTCTGGTTGGGGCCCCACACATGCTTTTGAAGCGCAAGTATCTCTTTGGCACGACGATCCTCGCGGGCGTCATGGCCGTCGCGGCTCCGGCCTTCGCACAAGAAACCCAGCTGCCTGGCGTCACGGCCCGTGGCCAGGCCGAGCCGGTCACCGAACTGGAAGAGATCATCAGCACGGGCTCGCGTATCCGTCGTGACCCGACGAACGCGCCGACGCCGCTGATCCAGGTCTCGCGCGACGACCTGCTGCAAACCGGTCAAACGACCGTCATCGACTATCTGGCGACGATCCCCGCCCTGTCGAACTCCGTCGTTCCTTCCGACACGACCGGTTCCGGCGTGGGCGATGGTGGCCTGTCGCTGGCCAACCTGCGTACCCTGGGTTCGGGCCGCACGCTGACGCTGATCAATGGCCGCCGTCAGGTCGGTTCGAACGGTGGTTCGCTGGCCGTCGACATCGACACCGTCCCGCGTCTGCTGATCGAGAACATCGAGATCATCACCG
Organism: Brevundimonas vancanneytii; assembly: GCA_943372125.1. Taxonomy (GTDB): domain Bacteria; phylum Pseudomonadota; class Alphaproteobacteria; order Caulobacterales; family Caulobacteraceae; genus Brevundimonas; species Brevundimonas vancanneytii_D. The sequence goes on from CALRXI020000010.1 coordinate 6,469, forward strand.
GCGGTGCGTCTTCGGTTTACGGCGCTGACGCCGTTTCGGGCGTGCTGAACTTCGTCCTGCGCAGAGATTTCGAAGGTCTGGAAATCGACGCCAACTACGGCCAGATCAATCAGGACGGCAAAGCCAATACGCGCGTTTCGATCCTGGGCGGCATCAATCTTCTGGATGATCGCTTGAACCTTTGGGCCTTCGGCGAGTACGACCAGAACGACGAGATCGGGATTCTCGACATCGACTGGTATGAGGCCAACCCCGGCCTGGTGGGCGTCGATGCCGATCCGACGAACGCCGCGAACGGCCCGAACATCGACGGCATCTTCGATGTCGCCGGCCCCGTGACGCAGCGTCGCCAGTTGCAGATCCTGCGCTGGGGTCAAACCACCCTGGCCAACAGCGAGGCTGCCAGCCCGCTGAACGATCCGGACATTCCGTTCACTTCCTGCCCGACGGGTCTGAGCTTCACCTCGCTTCTCGCCGCAAACTGCTTCAACGTGCAGCCTGGCAAAACCTGGGTGTTCGACGGCCCGACCGCACGCCTGGCAGACTTCGGTACGCGCATCGGTTCGACCGGTTCGTTCCGGTCCAACAACATCGGCGGCGACGGCGACAACGGTGCCAACTTCGGCCAGATCTCGCGTACGCCGGAGTCGGAGTCGTTCCGTTACGCTGCGGGCCTGAACTTCGACATCACATCGAACATCCGGTTCTCGATCGACGGGAAGTATATTGAAGAGACGACGTCGGACATCGGTCAGCCGACCTTCTTCGACTTCTACATCAGCGATCTGATCGCTCGCGACGACGTCGACACGGCCCTGAACACCAATGCCTATCTGATGCGTCTGCAGGACACCGCCTTCCTGCCGGCCAACCTGCGGACAGCAATCCAGAACAACCGTCTGCAGAGCTATGGTCAGCCGACCCTGACGACCCCTGGTCAGCCGACGACCAACACAGCCGCACCGTTCGCACGTCATACGCTGTTCGGACCCGATCGTTTCCAGAACAACACGCGTGAACTGTACCAGATCAACGTCTCGCTGGATGGCAATCTGGACAATCTGCTGTTCGTTCGTAACTTCGCCTGGTCGCTGGCTTACGGCACCGGTAAGGCTGATACTGAAAACATCCAGAACGGCGTCGACTATCAGCGCTTCCAGCTTGCCGCCGACGCTGTCGTCGACACCCTTGGTCTCGTTAACGGTCGTGTCAACGAGGTCGTCTGCCGGGCGCAGCTTCTGCGGGCGGAAAACCCCAACAACTTCCTGCTGGACAGCTTCCGCAACTATCCCAACCAGGATCTGCGGGACACGCCGCAAGGCACCGCCGCCATCAATGAATGCCGGCCGCTGAACATCTTCGGTGTCGGCAACCAGTCCGCCGAAGCCCTGGCCTATATCGCGGCAGACTCCCAGTTCCTGGAAAGCAACGAGCAGGAACAGGCCATTGCCTTCGTCTCCGGCGAACTGTGGGACTTCTTCGGAGCGGGTCCCATCGGGGTCGCCGCCGGTGTCGAATACCGTCGCGAGTTCACCGAAGCGACCGGTACCACGACCTCCACGGCCGGACGCATCCTGTCGACCCTCGGCCAGGCCGACTTCCCTGGTGCCGAGTATGAAAGCGAGGAGGCATTCGCCGAGCTTTCCATTCCTCTGTTCCGCGACAGCTGGCTGGGTGAATACGCCGAACTCAGCGGTTCCTACCGGTACTTCGACTACACCACAGCGGGCACGGGCGACGTCTACGGCATTAACTTCGTCTATCGTCCGATCCAGGACATCGTGTTCAAGACCAGCTTCAACACCTCGTTCCGTGCGCCGAACCTGGGCGAAAACTTCCAGCCGCTGTCGCCGACCTTCTACAACGGCGTGGTTGATCCCTGCGACACCCGCCAGATCGTCAACATCGCTAACACCACGGATCGTGCGAACCGGGTCGCCAACTGTACGGCTCTGTTCCAGCAGGTCGCGACACGCCGTGGCTTGCCTGCGCCGTCGTTCGACTTCAACGGCGACACGACGAATCCGGATGACGATTACAACCCCACCTATCCGTCCGGCGTCCCCGGACTGGCAGGCGGTAACATCAACCTGAAGCCGGAAACCTCGGAGTCGTTCACCTTCTCGACCCTGATCCAGCCGCGCTTCTTCCCGAACTTCAGCCTGGTGCTCGACTACTACGAAATCGAGATCAAGGACGTGATCCAGTCGGTTACGCCGGCGGCTGCCTCCTTGAACTGCGTGTTCGGCCCAAGCCTGAACCAGTCCGCTTGCGACACCATCTTCCGCAACAATACGCCTGTCGCAGGCACATCGGCCGAGGCCCGCTCGCAAGCCTTCGAGATCGGCAGCCCGAGCGATGCACGTTCGTTCATCCAGGGTTCGATCAACTTCGCCAAGCTGCAGACGCGCGGTCTTGATTTCACCGCTCGCTACTCGCTGGATACTGAAGAGTCCTTCGGGCGCAACTTTGGTCGGTTCGACTACTCGATCCGCGGTAACTGGCTGATCGAGCAGAAGAACTTCACCAACATCGCCAACCCGAACGCTTTCGTCGAAAACGCCAGCCTCGTGAACCTGCCGCGCGTTCGCTTCACGTCCCAGCTGACATGGTCGCCGAGCAGCGTCTGGAGCGTGACCTGGGTCGCTGACTGGCAGTCGGCGCAGGACATCATCCAACGGCGTGACCAAGTGACGAACTCGGACAACCGTCCGGTTGAGTTCTACGACACCGGCAACTTTGCGCGTCACGACTTCACGGTCCGCTACAATGTCAACGAGCAACTGACACTGCGTGGCGGCGTGACCAACGCATTCGATGCGGAGCAGCCCGCTTACTTCGGCACGGGGTTCATCGATAACTTCGACCCGTACGGTACGCGCTTCTTCATCGGCCTGAACTTCCGTCCGTTCTAAGGGCGACAGGCAGACACCACGGAAAGGGCGGCTCGCATGAGCCGCCCTTTTTCGTTTCGCTGTGGATTGACGCCTCTAAACTGCGGCCAAGGTTAACGATTTCCGTGGCATGCGCTCCGACTCAAGCTATCCGGTAACCTTCTCTTAAGCAGTTTGGGCGCTTCCTTAACGCGCTCATAACCAATGCGAATCGGCGGGGATTTTCGCATCGGAACTGCAGGGCAGGGTCGGATAGGGTCTAGGAAATATGTCTCTCTCGCTGGTACGTCCGCAAAGCGCGGATCTGAAACCCCGGATCGTCGTCTTCGGCGTGGGTGGCGCAGGCGGCAATGCCGTCAACAACATGATCGACGCCGGTCTTGAGGGGGTGGAGTTCGTCGTCGCCAACACCGACGCCCAGCACCTCAGCTTCGCCAAGACCGACCGCCGCGTGCAACTGGGCGAGACGATCACCCAAGGCCTGGGTGCCGGCGCCCATCCCGAAGTCGGCATGAACGCCGCCGAGGAATCGGCCGAGGAAATCTACGGGCACCTTGAAGGTGCCCATATGGTCTTCATCACCGCCGGCATGGGCGGCGGCACCGGCACCGGTGCCGCGCCGGTCATCGCCAAGTGCGCGCGCGATCGCGGCATCTTGACGGTCGGCGTCGTGACCAAGCCTTTCACCTTCGAGGGTCGTCACCGCATGCGTCTGGCCGATGCGGGCATCGCCGAGCTGCAACGCTATGTCGACACCCTGATCGTCATTCCGAACCAGAACTTGTTCCGCGTCGCCAATGAGCGGACGACCTTCGCCGACGCCTTTGGCATGGCCGACCAGGTCCTTCACTCGGGTGTGCGCTCGATCACCGACCTGATGATCCTGCCGGGCCTGATCAATCTGGACTTTGCCGACGTCCGTGCCGTCATGTCCGAAATGGGCAAGGCGATGATGGGCACGGGCGAGGCCTCGGGCGACGACCGCGCCCTGATGGCGGCCCAGAACGCCATCGCCAACCCCCTGCTGGACGAGACGTCGCTGAAGGGTGCCAAGGCCGTGCTGGTCAACATCACCGGCGGCATGGACATGACCCTGCTGGAAGTCGACGAGGCCGCCAACGCCATCGCCGGCGAAGTCGATTCCGACGCCAACATCATCTTCGGCGCCGCCTTCGATCCGGCCCTGGACGGCAAGATCCGCGTCTCCGTCGTCGCCACCGGTATGGAAGACCTGGCCGTGGCCAAGGCCCCGCCGACCACGACCTCGTCAATCATCGACAGTCGCCGCTCGACCCCGACCTATGCGCCGCGCGCCGCCGAGCCCGTGCGCAGTGAGCCCGTCCGCTCCGAGCCTGTCCGTTCCGAGGCTGCACCCGTTGTGCCGACTTTCCAGACGGCATCGTCCTACCAGACCCCGACCTATCAGGCCCCTGCACCGGAACCTGTCCGCGAGCCGGTGATCCACGTCGCCGAAGAGCGCAAGCTGGAGCCCATCGTCGATCCCTGGGTCGAGGAGTACGAAAGCGCCCCGCGCACGGCTGCGGAGGCTCCGGCCCCTCAAGGCGACCTGTACATGGATCGCGGCTATCAGCAGCCTGCGCCTCAGGCGCGCGAAGAGCAGCCGGCCTACGACGACTATGACGATCGCGACCACCGCAAGAGCGGTTGGAGCCTGTTCGGTCGCGGCAAGCGTCAACCTCAGCCACAGCAGTCGAACTATGCCCCCCAGATGCGGCCGAGCAGCTCGGCCCAGCCCGCGCCGGAGCCGGAGGCCCAGGACGACCTGGAGATACCGTCTTTTTTGCGCCGTCTGGCCAACTAGGCCAGCGCGAAGACTGATCGACCGCCTCGGCTTCACGGCCGGGGCGGTTTTTCTTTGGCCCTTAGCGTCTTTGGGTCCGTGTGACAGTTGCAGACCGAAACAATCCGAAACCGGACTTTGATTTCGCTCTTGCGAAAGGCCGGGTACATCGCTCCTCAGGCGAAATCCGCTAACCATGTCGCCAGCTGTATAGAGACTGTCTGTGCCCACCCGTTTCGACCACCGCCAGAGGACGACCGTCGCGCCCGCGATCATCGCCGGCGTGGGCGTGCATACGGGCGACAGGGTTCGCCTGGCTGTGCGCCCCGCGGCCGAGGGCACCGGCATCGTCTTCGTCCGTACGGACATTACGGACCGTGACAATCGCATCCCCGTCTCGGGCGAGGCCGTGGTCGATGCCCGCCTGAACACCATGATCGAGAATGCGGCGGGCGTTCGCCTGTCGACCATCGAGCATCTGATGGCGGCGTTCGCGGCCTTGGGCATTTCCAATGCGGTGATCGAGGTCGATGGCCCCGAGCTGCCGATCCTGGACGGCTCGGCCCTGCCGTTCGTTCAGCTGCTGGACCGCGCCGGTTTCCGCCGCCAGTCGGCCCCCGTGCGCTACATCGAAATCCTCGAGCCGATCCGCGTTCAGGACGGCGACAAGTCCGCCGCCCTGCTGCCCTGCGACCGCTACGAGATGCGGTTCGAAATCGACTTCCCGACCCCTGTCATTGGCAATCAGGTCGTGGATTTCGTCGTTGACGAAGACACCTTCCGCACCGAGATCATGGCCGCCCGTACCTTCGGCTTCGCCCATGAGGTCGAGGCCCTGCGCCGCGCCGGTCTGGCCCGCGGCGGCAGCCTGGAGAACGCCGTGGTCATCGACGGCGACCAGATCCTGAACCCCGGCGGCCTGCGCATGGAGCGTGAGTTCGTGCGCCACAAGGCGCTGGATGCCATCGGCGATCTGTATGTCCTGGGTGCGCCCCTCCTGGGCCGCTACGAGGGCGTCAAGGCGGGCCACGCGATCAACAATCTGCTGGTCCGCGAACTTCTGGCCAATCCCCAGGCGTGGCGCGAAGTGACCCGCGTGCCCGAACTGGCGATGGCGGGCTGAGCCTCAGCCCAGGCTGATCGCACTCATCATCCGCCCGAAGTCCGGCTCGCCGTTCAGATGGGCCCGGCGGTTGGAAAAGAACCGCGCCTCGTCCGCCCGAGTATCGTCGCCGGTCCACGCAGCCTCTCCGACACCGGCCTGCTCCAGTCGCCACAGCACAAAGCCCGGCAGGTCGAACAGACGCTTGTCCGCCGTCGCACCCTCCACGAAGAACCGGCCGCTTCCGGGATCGTGGTGCTCGAACCGATCCTGATAGTCGGCTCCGACCTCGTAGGACGCCTGGGCGATACACGGCCCGACGACGGCGACGATACGGCGGGGATCTGCGCCCAGCGCCTGCATGGCGGCGACCGTCGAGTGGACGATGCCGCCCAGAGCGCCCTTCCACCCCGCATGCGCCGCGCCGACGACGCCAGCCTCGACGTCAGCCAATAGGACCGGTGCACAGTCGGCGGTCAGCACACCGCAGATCGGGCCGCGGGTGGCGGTGACGACGGCGTCGCCCTCGGGCCGGTCGCCGCGCCAGCCGGCCTCGGCTACGCGGGCGACGGCGGAATGAATCTGGTAACAGGCGGCCAGGTCGTCGGCGCCGCCGCCCATGTGCGCGGCGATGCGGCGGCGGTTCTCTCGCACGTCTGCGGGATCGTCGGACGAGCCGACGCCGGTGTTCAGGCTGTCGTACAGGCCCGTCGAGACGCCGCCCTGGCGTGTAAAGAAGCCGTGGCGGATGCCTGCCTTGTCCAGCAGCGGATGGGTGACGGGGGCCAGGGGCGTCGCGTCGGTCATGCCTCGAACCCCGGTACCACCAGTGTATGCGGCGAGAAGATCGCGCAGACCTTGAACAGTGTGCCCATCTGGTCGGCGGCGGTCAGGCGCTCCAGCTGGCGGTCGATGACGGGCGCGGCGTCGGGGCGGCCGTCTTTCAGCCGGTCGGCTCGCGCCTCGATGCCCAGCAGTTGCAGGAACTCCCCCTGACCCATGCAGCCCGTGACGTCGGCCCCGGCGCGGACGGCGGCGTCCTGAACCGTTGGAAAGTCGGCCCATTGTGTCAGGTCGGTCTGGCCGGGTGCATCCAGCGGATCGACCTTCTGATGCCGCCGCAGACCTTGCAGGGTATCGCCCGCCTCGGGCCGCGACCGGCCATAGTCGACCAGCAGGGCAGCGCCTGATGACGCCTTGATCAGGGTCGCCACATCGCGTCCGAATGCCGCCTGCTGATCCGAAATCTCGACCGTCTGTCCAGGCTCGACCGCGAAGTCGGGTCGCTTGAACCCACCGCTGATGGCCACCAGTCCTAACGTCAGCGCACCATCGTCAGTGACGCCGACCCGCCGTTCGGCCCAGCCGTCCTCGGTCTTCACGAACTGGCGGGCCGGCAGGCAGTCCAGCACCTCATTGGCGATCAGGATGACCGGCGCATCGGTCTCGACCTTGTCCAGGCCCGAAACCCAGCGCGGATGCGCGTCGCTATCGGCCAGCATCCGCGCCTGGGCGGCCCGCAGTGGCGGACTGGGCTCGATCAGCACGACATCCACCGCCTGCAGAAACGCCGGGGCCAGCCGCGCGGCCCGCAGCGCGTCGGCCATCAGGGTGCCGTCGCCTGGCCCGACCTCGACCAGCCGCACCCGCTCGGGCGCGCCGAGCCGCTCCCACGTCTCGATGGCCCAGAGGCCGATCAGCTCGCCGAACATCTGGCTGATCATCGGTGCCGTGATGAAGTCACCGGTCGCGCCGATGGATGGCCGGGTCGCGTAATAGCCCTCCTGCGGATCGTGCAGGCAGCGGCTGACATAGTCCGCAATCGTCATCGGCCCGGTCAGGGCGATCTCGCGGCCCAGTCGCTGGGCCAGGGTGGTGGCCGTCTCCATGGATCAGGCCGCGCCCTGAACCGGCGGACGGCTCCAGGCTCGCCATATCAGCCAGGCCCCGATCAGCATCATCGGGATGGACAGGGCCATCCCCATGGTCAGCCCCAGCGGCAGGTTCTCCAGCCCTGCATCCGGCTGGCGCACCGTCTCCAGCGAGGCCCGGATCAGCCCGTAGCCGAACAGGAAAAGGCCTGTGACATAGCCCGGCTTCTTCAGCAATTTCCATTTGTAGACGGCCAGCGCCAGCACGCCGAACAGCACGATCCCCTCCAGCCCCGCCTCATAGAGCTGGCTGGCGTGCCGCACCACGTCGCCGGGGCCGACGATCAGACCTTCGCTGGTCACCGCCTGACAGGTGGGGCCAAAGATGTCGCGCATGCGGTCGTTGCAGAAGTTCACACCCCACGGCACGGTCGTCTCGCGGCCGTACAGCTCGCCATTGATGAAGTTGGCCAGGCGGCCGAAGCCCAGTCCGATCGGCACGACCGGCGCGACCAGATCACCGAGGCTGAGCAGCCTGATCTTGTTTCTCCAACTGAACCACAGGATCGCCAGGCTGACCCCGATCAGGCCACCATGGAAACTCATGCCGCCATCCCACAGCCGGAACAGGGCGAAGTTGTCGGGACCGGTCAACAACTGGCCGTACAGATGCGGCTGGTAGAAGAGAGCATACCCCAGACGCCCGCCCAGGATGATGCCTAGGGTGATATAGAGCACCAGATCGTCGACCTGCGTCGTCGTGGCCGGCGGCTGGCCAGGGGCCCAGACGGCCGCATTCTTCGCCAGCCGATTGGCGTACCACCAGCCCAGAACGATGCCGGCCACATAGGCCAGGGCGTACCAGCGCAAGTCCAGAGGGCCGATGCTGATCAGGACCGGGTCGAAATCGGGAAAAGGCACGCGGCCTCCTTCAAGGCTGTGGGTCGCCCCGCTTTAGCAAGGGACGGTGGCAGCGTCGCGGCATTTTGAACCGGGACATACTGATGCCATCGGCGGCATGGACATCAAGGTTTCGTTTACCATAACGGGCCGACCATCATCACGCTCGGCACGGCTGAGTCGGAGAGAGTTTCCATGCAGACGCGTAACCCCATCCTCGACGAATTCGCCAAGCTGACGACCGGTGCCATGGGCTTGGCCCAGGCGGCGGGCGAAGAGGCCAAGACCGCCTGGCGCGCCCAAACCGACCGCATGGTCGCCGAGATGGACCTGGTCCGCCGCGATGAGTTCGACGCTTTGAAGGCCGAGATTGCTGCCCTCCGCGCAGAGATCGCGACGCTTAAACCCGCCGCCAAGGCGGCCAAGAAGCCTGTCGCGGGAACGTCCACAGCGTCGGTTCCCCCCACGGACGCAGCCGGTTGAGCCGAATCTGCGATCCCGCCTACGGTTGCCGCATAGGGTGTGAGTCGCGCCCGGAGTATTGTTGATGGACGCAGTCCGCCCTGAAGAAGTCGATGTCCCGCACGATCCGCTGGACGTCGTCGAACACGTCCTGGTGGCGGAAAACCTGCCGTTCGACCGGACGGATGAGGGCGATGTCGCCTTCTCGCTGGCCGGCGACTGGAAGGACTATGAGCTGTGGTTCGCCTGGCGGCCCGAGGGCGACTGCCTGCAACTGTGCTGTGCCTTAGACCTTCAGGCGTCCAAGGCACGGCGCGCGGCCGCCTATGAACTGGTCGGCCTGATCAATCAGCGCACCTGGATGGGCCATTTCGAGGTCTGGGCCGAGGATGGCGAGATTGTCTTCCGCCACTCCCTGGCCCTGCCGTTCGGCGAGCGCCCGACCCTGGCCCAGGCCGCATCGATGATCGATGCGGCGGTGGAGGCGGCGGACCGCTACTACCCGGCGTTCGACTTCATGATCCGAGGCTCCAAGAAGCCCCAGGACGCCATCGCCGCCTGCCTGTTCGAGACCGTCGGCACGGCCTGATCCGATGAGTGCCGCCGCCCGATCCGGCCCCGTGATCCTGCTGGGCTGCGGTCGCCTGGGTTCCGCCATTCTCGAAGGCTGGCTGAAGACCGGTGCGGTCGCTGCCAGTGACATCATCATCCTGACGCCGTCCAGCAAGCCGATGGCCGAAGAGGCTGCGGCCCGCGGGGCGCGCCTAAACCCATCTGTGTCCGTTCTGGCCGAGGCCTCGGCGCTGGTCATCGCGGTCAAGCCGACGAAGTGGCGAGAGGCCCTGTTGCCGCTTCTTCCCCACCTCGCAGCGGACGCGGCGCTGGTGTCCGTCATGGCGGGCGTAACGGCAGAAGCCATCGAAAGCGCCACCCAGCGCCACGTCGCCCGCGTCATGCCCACCACAGCAGTCGCTCAGTTCAGCGGCGTGGCGGCGGTCTGGGCCGAGCGCGAGCAAACTCGTGTCATCGCACATGCCTTGTTCGCGCCGCTGGCCGATGTCGTGGACCTCGCAGATGAGGGTCTGATGAACGCCGCCACCGCCGTAGCCGGATCGGCACCAGCCTTCGTTTATGCCTTCACCCAAGCCTTGGCCCGGGCCGGGGAGGCGAGGGGACTGCCCGGCGATGCCGCAGCGCGTCTGGCCACTGGAGCCCTGCGGTCTGCGGGCGCGGGGGCCGACACGGGGGCGTCGCTGGACGAACTGATCGCCCGCATCGCATCACCCGGCGGCACGACGCAGGCGGGTCTGACGGCGATGGCCGCAAGCGGCGACCTGGAGCGCGCCGCCGAGGCTGCTGTCCAGGCCGCCATAGATCGTGCAGGCGACCTCAGCGCGTGACGTAGCGTCCGTCGGCCAGGTTTGCTGCCAGGCGGCGATAGGCGCGATCCGCATCCTGCCAGGTTCCGAAGCCGCGAACTTCCGCGATGTTGCTGCTGTACCAGTCGTATTTCACCGGCTGCACGCGGCCATCCGCCGTGGTGATGGTGCCCTCGATGGTCGCGCCGCCTATCGATACGCTGCGGATACCGTCCAGCCCGGGGCGGTCGGTCAACTGCTGGAACGTGGGGCGGTTGGGCTTGAGGTCGGTCAGCACCAGATTGATGGTCGCCCCGTCCAGCGCCCCGCGCCGGGCAAGCGTCGATTGGACGACTTCCATCAGGCGGGTTGTCTGTTCGCTGACGTCGCGTTCGCCCAGTTCCTCGACCTTGGTCTGAAGGTCGCTGCCCAGCGCGACATTGATCGTCGGTGCCTGGGCCAGAGCCGGACTGGCGGCGAGGGCGACGACCGCGCCCAGCGGTGCAAAGAAGGCAAGTCTACGCATGATCGTTTACTCCAAGACCCCTGTGCCGGGACGATGCGCCCTATGGCACCGCTTCGCCAGTCCCCGCCCCGAAATGTGATCGCCTCTACTCCGGCAAGCGGATGGTCGCCTTCAGCCCGCCCAGATCACTGCGGCCCAGAGTGATGTCCCCACCGTGACCGCGGGCCACGTCGCGGGCAATGGCCAGCCCCAGGCCGACCCCCTTGCTGTTCTGATTGCGCGAGGCGTCCAGTCGCGAGAAGGGCCTGAAGGCCTCCTCATACATGTCGTCCGGAATGCCAGGGCCGTCATCCTCGACGATCACCTCCAGCCCACCGGAGGGCAGGGCGCGGGCGCTCAATCGTACCTTCTCGCCATGCGACGCGGCATTGCCCGCCAGATTGGTCAGGGCGCGCTTGAAGGCCAGCGGACGCAGCGAGGCGGTCAGTTTGTCTGGAGAGGCGACCTCGACCGCCGCCCCGGCGCGTCGCGCGTCTTCGGCGGCGACCTGCAACAGGTCGCCGATCCGGATGGTCTGGGTCGCCTCGCCGGCCTCGCCGCGCGCGAAGGCCAGGTATTCGTCGATCATATGCTCCATCTCGTCCAGGTCGCCCTTCATGGCGGCCTGGCGCTTGAACGGCGGTGCCAGCGCCAATTCCAGCCGCAGCCGGGTCAGGGGTGTCCTCAGATCGTGGCTGACCGAGGCCAGCATGGCGGTCCGCTGGTCGATGTGACGCTGGATTCGTTCGCGCATGGCCATGAAGGCAGTGGCGGCGGCGCGGACCTCTCGGGCGCCATGCGGTTTGAACCGCTCTCGCGACTCGCCCCGGCCAAAGGCCTCGGCCGCATCGGCCAGCCGCTCGATGGAGCGGACCTGATTGCGGATGAACAGCACCGCGATCGACAGTAGCAGCACGGTTGCAATCAGTAGCCACAGCACGAAGATATGGGCCTGCGTCGCCACCGCCCGCTCGCGCGGGGCGATGATGCGCAGCACCCCTTGCGGCTGCTGGACACGGATGTCGACATAGGCGGGGTAGCGGGTGGTGTCGAACCAGACCGGCTGGTCCACCCGGTTGTCCAGCGCCTTGCTCAGGGTGCGGTCGATGACCCCGACGGGGCCCCGCCGGACGTTCTCGGGCAAGGTCGCCCCGTCCTGAAGTGCGATGGACAGGGACATGGACCGCTGGGCCCGGTCGGCGATCACGGCCAGGTTCTGCGGCGTAGGATCGTCGGCATAGCTTTCCGTCGCCCAGGCGACGTCGCCTGCCAGCCCGTCGGACAGGCGCGCCGTCACCGTCTGCCAGTGCATGTCGAAAAACGCCCAGGTCACCGCCACCTGCATGATCAGCACCGGCAGGACGATGATCAGCAGCGACCGCCCCCACAGCGAGGTGGGCAACCGCCGCTTGAGCACCCGCGCCCAGACGTTAAAGGGCAGCAGCCTCATCTATTCCTCTCCCAACGGGGGTGGAGGATGGATCGTATACGATCCGACGACGGGACCATCCGAAGGATGGTGGAGGGGGCAAGGCCGGGCAGTGTGCTTGGGGGTGGCCCCCTCCACCGCTACGCGGTCCCCCTCCCCCGAGGGGGGAGGAATGTTCGTCATCAGTCCGGGGCCAGCATGTAACCTATGCCGCGCACAGTCTGGAGATAGCGCGGGTTCTTGGGATCGACCTCCAGCTTGCGGCGCAGGCGCGTGACCTGGACATCGACGGCGCGCCCCGTGATGTCGGCGGTATCGGGCGACAGGCTCATCCGCTCGACCGGGGCATGGGCATGGATGGCCAGTGTCTTCAGCAACTGCGCCTCCGCCTCGGTCAGACGCAGGGGCGCGCCATCGCGCGACAGCTCCAGCCGCTCCATGTCGAACACCGCCGGGCCCAGCTTGATCTCGCGCGGTGTCAGGGGCTTGCCGCCCGTCCGGCGCAGGATGGCATCGACCCGTAGGGCGAGTTCACGCGGATCGAAGGGCTTGGACATATAGTCGTCGGCCCCGCGCGACAGTCCCTCGATCCGGTCGTCGGGATCGCCCTTGGCGGTCAGCAGCATGACCGGCGTCTTCGACGTCTCGGCCTGGGCCCGGATCCAGCTGGTCAGGTCGAAGCCGCTCTCGCCCGGCATCATGACGTCCAGCACGATCAGGTCGAACTCGATCAGCTCGACCAGACGACGCGCGGCGGCGGCGTGGGCGGCCCCGGTGACGCGGTAGCCCTCGCGGGCCAGGAACTCCTTGAGCAGGTCGCGGATGCGGTCGTCGTCGTCGACGACCAGCAGATGCCGGCCCGCCCCGGGGCCGGCGATCGGGCCGGAACGGCCGCTGCTGCGCGAATCGGTCATGCGGATGCGCCTCCGCCATGCCGACAGGCGTTGACCTGAGGCTTTTCGACGGGTCTAAAACCCACATCGCTACGGGAGACGTTATTCAATGGCCTTCGTTCCTTTCGACGATCGTGACGGCTGGATCTGGATGGACGGGCATTTCGTGCCCTGGCGGGACGCGAAAACGCACGTTCTGACCCATGCCCTCCACTATGGCTCGTCGGTCTTCGAGGGTGAGCGTATGTATGCGGGCGAAATCTTCAAGCTGACCCCGCATAGCGAACGCCTCAAGCGTTCTGCAAACCTGCTGGACTTCGACCTTCCCTACAGCGTGGCCGAGATCGACGCTGCCTGCAAGGAAACCTGCGCCAAGATGGGTCTGGACGACTGTTATGTGCGCCCGGTCGCCTTCCTGGGGTCCGAACAGGTCAGCGTGACGGCCAAGAACTCCAAGCCGCATCTGGCCATCGCCGCCTGGGAATGGCCGTCCTATTTCGACCCGGAGACCAAGGCCAAGGGCATCCGCCTGGAGTGGGCCAAATGGCGTCGTCCCGACCCGGCCACGGCCCCGTCGGCGGCCAAGGCGGCGGGTCTGTACATGATCTGCACCATGTCCAAGACGGCGGCCGAAAAGCGCGGCTTCTCGGACGCCATGATGCTGGACTGGCGCGGCTATGTCGCCGAGGCGACCGGAGCCAACGTCTTCTTCGTCCAGGACGGCGTCCTGCACACCCCGCCCATCGACGCGATCCTGGACGGCATCACCCGCCAGACCATCATCGAAATGGCCAGGGCCAAGGGGATCGAGGTGATCGTGCGCCACATCCGACCCGAGGAGCTGTCGACCTTCAGCGAATGCTTCCTGACCGGCACAGCCGCCGAAGTGACCCCCGTCAGCGAGATCGGCGAATACCGCTTCACCCCCGGTGCGCTCAGCCTGGGCCTGATGGAAGACTATGGCCGGCTGGTCCGCAGGCAGTAGATCAGACCCTAACCACAGCGTTGAACCCGTTCGTTTCCCACCGCGCTCATCTGGATGAGCTCGAAGCCGCCGCTCGCCTGCGCGGCTTGAGAGCGCGCGGGGGCGTCGACTTTTCCTCTAACGACTATCTGGGGCTGGCGGGGTCGTCCGCGTTGCGACAGGCGGTCGCCGAGGCGCTGGAACGCGGCGTGCCGGTCGGCTCTGGTGGCTCGCGGCTGCTGCGCGGCAATCATCCGGAGCATGAGGCGCTCGAGGCCGAGGCCGCCGCCTTGTTCGGCAGCGAGGCGGCCCTGTATTTCTCGTCCGGCTACGCGGCCAATGCAGCGCTGTTGGCGACCCTGCCTCAGCGGGGCGATCTGGTCGTCCATGACGCCCTGATCCATGCCAGTGCCCATGAGGGCATGCGCCTGGGCCGGGCCGAGACCGTTTCGGCGGCGCATAACGACGCCGGGGCGATCGAAACCGCCATCGCCGACTGGCAGGCCGGAGGCGGCAAGGGTCAGGTCTGGATCGCGGTCGAGAGCCTGTATTCCATGGACGGCGACCGGGCACCGCTGGTCGATTTGGCCACCATCGCTGATCGCCATGACGCCGTCCTTCTGATCGACGAGGCCCATGCGACCGGCGTGTTCGGACCCGGCGGGCGTGGGCTGGCGGCGGGGCTGGAGGGACGCCCCAACGTCATCACCCTGCGGACATGCGGCAAGGCCCTGGGATGCGAAGGGGCGCTGGTCTGTGGCGACCGGACGGTCATCGACTTTCTGATCAATCGCGGCCGCGGTTTCATCTTCTCGACCGCGCCCTCGCCCCTGATGGCCGCCGCCTGCCGGGAGGCCCTGCGGTTGATCCAGGGCGAGCCCCAGCGTGCCCGTCTGCATAACCTGATCGCAGACGCTGGGGCCGTGTTCGCAGACCGCCTGGGCGTGACCGCCACAGGATCCCAGATCGTGCCGGTCATCCTGGGCGACGATGCCCTGACCATGCGGGTCGCCGCCGCGCTGCAGGCGCAAGGCTTCGATGTGCGCGGCATCCGCCCGCCGACCGTTCCTGTCGGTACCGCGCGCCTGCGGGTGTCGCTGACGCTGAACGTGGATATGGCCGATGTGCAGGCGTTGGTCGCCGCGCTGGAACCGCTGCTGGAGGCCGCATGAACCGCTTTGTCGTTACCGGCACCAATACCGACATCGGCAAGACGGTCTTCGCCGCCGCCCTGACCCAGGCGCTGGACGGCTGTTACTGGAAGCCGGTGCAGGCGGGCCTTGACGGTGGCGCGGATGCGCAGCGCGTCGCGGCCCTGAGCGGTCTGGCTCCCGACCGCATTTTACCCGAGGTCTGGCGGTTGCAGACACCCGCTTCGCCTCATCACGCGGCCGATCTGGAGGGCATCCGGATCGATGCGGACGCCCTGACCCTGCCATCCTGCGAACGGCCCCTGATCATCGAGGGGGCGGGCGGGGCGCTGGTGCCGCTGAACCATGATGTCCTGTTTGCCGACGTCTTCGCGCGCTGGAGCCTGCCGACCATCGTCTGCGCCTCGACCGTGCTCGGAACCATCAACCACAGCCTGCTGACGCTGGAGGCGCTGAGATCACGCAATGTGCCGGTGCTGGGCATCGCCTTCATCGGTGAGGCCAACGCCAGTTCCGAGGCCGCCATCGTCCGCTTTGGTCAGGTCCGGCGGCTGGGGCGTCTGCCGTGGCTCGATACCCTGACGCCCGACACCCTGCGTAGCGCCTTCGCCGCCGGGTTCGACCTGGGTGATTTCCAGTGAGCGGCCCCGTCTGGCATCCCTTCACCCAGCACGGCCTGAACGAACCCATCCCTCAGGTCGTGCGTACAGAGGGCGCGGCCATCCATACCGCCGACGGTCGCCGCGTGATCGACGCGATCTCCAGCTGGTGGGTCATCACCCACGGCCACAGCCATCCGCGCCTTCAGGCCGCGATCCGAAAGGCCAGCGAGCGCTTCGATCAGATCATCTTCGCCGGCTGGACCCATGAACCGGCGGAGACCCTGGCGCGCGGCCTGATCGACATCACGCCCGAGCCCCTGCAACACGTGTTCTATTCCGACAGCGGCTCGACGGCGGTGGAGGTGGCGCTGAAGATGGCGCTGGGCTTCTGGGCCAACATCGGACAGCCGCGCCACCGCATCGTGGTGATGCAGCACAGCTATCACGGCGACACCATCGGCACGATGTCGGTGGGCGAGCGCGGGGTGTTCAACCAGGCCTATGCCCCCCTGCTGTTCGACGTGGCGACCATTCCGTTCCCAACGACCGGAGCGGAACAGGCCAGTGTCGACGCGCTTGAAGCCTTCTGCCGTCAGGAGCCGAAACCCGCCGCCTTCATCGTCGAGCCGCTGATCCTCGGCGCGGGCGGGATGCTGATCTTTTCCGCAGAGACCTTGCGTGCCTTGGCCGATGTCTGCGCGCGGCACGGCGTCCTGTTCATCGCTGACGAGGTGATGACCGGCTGGGGTCGCACCGGCACGCTGCTGGCCTGCGAACAGGCCGGCGTGTCGCCCGACATCCTGTGCCTGTCCAAGGGGCTGACGGGAGGGGCGCTGCCGCTGGCCGCCACCCTGGCCACGGCCCCGATCTTCGAGGCGCACCGCTCGACCGACCGGGCGAAGATGTTCTTCCACTCCTCCAGCTATACCGCCAACCCCATCGCCTGTGCCGTCGCCGCCGAGAATCTGGCGATCTGGCGCGATGAGCCGGTGCTGGATCGCGTCGCGGCCCTGGGGAAGGCGCAGCAGAGGTATCTGGACCGCGTGTCCGACCATCCGGCCCTCAGCAACGCCCGCCGCCTCGGCACCATCGCGGCAGTCGATTTCGAGGGCGCGCGCGGCGGCTATCTGTCCGGACTGGGGCCTTGGCTGCTGGCCTTCTTCCGGGAGCGCGATCTGCTGATCCGGCCCTTGGGCGACACCGTCTATGTCATGCCGCCCTATTGTATCGACGAGGCCGATCTGGGCCGCGTGTGGGCCGCGATCGAACAGGCCGCAGACGCCGTTCACGCGGGCGTCTAATGCCAGACGGCTCCGTCCTCAGACCTGAGGCCAGACCGCCATGGCGGACCGGGTGATACGCAGCAGCTTTTCGCGGGGCGCCCCGTCGCGCGCCAGCGTCGACAGGCCCTGGATGATGGCCGTGGTATGCGCCGCCAGGATTTCGGCATCCGTGTGCGGGGGCAGGGTACCGTCGGCCACCTCGGCCTGAATGCGCGCTCTCAGATGCGCCTCGACGCCGTTGCGGATGGCCGAGAGGTGGGCTTGCACATCCGCCGCCTCTGCGGACACGCTGATGGCCGAGGTGGCCAGCATGCATCCCGGCGGAGTCTCCTCGCCGGTGTAGGCCACGGCTGCGCCTTCCATCAGGACCTGAGCGGCGTCGCGCGCCGAGGGGGCCGCATCGATGATCGCGGTCGGTGACGATCCGCCTGACAGATAAAGGCTGACCGCCTCCAGAAAGAGCGCCTTCTTGTTCCCGAAGGCGGAGTAGATGCTGGGTGCCGTCACCCCCAGAGCGCGGGTCAGATCGCTGAGCGATGTCGCTTCATAGCCGTGCCGCCAGAACAGCAACATCGCCCGTTCCAGAGCGACGGCGCGATCAAAGGAGGGCGGGCGTCCGATCCGGCGCGGTTCGGTGTGCGAGACTAATTTCATAACGATCAATATGAAACTATTGACGCAGGACCGCAAGACGCGCACAGGGTTTCATATCAATCGATAGGAAACCAAGCCATGACCTTCACCGACTATCGCACGCTGGGACGGTCCGGCCTGGTCGTCAGCCCGCTGGCGCTCGGCACCATGACCTTCGGCACGGCGCGCTGGGGGTCCGGCGAGGACGTGTCGCGCGATGTGTTCAATACCTATGTCGATGCAGGCGGCAACTTCGTCGATACCGCCGACGTCTATTCGGGTGGTCGCAGCGAAGAGATGGTGGGCCGCTTCATCGCCGAGCGCGGCCTGCGCGACCAGATGGTCATAGCCACCAAGGCGGGGTTCAACACCGGGGCCTGGCCGCTGGCCGGCGGCAATGGCGCGAAACATCTGACGCGCGCGCTGGAAGGCTCGCTGACGCGGCTGGGCACCGACCATGTCGACCTGTTCTGGGCGCACGTCTGGGACGGCGTCACCCCGGCGGAGGAGTTGCTCGAAACGATGGCGGGCCTCGTCCGGTCCGGCAAGATCCGCTACTGGGGCATGTCCAACAGCCCGGCCTGGTTCGTCGCCAAGCTGGCGACGCTGGCGACGACGCGAGGCCTCCCCGGTCCGATCGCGCTGCAGTATTTCTACTCCCTGGCCAACCGCGATATCGAGGACGAGCACGTGCCTCTGGCCAGCGACTTCGGCCTGGGCATCGTGCCATGGAGCCCCTTGGCCTACGGCCTGCTGGCCGGAAAGTACGATCGCGCCACGGTCGAGGCCGGCAGCCCACGCGCCGGTGGTCTCCCCCGTGACGCCGCCACCGCCGAGGAGGCGCGGCCCGAGGACGACAAACGTCTCGACGGTGCCAACCCCTTCGGCGACAGCCTGTTCACCGAGCGCAACTGGCGCATCGTCGACATCCTGCGCCGCATGGCCGAGGAGACGGGTCAGACCCCGGCCCGCCTCGCCCTGGCCTGGGTCGTCGGCCGCCCCGGCGTGACCTCCACCCTGATGGGCGTCAGCCGCGCCAGCCAGGTCACCGACAATGCCGCGGCTCTTCAGGTTCAGCTCTCACCCGAACAGCGCGCCGAACTGGACGCCGTCAGCGCATCTGAGCCCCGTCTGATCTACGGCCTGCTGCAACCGGCCATGCGCAAAAATGCCGTCTTCGGGGCCGATGTGTCGGATTATCGGGGCGGATAGGGCGCGACGAACCTTCGACCAGTTCTGACGTGCCTTCGTGCCAGTCTGCGCCGCTCGAAGGTTCCGCCACTGAAGCCTCCCGTGAGAGAAAGTAGAGTCACTCTCACGGACTCTCACATCGCCTCTTGCCAGCGCGTCATCGGCGGCGTTCAAGCGATGGCAGGGACCGGCGGGGCCGGGGTGGGGAAGATCGCGCGTCATGTTCAGCCTGCTGAACCTTCAGAGCCTGCTGGGTCTGGTCGTCATCGTGGCGGCTTGCTGGGGCCTGTCGGAAAATCGCAAGCGGTTTCCATGGCGATTGGCCTTGGGGGCCATTGCGGTTCAGGCGGCGCTGATCCTGGCCCTGTTCGCCATTCCGGGGTCGCAGACCGTGCTGGCCGCCATTACCGGTGCCGTCGACGGACTGGCCAGGGCCACGGCGCGCGGAACCCAGTTCGTGTTCGGCTATCTGGCCGGCGGCGACCAGCCCTATGCGGTGACCAATCAGCAGGGGCTGTTCACCTTCGCCTTCAACGTCCTGCCGCTGATCCTGGTCATTTCGGCCCTGTCGGCGCTGCTCTGGCACTGGCGCATTCTGAAATGGATCACGCTGGGGTTCGGCTTCCTGTTCCAGCGGACCATGGGTCTGGGCGGGGCGTCGGCGCTGGCCGTCGCAGCCAACATCTTCCTGGGCATGATCGAGAGCCCTATCGTCATCCGCGCCTATCTGGACAAGCTGACCCGGTCGGAGCTGTTCCTGATGATGGTGGTGGGTCTGGGCACCGTCGCGGGGTCGACCATGGTGGCCTATGCCTCGATCCTGGGTCCCGTCCTGCCCAATGCGGCGGGCCATGTTCTGGTCGCCTCCATCGTCTCCGCTCCGGCCGGCATCCTGTTGGCGCGCATCATGATCCCGGAGACGCCGGGGCAGGGGGGCGAGGTCGCGGACTATGGCTCGGCCCTGAAATACGACAGTGCCATCGACGCCATCGTGAAGGGCACGGCCGATGGCCTGATGGTGGTACTGAACATTTCGGCGGTGCTGATCGTGTTTGTGGCCCTGGTCGCACTCGTCAACATCATGATCGGCGGCGTCTGGCTGTTCGACGCCCCGGTGACGGTGGAAAGGTTGCTCGGCTGGTTGTTCATGCCGGTCGCTTGGCTGATCGGGGTCGACGGTTCCGAGGCGGGCAAGGCCGGATGGCTGTTGGGTGTCAAACTGACCCTGACCGAGTTCGTCGCCTTCATCGAACTGGGCAAGGTTCCGGTGGCGGAGATGAGCGAGCGGACGCGGATGCTGCTCACCTATGCGCTGTGCGGTTTCGCCAATATCGGCTCGGTGGGCATCACCGTGACGGGTCTGTCCGTCCTGATGCCGGAGCGCCGCGAAGAGGTACTCGGCCTGGTCTGGAAAGCGCTATTCGCGGGCTTTCTGACCACCCTGATGACGGCGGCGGTTGTCGGAGCCATGCCCGCCGCCATATTCGGCTGAACCGGAGACCGCATCGATGAAGCTCTACACCTCTCACCGCGCCCCCAATCCGCGCCGCGTCCGCTGGGTCATGGCCGAGAAGGGCATCGAGGATGTCGAGCTGGTCGAGGTCGACATCATGGTCGGCGAGCACAAGACCCCCGAATACCGCGCCCGCGTGGGTGTGCCGCATGTGCCCTCCCTTACGCTGGATGACGGCACGACCATCTCCGAATCCGTCGCCATCGGCCGCTATCTGGAGGCGCTCTACCCGGAGCCCAACCTGTTCGGTCGCGACGCGCGCGAGCAGGCCATCGTCGAGATGTGGACCCGACGGTGCGAATTCTATCTGGCCAATCCGATCATGCTCAACGTGCGGCTGACCCATCCGGCGCTGGCGGCCATCGAGTCGCATCAGCAGCCTCAGGTCGCGGACTACAACAAGCTGTCAGCCGAGCGGTTTATGAAAACGCTGGACCGGCATCTGGCCGACCGGGAGTTCATCGCCCTCGACCGGTTCACCATCGCTGACATCGTGGCCGTCGTCGGTCTGGATTTCGCGCGCCTGGTCAAATACCGCCCGCCGGAAGAGTTCACCCATCTGGCCCGCTGGCTGGAGGCCTGCCGTGCCCGCCCGGCGGCGAAAGCGGGGGCCTGACGCACGGTTCCTGTTGCGTCGCGGCAAGGCGACCTGTTGGATGATCCGATCAACCTTCGGACCGCCCATGCCCGCCGCCGCATCGATCTACATCAGTACCCGGGGCCTTAGCCCCGCCGTCGATTTCAGCGAGGCCCTGCTGCGCGGCGTGGCCCCCGACGGCGGTCTCTATGTGCCCAGCCGCTGGCCCGCCCTGGCTCCCGAGGCGATGACCGCGCATTCGGCGCGCGAGGTGGCCCATGCCGTGCTGCGTCCCTTCGTCGGCGATGCCCTTCCGGAAGAAGCGCTGGCTCGCGCGACCTGGCGGCTGACCGAAGGGTTTCTGGAGCCTGCGGTGACGCCCCTGGTCCAGATCGGCCCCAATCTGCACATGCTGGAGCTGTTCCACGGCCCGACGGCGGCGTTCAAGGACTACGCCATGCAGATGGCGGCGGTGCTGGCCGAGGCGGCGCTGAAGCAGAGCGGCCAACGGCTGCTGTTGATCACGGCGACCAGCGGCGACACCGGCGCGGCGGCCGCGCGGGCGTTCGCGGACGTCGAGGGTGTGGAACTGGTGATCCTGCACCCGCTCGACCGCGTCTCGCCCATACAACGACTGCAGATGACGACCACAGGCGCGGAGAATGTACGCAATCTGGCGGTGCGCGGTGACTTTGACGACTGCCAGCGGCTGGTGAAGGCTCTGCTGGCCGACGAGGGCCTGCGTGACGGACGGCGGCTCAGCTCCGTCAACTCGATCAACTGGGCGCGGCTGGCGGGTCAGATTCCCTACTATGTGACCGCGGCGCGGGCGCTGGGCGATGCCGCGCCGCTGGCGACCTATGTGGTGCCGACCGGCAATTTCGGCGACGCCTTCGCGGGCTGGGGCGCTCAGCGGATGGGGGTGCCGATGGATGGCCTGGTCGCCGCCACCAACCGCAACGATGCCTTGGTCCGGGCATTGAGTACCGGCGTGTATGAGCGCACCACGGCCACCCCGACCGCCAGCGTCAGCATGGACGTCCAGGCCCCCTCCAACTTCGAGCGGTTGGTGTTCGAGGCCTCGGGCCGGGACGCGGATCTGACGCGCGGCCTGTTTGAGGACTTCGCGCGGCATGGCCGCATCCGGATTCCCGACGACCTGCTGGGAGCCCTGCGCCGCGAGGTGTCGGCAGTGGCGGTCACAGAAGCGGAGACGGCCGAGGAGATCGCTCGCACGCACCGCGAGGCAGGCCGCATCATCTGCCCGCACTCGGCGGTCGCCCTGACCGTGGCCCGCCGCCTGAACCGCCGCGACGGCCCGGTGGTCGCTCTGGCTACGGCGCATCCGGCCAAGTTTCCCGAGGCGGTACGCGCCGCCATCGGCATCGAGCCGGAGCGCCCGCAGCAGCTTCAGGGTCTGGAAAGCCGCCCCGAGCGGTTCGAGACGGTCAACGCCGATCTGGCTTCGGTCCGCGCCGCCATTGCCTGACGCTCAGGCCGCGACCGGCATTCGCGTCCACCAGTCCAGTCGCCGCACGAAAGGGGCCGGATCCTTGGGCGTCACCAGCGCCGATGGGTCGTGGTACAGCTGATCGTGCAGGCGGGTCAGGGTGAAGCGCGTCGCGGCGACGGCACCCAAGGCGAACAGGGCTTCGCGTTCAGCAGGGTCGAGCGGACGTAGGCTCTCGTATCCCGCCTGAAATGCCTCCAGCGCAGCAGGGATTGCCACACCCTCCGCATCGAACCCCCAGGCCGACAGGGCGATGGCCAGATCATAGGCCGGCGCGTCGGTGCAGGCGTAGTAGAAGTCGATCACCCCGCTGACGGCATCGCCCTGGAACAGGACGTTGTCGGGGAAATAGTCGGCATGGATCGGCCCTTGCGGCAGGTCACGGCCCGGGTCGGCCTCGACCCATGGCGCGCAGCGGGCGAGAATGGCGCGGTCGGTGCCTGTTGCCCGCAGCGCGCAGGCGTCGAACAGGGTCCGCCGCGCCGCTGATCCGACGGGATTGCTTCGCTCAGCCTTGAAGTCGCTCGCTTCAAGGTGAAGCCGGGCCAGCATCGCGCCCGCACAGGCGTGATCCGCTAATGACGGCTCACGTCGCCACGCTCCTTCCAGCCATTGCAGAAGGGCGGCCGGACGGTCGTTCAGTTGGCCTAGGCTCCGACCATCGGCATCCCGTAGCGGCCGCGCGGTCGGCAAACCCTTAGCCGCCAGATGGTCGGTCAGGTCCAGGCAGAAGGGCAGGGATGCGACCTCCGTCCGGGCCTCGAACAGGGTCAGGACGAAACGCCCCTCATTGGTCTCGACACGATAGTTGGTGTTCTGGATTCCCTCGGCGATAGGCGTCAGCTCGCGAAGCCCGCCTGCGCCGAAGCGGCGAATGAAGGGCTCGGCCTCGGAGGATTCGACGGGGGTGAACACCGCCACGGGTCAGGCGCGTCCGGTGATGCGCTCGCCGGCGCGATGGGCTGCCAGCTCCGACAGATCGGCCAGCAGGCTTTCGGCCGTGGCCCATCGTCCGGCCCCGCGTCCCTTGCAGCGGACAACCGATCCGTCCTGGCGAATGACCTTCAAGGCGTTGCCCTCTCCCTTCAGCGTGGCGAACAGGGCGTCCATCGGACCGGCGACCAGACGCACCTCTGCGATCAGCTTGCCCTCTTCCAGCCGACAGCGACAGAGCTGACGTGCGCCCGGCGCGGCGGGCTGGTCGGCGCTCAGGACATCACGCGGGATTTCGACCTGATCCGGCATGCGTCCAAAGGCTTCGAAGGCCAGCAGACGAACCTTGGCGGCGGCGTCCAGTCCTTCCAGATCGGCCGAGGGGTCTTCTTCGGCAAAGCCTGCCGCGCGGGCCTCGGACAGGGCGGTGTCGAACGAGGCTCCGTCGCCGATGCGTTCCAGCATGAAGTTGACGGTGCCGTTCAGCACAGCCTCGAAGGCGGCGATCGGCGCCCCGGCGCGCGCGGCCCTCAGCGTTTCGACCATCGGCACGCCACCGCCGATGGAGGCGGACCACAGCAGCCGTGCCCCATTCTCTTCAGCCAGAGCCAGCAGACCTGCGGGGTCGCGGCTGATGGCCTGTTTGTTGGCGCTGGCGACATCGATGCCGCGCTCCAGGGCGGCGCGGATCACGGCATGGCCGGCATCCGCCTCCGACAGGGCTTCCAGCACGATATCGGGATCCCGCGCCATCAGGGCGGCAGGTTCAGAGACCAGCAGCGGGCGGATCTGCCGCGGCGAGGCTCCGGGCACGTCACGCGGCTTGGCCGGATTGCGCACCAGAACGCCGACGACATCGATGCGCGGATCCTCCAGCAGCCGGGCCAGGGTGCCGCCCCCCACGACACCGCACCCCGCGACGGCGACGCGCAGGGGGCGATGGGGCAGGGCGACGCGAGGCGGGACGCTGCGTGCGCCGATGACGGTGCGATGACCGTCCAGATAGTTGCGCACCTCGACGTTCAGGTGTCGCGCCTCGGCCAGGTCGAGGGCATCTGGCTGCACCAGACCGCCGCCCAGCGCCTTGGCCTCGGCCCAGCCGGCATAGTCGTAGCGGCGCGCATCGATGTTGGTGTTCGGATCGCGGTCGTAGAGCCCGTCGACATCCTTCACCAGTTGCACGCTGGACAGACCCAGTTCGGCGGCCAGGAACAGGGCCGACAAGTCCGAGCCGCCCCGACCGAGCAGAACGACCTTGCCCTCGGGCGACAGGGCTCCGTACCCCGGCACGACGACGACCTCGTGCTGCTCCAGCGCGCGTCGCAGGGGAGTGGGATCAAAACGGATCGGCCGGGCGTGTTCGCTGTCACCTTGCGCCACCAGACCCAGTTCGCGCACGGTCAGGGTCTGGGCTCCCAGTCCCACGCGGTCGCAGGCCAGGGCCACCAGGGCGGCCGACCGCTCCTCGCCCTGCACGACATAGGACGGCAGGATGGAGTTGTCGTGCACCAGACCCAGGGCCCGGGCTTCGGCCAGCAGGCGATCCGTCTCTCTGGCGAAGGCAGAGACGACCGCGACCACCCGCCGCCCCCTGCGGACCTCGGCATAGATGTCGGAGGCGACCTTCGGCGCATCGGCGGGCGAGACGAGCACCGAGCTGCCGAACTTCATGACGACGATCTGGGGCGACGCGGCGGCGGCGGGGAGGCTGTCGGGTTTGGGTCTTTCGAGCACGGCGAGGTCTGACATGGCGGGGTCTTTCGAGAGAGGCGGTGAAGTGGGGGGAGGAGGGACATGAAAAACCCCGCCCGGGGGTCCGGGCGGGGTTGGGTTTGTGCGTTCCTGTCGTATCGGTGCGCGCTAACCTGTCCCCGCCGTGGGCTTGGTGGTCATGGTCATACCGGTCGAAATGCCGCGCACGTCTGCGCCGCCGCGAGGGGCGGTCATCGGCGAGACGGAAAGGGCGACAGTCTGGATCACAGAGATCACTTGTTGAGTTCAGAGGCAGGCTGACGGACAAACGGGGCATCCGTCAAGCCTCAAGATCATGCCCAGTGCATCTGGACGCGGTGGGCGGCGGCCCAGTGGATGGCGCGGATGCCGTCGATGACCGCCTCGCCCGCCGCCCGCGTGCCCAGTGTCCCGCCCAGGTCGGCGGTGACCGCACCCGCAGAAACCACGGCGGCGACAGCGGCCTCTATCGAGCTGGCCTCGTCCTCCAACCCCAGGCTATGGCGCAGCAGCAGGGCGGCCGACAGGATGGTGCCGACGGGATTGGCCCTGTCTTGACCGGCGATGTCCGGGGCAGAGCCATGGATCGGCTCGAACAGGCCCGGCCCGCCCGACCCCAGCGAAGCCGACGGCAACAGGCCGATGGAGCCGCCCAGGACCGAGATCTCGTCCGACAGGATGTCGCCGAACATGTTCTCGGTCAGGATGACGTCGTATTCGCGCGGCTTGCGGATCAGGTGCATGGCCATGGAATCGACCAGGGCATGTTCCAGCTCGACGCGCGGGAACTCCTCGGCATGGATGCGCGTCACGACCTCGCGCCACAGACGGCTGGTTTCCATGACATTGGCCTTGTCGACCGAGGTAACCTTGCCGCGACGCTGCTGGGCGGTCTGGAAGGCGGCGCGGGCGACGCGCTCGATCTCGGGCACCGTATATTCGCACAGGTCCGTGGCGCGGTCGGCGGTGCGGGTCTTTTCCCCAAAATAGATGCCGCCCGTCAGTTCGCGGAAGACGATCAGGTCCACACCCTCGACGATCTCCTTCTTCAGCGGAGAGCGGTGGGCCAGCACCGGCGAGACCTGCAACGGCCGCAGGTTGGCGAACAGACCCAGGGCCTTGCGCAGACCCAGTAGGCCCTCTTCCGGCCGACGCTGGCCACCGTCCCATTGTGGCCCGCCGACGGCCCCCAGCAGGACGGCGTCGGACGCCTTGCAGGCCTCGACGGTTTCTGGCGGCAGAGGATCGCCCGTCGCGTCGATGGCTGCGCCGCCGATCAGATGCTCGTGAAAGCGGAAGGTGTGACCATAGAAATCGCCGATGACCCGCAGCACATCGGTGGCGGCGGCAGTGACTTCCGGGCCCACGCCGTCACCGGGCAGGACGACGATGTCGAAGGACTTGGCATGGGGCATCAGACGGTTTCCGTTCGGTGTTCAAAGGCTTCGATGGCGGGCAGTTGGGATTGCAGCCAGCCCAGGGTGTCGACCCCGTCCAGCAGGCAGCGTCGCGCGAACCTTTCCACCTCGAAGGTGACAGGCTGTGCATTGCCGCGCCGGATCGTGGAGGATTCCAGATCAACGGTGATGGGCTGTTCCGCATGGGCGGCGATATCGTCCCAGGTCGCCTGATCGACGACGATGGGCAGTAGGCCGTTCTTTAGGGCGTTGGAGGTGAAGATGTCGGCGATCTCGGTCGAGACCACGGCCCGAAAGCCGTAGTCCAACAGTGCCCAGGGCGCATGCTCGCGCGACGAGCCACAGGCGAAGTTCCGGCCAGCTAACAGGATGCGATGCTCGGTCGGATCGATGCGGTTCAGCACGGCCTCAGGCTTGGATGTGCCGTCGGCTTCGTAGCGC
This sequence comes from Brevundimonas vancanneytii, assembly GCA_943372125.1. GTDB lineage: Bacteria > Pseudomonadota > Alphaproteobacteria > Caulobacterales > Caulobacteraceae > Brevundimonas > Brevundimonas vancanneytii_D. The sequence goes on from CALRXI020000010.1 coordinate 33,631, forward strand.
CAGTCGTAGAAGGCCTGGGCCCCCAGACCCTCACGGGTGGTGGTGCTCAGGAACCGTCCGGGAATGATCTGGTCGGTGTCGATGTTCGACTGCGACAGGACGACGGCCTTCGACACGAGCGTTTTCAGCGGCTCAGGCATGAACGGCCTCCGTCATGAACACGCGAGGATCGGTCAGCACGCCCATGATGGCCGTCGCCGCCGCCGTCGCCGGGCTGGCCAGGATGGTGCGGGCCCCCGGTCCCTGGCGGCCTTCGAAGTTGCGGTTGGAGGTAGAGACGGCCAACTGGCCTGGCGCGACCCGGTCGCCGTTCATTGCCAGGCACATCGAACAGCCCGGAATGCGCCATTCGGCCCCCGCATCGATGAAGACCCGGTCCAGCCCTTCGGCCTCCGCATCGCGCCGCACGGCCTCCGACCCCGGCACGACCAGCACCCGCACACCCGGCTTGACCTTGCGCCCACGCAGTACCTCGGCGGCGGCCCTCAGGTCGGTCAGACGGCCGTTGGTGCAACTGCCTATGAAGACCACATCGACCGGATAGGCAGTCGTCGCCTCTCCGGCGGTAAAGCCCATATAGGCCAGGGCTTTCTCGCCCGACGCGTCGTGCGGCACGGGCACGGCCTCGCCAATGGGCGAACCCGCATCGGGCGTCGTGCCCCAGGTCGCCATGGGCCGGATCGCGCTTCCGTCGATCCGGACCTCTGCATCGAACACCGCATCGGCATCCGACTTCAGCGTCAGCCAGTCCGCCGCGGCCTGCCCGAAGGCGTCACCCTGCGGGACATGTTTGCGGCCCTGCAGCCAGGCCACGGTGGTCGCGTCCGGTGCGATCATTCCGGCCCGCGCGCCCGCCTCGATCGACATGTTGCAGACGGTCATCCGCCCTTCCATGTCCAGCGACCGGATGGCCTCGCCGGCATATTCGATGACGAAGCCGGTACCGCCGCCAAATCCCAGCCGCGCGATGACGGCCAGGGCCACGTCCTTGCCCGACACGCCCCGCTGCAACCGTCCATCGACCGTCACCCGCATGGCCTTGGCCTTGCGCTGCAACAGACATTGCGTCGCCAGCACATGGCCGACCTCGGACGTCCCGATGCCAAACGCCAAGGTTCCGAAGGCTCCGTGGGTCGCCGTATGGCTGTCGCCACAGACGACCGTCATGCCCGGCTGGGTCAGGCCCAGCTCCGGCCCCATGACATGAACGACGCCGCGGTCGGCGCTGTCCCATCCGGCCAGCGATACGCCATGCCGCGCACAGTTGGCTTCCAGCGTCTGGACCTGGGCCTTGGACGCCGGTGTATCATACGGCCGCTCGCCATCCGGGCCGGCGGGCAGGGTCGGGGTCGAGTGGTCCAGGGTCGCAAAGGTGCGGTCCGGGCGGCGCACCTTCAGCCCCCGGCTTTCGATCTCGGCAAAGGCCTGGGGGCTGGTGACCTCGTGAACCAGGTGCAGATCGATATACAACACAGCCGGGGTGTCCTCGGTCTCGGCGGCGACGACGTGGCGGTCCCAGACCTTGTCGAACAGGGTGCTAGGCCGCGACATGGGTACGCTCCCCAGTGGCGAACGGGCGGGTCGCCTCGATGATGGCCAGCAGTTCGCGGTCGTCGATCTCGCCGATCTGGTCCGCGCGATGCTTGAAGCCCGCAAAGGCATCCAGCAGGTGCTGCCCCTCGACCGAATGGCCCAGAGCTGCCGCCCGCTTGGCCACGGCATGGCGCCCCGAATGCTTGCCCAGCACAAAGGAGGTGCCGTCGAAGCCGACATCCTGGGGCCGCATGATCTCATAGGTGCGGGCGTCGGCCATCATGCCGTGCTGATGGATGCCGGCCTCGTGGGCGAAGGCGTTCATGCCGACGATGGCCTTGTTGCGCGGTGTCGGCGTGTGGGTGATCTCGCTCAGCATCCGGCTGGCCCGCACCAGTTGGGTGCTGTCGGCGGTGGTGTGCAGGCCATAGCGGTCCGCGCGGGTGCGGATGGCCATGATGATCTCCTCGACCGAGGCGTTGCCGGCTCGCTCGCCGATGCCGTTGATCGCCCCCTCGACCTGACGCGCGCCTGCCTCGACGGCGGACAGAGTGTTGGCGACGGCCAGGCCCAGGTCGTCGTGGCAGTGAGCCGAGAACACCACCTGCGGAAACCGTGCCCGGACCCTGGCGATCAGGGTGCGGAACAGGTCGGCGATTTCGGTCGGCGTCGCATAGCCGACCGTGTCGGGGATGTTCAGGGTCGTTGCCCCCGCTGCCGCAGCGACTTCGCAGATTTCGGCCAGGAACTCCGGCTCGGTGCGGATCGCGTCCTCGGGGCTGAACTCCACATCGTCGAAGCGGGTGCGGGCATAGCGGACGGCGCGGTCGGCGGTCGCCAGAACCTGGTCCGTCGACATTTTCAGCTTGGCGGCGCGGTGGATCGGACTGGATCCCAAGAAGATATGCACCCGGCGCTCTTCCGTCGCGCGCAGCCCTCGCCACGCGGCGTCGATGTCGGCCTCACTGGCCCGCGCCAGTGAGCAGAAGACCGGCCCTTCCGCATCGCGCCCGACCTCGCCGACGACGCGGCGCACGCCTTCTTCGTCGCCGGGCGAGGCGGCGGCAAACCCGGCTTCGATGACGTCGACGCGCAGGTCGGCCAGCACCTGGGCCATGCGGACCTTGTCGTCGGGCGACATGGAAAAGCCGGGGGCCTGCTCCCCGTCTCTCAGGGTGGTGTCGAAGACGATGACCCGGTTCGGATCGGCGGCGACGGCTTTGGCGATCCGGCTCATACGACCCTCTCCGGTACGAAGGCTGCTGAATGAGATGGAACGTGCATGCGGGTGACGCCGAACAGCTTGTCGATCTGGCGACTCAGGGTCTGGGTGCAGCGGGCAGCGTCGCGGCCACGCACGGCCATCTCGACCCGGCGCCCCGACCCGTCCTCGCTCAGCGACAGGCCGTCGATGTGAAAGCCGCGACGCTCCACCAAACCGATCAGGCGCTGGAGCGAGCCGTCGGCCCGGTCGATATGCAGGTGCAGGGTGTCAGCGGTCATGTCAGGCGCCTTCCATCATTTCGGCGTTGTTCTTTCCGGGCGGGACCAGCGGCCACACGTTTTCCCGGGGGTCGATGATCACATGCGCGAGGCAGGGGCCGTCGGCGGCCAGCAGGCGGGCGATCCCGGCCTGGACCTCCTCGCGCCGGCTAATTCGGAAGGCCTCGACGCCAAAGGCTTCGGCCACCTTCACGAAGTCCGGATTGTCCGACAGGTCGACCTCGGAATAGTTCTGCTCGAAGAACAGCTCCTGCCACTGGCGGACCAGGCCCAGCGAACTGTTGTCCAGCAGCAGGACTTTCACCGGGATGCCATAGCGGCGCAGGGTAGCCAGCTCCTGGATGTTCATCATGAAGCCGCCGTCGCCCGCGACCACGACCACGGTCGCATCCGGATCGGCCAGCTTGGCCCCGATGCCTGCGGGCAGGCCGAAGCCCATCGCCCCCAGCCCCCCCGAGGTCAGATGCGCCTCGGGCTTGGCAAAGCGACAGTGCTGGGCAGCCCACATCTGATGCTGGCCGACGTCGCAGGCGGCGACGAAATCGTCACCGGCCGCCTCGGATATGGCCTTCAGCAGGGCAGGGGCATAGACGCCGTCGCCCGGCGCGTCATAGCGGAAGGCGGTCCGCGCGGCCCGAGCCGTGCACCGCATCATCCACGGGTCGATCTTCAGCGGCGTCGGGGCCAGATGGTCTGTCAGGGCGGCGATCCCGGCGGGCAGTTCACCCGCGACGGCGACCTCGGTCCGGCGCAGCTTGCCGATCTCGGAAGCGTCGATGTCGAAGTGGACGACGCGAGCATGAGGCGCGAACTCCGCCAGCTTGCCGGTGGCGCGATCATCGAACCGTGCGCCGAAGACGATCAGCAGATCGGCCTCCTGCACGGCCTCGTTCGCCCCGCGCGTGCCGTGCATGCCCAGCATGCCCAGGGCTCCCGGCGCGTTGGTCGGAATGGTGCCCAGGGCATTCAGGGTCGAGACGGACGGAATGCCCGTCGCCTCGGCAAAGGCGCGCAGCTCCTCGACGGCCCGACCGATCTTGACCCCGCCGCCGACGTAGATCAACGGTCGCTCGGCCTGGCGGATGGCCTCGGCGGCGCGGGCGATGGCGTCGTGATCCGTCGTGGCGACCGTGTTGGGATAGGGGAAGCCGAAGTCCTGAGTCGTCGTCCCGACCTGGACGTCCTTGGGCAGATCGACCAGCACCGGACCGGGGCGGCCCGAGGCGGCGATGTGGAAGGCCTCTTCGATGGCGGCGGGCACGTCTGCAGGGTCGCGGACCAGGATGGAGTGTTTCACGATCGGCAGGGTGACGCCCAGGATATCGATCTCCTGAAACGCATCCGTGCCCATGACGCCCTGGGGCACATTGCCGGTGATGCAGACAACCGGAATGGAATCCATCATGGCATTGGCGATGCCGGTGATCAGATTGGTCGCGCCGGGACCGGAGGTCGCAAGACACACCCCGACCCGTCCGCTCCGCCGCGCATAGGAATCGGCGGCGAAGGCGGCGGCCTGTTCGTGCCGCACGAGGATGTGGCGCAGGGATGAACCGGTCAGGGCGTCATAGACCGGCATGATCGCTCCGCCCGGATAGCCGAACACGACCTCCACCCCCAGCCGCTCCAGGGTGGAGATCAGCAGGCGAGCACCGCTGCGCGGGGCGGCGGCGTCGGGGACGATGGTCATGGCGGCAGCAGCGGTCATGGTCTCAGGCGGCCTCGGATTTGGGCGTGTGCAGCCAAGCCATCCGCTCGCGCAGCTTGGCCCCGGTGATCTCGATGGTTTGCTCGCCGTCGGCCTTGACCCAGGCGTCGTAGCGCGGCTTGCCGGCGTCGTTTTCGGCGATCCATTCGCGGGCGAACTGGCCCGACTGGATCTCGTCCAGCACCGTCTTCATGCGGGCGCGGGTCTCATCGGTGATGACGCGCGGGCCGGACTTGACCGAACCCCATTTGGCCGTCTCGGAGATGAACTCATTCATGCGCGTGATGCCGCCCTCGTAGAACAGGTCCACGATCAGCTTCAGCTCGTGCATGCATTCGAAATAGGCGATCTCGGGCTGGTAGCCGGCCTCGACCAGGGTGTTGAACCCGCTCATGACCAGCTCCTTGGCACCGCCGCACAGCACCGCCTGTTCGCCGAACAGATCGGTCTCGGTCTCCTCGCGGAAGGTGGTTTCCAGCAGGCCGCCGGTTGCCCCACCGTTACCTTTTGCGTAGCCCATGGCGCGATCACGGGCCTTGCCGGTCGCGTCCTTCTCGATGGCGAACAGGCTGGGGACGCCGCGTCCGCGCTGATACTCGCGGCGGACCAGATCGCCCGGCCCCTTGGGCGCGACCAGGATGACGTCCATGTCCTCGCGCGGCGTGATCCGGCCATAGATGATCGAAAAGCCGTGGGCGAACAGGATGGCCGCACCCTGTTTGGCTTTGGGCTCGATGACCTCGCGGTAGACCTCGGCCTGGGCCATGTCGGGCGTCAGGATGGCAATGATGTCCGCGCCCTGGACGGCCTCGGCGGGTTCGGCGGTGGGGATGCCGTCGGCGGTGGCATTCTTCCAGCCCTTGCCGCCGTGACGAACGCCCGCGACCACGTCGTGGCCGCTGTCCTTCAGGTTCTGGGCATGGGCGCGGCCCTGCGAACCATAGCCGATGATGGCGATGCGCTGGCCCGTAATGGCCCCGGGGCGAATGTCGTCGTCTGTGTAGATGGTGATGGCCATGTCAGGCGTCCTCGTGAGCTTTGATGTCGGCCCTGACCTGTCCATCTCTGGACTGAATGGGGGGCGGGTTAGGAATGGTGACGGCACCCTGGGCGGCAGAGGCCACGCTGGCGCGGTACTTGGCGAAGACACCGCGCGCCGGGCGCAGCGGTGGGGGGGCGAAGTCCGCACGGCGCGCCACCAGATCGGCGTCGACGTCGATCCGGCGGTTGCTGACGTCGATGGCGATACGGTCGCCGTCGCGGATCAGGGCGATGGGGCCACCGACAGCCGCTTCGGGCGACACATGGCCAGCCACGAAGCCATAGCTGGCTCCGGAAAAGCGTCCGTCGGTGATCAGGGCGACATCGTGGATCCCCCGACCCTTCAGCGCCGCCGTGACCTGCAGCATCTCGCGCATGCCGGGTCCGCCGCGCGGGCCTTCGTAGCGGATGACGATGACGTCGCCCTCGCCGACCGCGCCGTCCTGGACCGCATGGAAGGCGTCTTCTTCCGAGTCGAAGACGCAGGCCGGGCCTTCGAACCGGTCGACCTTGTGGCCGGTCAGCTTGATGACAGCACCTTCGGGGGCGATGTCGCCATAGATGACGGCATAGCTGCCACGCGCCATGACCGGGGCGTCGAAGGTCGTGACGACCTGCTGGCCGGGCGCTTCCTCGGCCTCGGCCGCTTCGGCGAACAGGCTGCGGCCGCTGACGGTGGGGGTGTTCACGACCTTGCCGGCGGTGGCCATCCGCTGGGTGACCAGGCGCGTGCCACCCGCCGCGAATAGATGCGAGGCCAGGAAGCGACCGCCCGGCTTCAGGTCGCAGATGATCGGGGCCTCGACGCAGGCCTGATGGCAATCCTCAATGCCGAAATCGATCCCCGCCTCGGCGGCGATGGCGGTCAGGTGCATGACCGCATTGGTCGATCCGCCCGAAGCCGAGACGGCGATGGCGGCATTCTTCAGGCTGGCGCGCGTGATGTATTTGCGAGCGGTGTCTCCCGCGAAGACCCGTTCGACGATCAGGCGACCGCAGCGTTCACCCTCAGCACCCTTGGCCGGATCGACAGCGGGCACGTCATTGGCCCCCATGGGCGACAGGCCCATGACCGACAGGGCCATGGCCATGGTGTTGGCGGTGAACTGACCCCCGCAAGCCCCCGCGCCGGGACAGGCGGCGGTTTCGACCGTCTTCAGCTGATCGTCGTCGATCGTGCCCGCACCATGGGCTCCGATCGCCTCGAAGACCTGCTGGATCGAGATATCACCGCCGCCCATCCGGCCCGGCATGATCGTGCCGCCGTAGTAAACCAGGCCGGGGATATCCATCCGGGCCAGGGCCATGGCCGCGGCCGGAATGGTCTTGTCGCAGCCGACGATGCAGATGACGCCGTCCAGCTGATGACCTTCGACGGCCAGTTCGATGCTGTCGGCCACGACCTCTCTGGAGATCAGCGACGCCTTCATCCCCTCGGTGCCCATCGAGATGCCGTCGGTCACAACGATGGTGTTGAAGTCGACCGGATAACCACCCGCCGCGATGATGCCCGCGCGCACATCCTTGGCCAGCCGGTCCAAGTGCATGTTGCAGGGCGTGACCGACGACCAGGTGTTGACGATGGCGATCATCGGCTTGTCGAAATCGGCATCCTGCATGCCCGCCGCGCGCAGATAGCTGCGGGCGGCGGCGCGGCTGGGGCCAGCCGTGACCGCGCGACTTCTCGCGTTCGGGGGTCGGCGATCCGAGGTAAAATCTTGCGTCATGGGCGAGGTCGGTTCCGAAAGGGTCCGGACCGCGCGCAACAAAAAACCCGCTTCCTTTCGGGAGCGGGTGGCTGCGGGCGATCCTGAGTTTGGCTTAAGTCAGGTTGCGTGCATCCACACCGCTCCGAGGAGCAGGGCGATCGATACAGCGAGAATAAGGGTGTTCAGGGCCATCTGAGCCTCATGCGCCTGCGACAGCGCGACCGCCTTGGCGGCGCTCCTGCGGTCAGCAATGCGAATGGTATGTGGCACGTGTGGAATCCTGTTCTGCCGCATTGTAATCATGGCTCGCTGCGCCGCACAATCCAAAAAAGCAATAATCTTGCAGAAAGGCCTATGGCGACGCCTCGCCGGGCAAATTCTGACCAGGTCAGCTACCTCAGACAGAACGGTCGAATTTGTCCTTCCGACGGCGACCCATCAGCAGTCCCTGCTCCATCCGGCCTCGGACAGCGTGATAGTAGGCGCGCAGAAACTCGATGTCGGTGGCGTCGCGTCGGTCATAGCTGATCTTGCGCGCGATCCGGTCGGCGACGGCCCGAACGGTGGTGCGGTCGCCGGTGCGCAGCACCTCTTCCAGAACGTGCAGCTCCTTGACGCCATAGGCATCCAACTGGGCCGGCGTGAAGCTGTGGTCCGCCTGATGCCGGGCGCCCGCATCGGCCATGTCGCGCATCAGCTTCTGGCGGGGGGTGCGCAGCACCCAGGTGCCGGCCACCATGTCTCCGGCCCGCAGCTTGTCGGCGTTGAAGAAGGGCAGCAGGACGAAGATCAGGCACCAGATCGTGGCCAGCAGATAGATCCAGCCGCCCATGTCGCTCTGCAGGGCCATGATGGGTCCCGCAATCATCAGGCTGAGCGGCAGGAACAGTTCGAGTTCCCGCAGCGCGTTGCGGGTGAAAATCGCCTCGAACGTCAGCCGTCCGCCGTTGCGCGCCGCGACCCGCAGACCCATGACACGCTTGCCCGGCGTCGCCGCCCGGGCCGACATCTCGAAGCCCAGGAAATAGGCGTTGCGCAGCAGAAACATGCCCAGCAGCCAGACGATGCCGATGATCTCGGCCGAGCCGCCCCGCGTCTGTGCGAACACTATGGCCAGGGCGATGGTGACGGCGATGACGGTGCCGACGATGATCAGCAGGTCCAGCGCCAGCGCCCCGAAACGCTGCCCGACCGTAGCCAGTTCCAGGTTCAGCGGCACACCCTCAGGCGTGACTAGGACGCGCATCCGCTTGCGCTCAGCGGGTGAGGGCGCCGCCATCGTCATCGGCCGATCCTCGCCAGCACGCGGTCAGGGCGGGGCGCGTAGAAGTACAGACCCCACAGGATCGCACTGCCGCCCGCAATGGCATAGCGCACGGTGTCGCTGGTGATCAGCTGGCGCCCGAAGCCTTCAAGCACGCCCGCCAGCATCAGCATGATGACCACCCCCATCATGACGGCACCTGCTGCCTTGCCGGCACCGGACATGGCCTCCAGACGGCTCTGGCGACCGGGGAAGGCGACGGCCCAGCCGATCCTCAGACCCGCCGCTCCGGCCAGGACGATGGCGAACAGTTCAGTCACCCCGTGGATCAGCAGCCAGCCGCCGAACTCATAGCCCAGCCCCTTGGACACGAAGACATGGACCATCGCCCCCAGCATGGCTCCATTGCTGAGCAGGACCACGATGGTCGGCACCCCGAAGGCAAAGCCGAGCGCAAAGGCCAGCAGGGCGACCTCGGCATTGTGAGTGAACAGATAGGTGGCGAAGAACGACAGACCGTCTGCATCCGCGCCGTCATAAAGCGTCGCCCGCAACGCCGCCTGCGTCGCCGTCGGGTCACGTCCCTGGGCGAGGCCAGGATCGACGAAGGTAAAGAACCAGTCGCTATCGGCCCCGACCAGCACATAGGCGACCACCGCCCCCAGCGCCGTCACGAACAGGGCCACCAGCGTCTCTCGCCAGATCGACTGAACCCCCCGGGGCCAGTCGCGCGAGAAGAAGGCGTTGAGCTGCTCCAGCGGCGTGGACCGCGCCCCGTAGACGAAGAAATACGCCCGCGCCGACAGGTTCTCGAGGTAGCCGATCAGGCCCTGATCCAGCGAAGTTTCGCGCGCCACCGACAGGGCCGACAAGGTCGAGCGATACAGCACCGGCATGGCCAGGATTTCGGCATTGCTCAGGGCACTGGCCGAGCGTTTCTCGGCCTTGGTGACGAGCGCTTCCAGCTGTCGCCAGTCGCGCTCACGTTCGGTGCGGAACCGCTGGCTCTTGAGTTGAAGCTCGCTCACAGCAGGTCCCGCCGTTTGAGGTCCAGATAGGCGTTGAGGATGGCCGGGCCGACGTGCTGGGCCTCGGCCTCGACGATATGGGCCCCCAGGCGACGCAGGCGGGCCAGCACCAGATCGCGCTCACGCAACAGGCTGGCCGCGACCACGGCGCGGGCCACGTCCTCCGGCGTTTCCGGGACGGTCGACACCAGGGTCTCCAGCTCCTCGTCACGCATGACGACGAACAGAACCAAGTGCCGCTTGATCAGGCGCGACACCGTCTCGATCATCAGTTCGGCCGCGGTGATGTCGGCGAATTCGGTGAAGACAACGACCATCGACCGGCGCTTCAGACTGGCCGACAGGGTGGTCAGGCCCAGGGCATAGTTGGTCTCCGTGGTGCCATAGTCGATGGTCGCGGCCTGGCGTACCAGCAGGGGAAAGGAGGCGACGCTAGCGACCGCGCCGGTGGTCAGTTTAGGCCGCTCGGCAAAGGCGAACAGTCCCGCCCGGTCGCCTTCGCGCAGGCAGGCATAGGCCAGGATCAGGGCTCCGTGGATGGCCCGGTCGATGCGCGGGGCCCCGCCGACCGGCTCGCTCATCACCCGCCCGCAGTCCAGGGCCATGATGATCTGGTGGTTGCGCTCGACCCGGAACTCCTTGGCTAGCAGGTGGTGATGGCGGGCCGACTGTTTCCAGTCGATGGTGCGGCGGTCCATCCCGGAGTGAAAGTCGCGCAGGGCGTGGAACTCGGCCCCTTCGCCGATGTCGATCTGGGCCTTGGCCCCATGCAGGGCGTCGCGCGAGACGAAGCGCACGGCCTCGTCCTCGATACGGCGGACATCGGCCCCGATGGGCACGGCCTCGTTCAGCGGACGCCGCGTCTGACGCCAGATCAGGCCCAGCGGCCCCTGCCAGCGCAGGGTCGCCTGGGTGAAGACAGCGAGGCCTCGACGCACGGGCGTCATGTCGAACAGGACGGCATCGCGTCGCGCCGGATCGGCGCGTCCGATGGCGCTGTCCAGGCCCGTGCGCGCCTCGGCATCAAGCGCGATCTCGAGACGCCGGCGCGTCCCGCCGCGGCTGAAATCCACTCGCAGCAGGGCGGTCGCGGGGGCCGCGACGGCCAGATATCCCGGCGGCTCGAAGGCAATGCCGACACTGCGCGGGGCCGAGGCCAACAGGGCGTCGATCAGCATCAGCACCCCCAGACCCATCAGCCAGGCGGGCGCGGCCAACCACAGGCCCGGCTGCACTAGGCCGAGCAGCAGCGCGATCGGCGCTCCCGCCAAGGCCGCCAGGATGCTGAGCCGGGTCGGATAGATCATCGCGGAGCGGGCACCTGATCGATCAGGCTGGCGATCACCTGATCGACGCGGCGACCCTCGATCTCGGCGGCCGCCGACAGCACCACCTTGTGCCGCAGGGCGGGCAGGGCCAGGCCCTTGACGTCGTCGGGGATGACATAGTCGCGTCCGTCCAGCACCGCTCGCGCCCGCGCCGCCACCGCCAGCATGGACCCGGCACGCGGCGAGGCCCCGGTCTGCAGGTCGGCATTCTCGCGCGTCGACCGGATCAGATCGACGACATAGGCCGCGATCTCGTCGCTGAGCCGCACCCGCGACACGGTCTGGACGGCCGCGGCGACTGTGGCCTGATCGGCGATGGGGGTGACGCCCAGGCCTTCGGGATCAGGCATGCCGGCCTGGGAGCCGTGGGCCTTGACCACCTTCAGCTCGTCCTCACGCGACAGATAGTCCAGCGTCTGTTTGAACAGGAATCGGTCCAGCTGCGCCTCTGGCAGGGGATAGACGCCCTGCTGTTCGATCGGGTTCTGTGTGGCGATGACGGTGAACCGATCGCTCAGCGCATGGGTCTCGCCGTCGATAGTGACCGACCGCTCCTGCATGGCTTCCAGCAGGGCGGCCTGTGTCTTGGGCGGGGTGCGGTTGATCTCGTCGGCCAGCAGCAGGTCGCAGAAGACCGGCCCGCGCGTCAGGCTGAAGGTCGAGGTCTGGAAGTTGAACAGATTGGACCCCAGGATGTCGCCGGGCATCAAGTCCGGCGTGAACTGGATACGCCCGAACTCCAGCGACAGCGTCCGCGCGAAACTCTGGGCCAGCAGGGTCTTGGCCGTTCCGGGCGGTCCCTCCAGCAGGATGTGCCCCCCGCTGAACAGGGCGGTCAGCATCAGGTCGACGGTGTCGGTCTGGCCGATCACGGCCTTGGCGACCTCGCTGCGGATACGGGCGGCGATCGCCCCGACTTCAGCCACGTCCACGGGTCATCTCCGATTTCCAGTTCAACAGTTTGCGCACGACGACCATCAGGTCACCGGCGTTGCGAGCCTGATCCGCCTCGGTGGACAGGGTCTCGAAATCCGTCTGCACGCCCTGACGCCGGGCCAGCCGATCCAGCAACTGGGTCAGGCCGTCGCGCGACAGGTTGGGCGGTGCCGCCACCGCCTTGGCCGCCTGTTGGCGCACCAGGTCGGCATAGGGGCGGGCCATGCTGCGTTCGCGCCGGCCCAGCCGCACCAGGGCGGCGGTATTGTCGGCCAATGCCTTTTTGCCCAGCGCCACGGCGCGGTCGCCCTTGCGATGGGGCGCGAACCGGTTCGCGGCCTGCCAGAACACCAGCCCCGCCGCGAACAGCAGGCACAGGGTGAAACCCAGCAGCGGCGGTTCCAGCAGCAGGCGCAGGATGCTGCGCGGTCGCCCGAACCCGTGCAGGGTCAGGTCGAAGACAATAGCCTGATCGGGAATGGCGACAGCGTCGATCAGGCCCAGGGCCGTCTGTGCCTTGGCCGGTCTGTCCATGCCCAGGGTGTTCAGCAGGTCGGGATCGGACACGACCATGACCCCGGTGTCGTCATGCATCAGCACAACCGCGCCGCCGCCCCTCAGGGTCACCAACGGCGACCAGCCAGGGCCGGACAGGGTGCGCAGACCCTGGATCGCCACAGGCGGTCCGATCGGCTCGTCATCGGGGCCCAGCAACACCACAGGTTGGCTAGACGAGCGCGACGACATCGCCAGATCCGGCCGCAGGTCGTCGGGCAGCACCGACAACGCCTCGCCAGCCGTCAGCTGACCCATCTGCTCGACCCAGCCTTTCCTGAAGGGTTGTCCGATCGTCTGCCATTTCGGCAGGACCAGCAGCGTCGCCTGCGAGGACCAGCGCAGTTCGTCCAGCGTATCGGTTTCCTGGCCGACGGCGGGGGTCAGGACCAGCAGGTTCTCATCGTTGACGGCCCCGAAGGCCCCGCGGCTCAGCAGCACGGGACGTCCCGTTTCGCGCATCAGCTTGACCACCCCGGCATAGCCGACGGCGGATTTCGACAGCGCATGCTCGCGCCCGTCGTTGCCGCTGCTCAGTTCGGGCGAGAAGGCGTCCAGCGCCGCCATGGCGGACAGGGCGAAGACCGCCGCCAGGATCAGGGCGATGATGACGACGGGTCGGAACGGGCTGTGGCTGGCCCCGGCCTCATTCACGGCACCGGCCTGAGCGGGATTGGCGACAGCGTCGGTCATCGGGCCCAGGTCTCCGGAAAGGCGAAGGCCTCATAGGCGGCGCGGCAGTCGTCCCAGGTCGCCCGATCGACTGTGCCTCCTCCGAACAGGCTGGTTTCCACCGCGCGAGCGATGCGCATGAAGGTCGGTCGCGCAGCATCCGGCAACCGCTCCAGCCGGGCGATGTCGCGCGACGTCAGGGCCGGGCGCACTGCATTGGGCAGGCGACCCTCGATGTCGTTGATGCTGCGCAACAGCAGCAGATGGACCGCCTCTGCATACTGACCCTTGGCCGCCAGGGCGTCGGCGTCGGACAGCAGAGCCAGGGCGACCGCCGCCTCGGGCCGCCAGGGCTCCGTCGTGGGCTTGGCAGTCTTGCCACGCTTCTCGGGTGCGCGAATGCGCATCAGCTCGCGGACGATGAACCAGCCGATCCCGGCCACGACCAGGCCGATCAGAATCCAGAAGATGATCTGGAACAGCGGTCCCAGAGCATCCAAAAACTCGAACAGGCCGCGCAGCCAGCTGGGGGGCGGTTCAGGCGGGGGCGGTATCTCGCGCGGCTCCATGCTGAACTGCAGCGAGCGGTCGTTGGCGACCACCTGATGCGCCGCGTCGAACCCCTGGCCGGTGGCGGCGGGGCCCGGGTCAGCTTTGACAGCTGGCTGTATGCCCGCAACACGCCCCATGCCCGTTCACGTTGCCAAGCGAAAACGAGCCTGTCGAGAGGCTGTGTGCAATCAACTGCTTAATGACAGACCGGTGACATGTCAGAGCTGGTGGTCGAACGGCCCCTCATGACCGGGCTCGATCCGCTCGCCGTTGAACAATCGTGCGACGCGCGCGCCCAACAGGTCGCCGGGGCCTTGCAGGAAACGCGGGCTGCCGAACCGCTCAATATTGTCCAGTTGCCGGGCCAGGGCGTGTCGGTCCTGACGCACCACGGGATCGAGAAATAGTCGGATGGCCCGCTCCTTCAGCCAGCCGGGGCCGCGCCCCTTGGGCGTCGTGAAACAGGCGAAGGGCATCAGGCTGGTCTCGGTCACCGGGGTGAAGAAGACGGTGACGCACAGGGTTAGTCCCTTTGGCCCCTCCCAGCGTGCCTGGACCGTGGTCGGGCCATTGAGCCGGGTGCGGCTGCGATCGCGCGGCGGCTCCAGCAGGCGGGACATCCAGCCCAGATCCGGCTGGGGTTGCTCGATCACGGATTCGATCCAGTCCTCGCCCGAGGCGACGCTGAGCCGCACCGGAACCCGCCGGGTACTGCGCCGGATGATGCCGTCGTGGATGAAGTTGGTGTGGAAGGGGTCCAGCACATTCTCTAGCGCATCCAGCGCCCGCCCGCGCCACACCCCCTGCGACCACCAGAAGTGATCGTGCCCGGGCGCGCCCCAGTCGGTCAGGTCGGGCAGGGGCGCGCTGGCGTCGCCATCCAGCCAGACCAGCACCGCGCCGTGTCGCTCCATGACCACCACCGGCGTGGCGGCCAGACGCTGCGACTGGCCATCGGCCAGAGCGCATCCCGGCACCTCGACGCAGGCTCCGTCGCCCGTGAACCTCCAGCCATGGTAGGGGCATTGCAACGCGCCCTCGACCAGCCGCCCCTCCGACAGCGGATAGTTGCGATGCGGGCAGCGGTCGATCAGGGCTCTGACCTCTCCGCCAGTTTTGAACAGGACCAGCGGGACCCCCGCCACGGTCCGGGCGAGCGGCCTGTCGGTCACCTCGCGCGACAGGGCCGCCATCTGCCAGCTGGACTTCAGGCTCGCGGGAAGCGGGGTCATGACCCCTCCCATAGCGCAGGCGTGAGCGACTGTCCGTTCCACTCGATATCGGCGGTCATGGCCTGGGCCAGGCCCTGGCCCGACGTGAGGGCTCTCAGGCCGAACCCGGCGGCATCCATCAAGGCACCGAGCGGGGGTAGCGGATCGCGCCGTGCCGCGAGGGTATCGTGCGAAAGGCGACGCTCGTCGCGCCATGCCGCAAGCCGCTTCATGCGCAGGGCGTCGGCCAGCCCGAAGGTGTCGAGCATGATGCTGTTGCGCCAGCTTTCGTGGCCAGGCCGAGCGATATCGCGGCCAAGCAGCGCCTGCCCTAACGCGGCGCTTCGCCCGAACAGATGCGCCCCGCTGGTCGCCCGCGGATTGCACTCGATCAGCCATGGCTGACCCCTCACATCGACGATGGCGTCGCAGGCGAACTGGCCCCTGCGGACAACCCTAGCGAGGGCTTCGGCCATGGTGCGCAGGCGGTCGAATACCGGCTCCACCAGCGGCGTGAAGACGTAGGCCGCACCTCCGCGCGTGCGCCAGCCGGAGCGATAGGTCGAAAAGGCTGTCAGTACGCCGTCGTAAGCAACGGCGTAGAAGCTGACTTCTTCGCCTTTCACCCGGGACTGCACGACCCAGGGGGTTTCCAGCGAGGGTCGCAGGCTCTCCAGCGCCGCCGCGTCGGGCTTTATCAGGGCTTGGCTACCGAACCGGGACCAGGCGGGTTTGACGACCACATCAGCATCCAAGGCCTCGTGCATCAGGCCGGCGCTGTCGTTGACGACGGTCGTCGTGGGCACAGGCGACCCCAGTTCATCGCACAGCGCGGCGAACCGGCCCTTGTGATGCAGGGTGGCCAGGGTCTCGAACGGCGGGGCAATCAGTTTGGGGGACCAACCGCCCGCCTCGGCGAGGGCCGCAAGGTGGAACACCTCCTCGCAGGTTGGGACGACGGCGATCGGGTCGATCCGGTCGATCAGGCTGCGGATGTCCCGGGCGAAGTCTGCCGGTCGTTGCACCGGCGAGGCGTGGCGATGGACCGCTGTCGGCGCATTAGACCTCCGCGCGATCCGGGCCGGAACGCAGTCGGCCATGTGCACCTCGAACCCTGCCGCCTTCAGGCTGCGAGCGATGTCGAGGGCGGCGGGGGCTCGGGCCCCGGTGACCAGAACGCGCTCAGCCATCGGACCACCGAATGCGGCGGCGCTTGATGCCATGAACAGGCGCTTGGGGCAGGGAGGTCACGGGCAGGTCGATGTTGTGAGCAGCGAGCAGTCGGGAGAGCGCTTCGGCTGCCGTGTCGATGTACGAACCCTCGGCCTCGACCACGACACCTTCACGACTTGCTGTGGCCCGCCAGTCGATGTCCGGCCCGACTGCCTTGCTGATTGTCGCTTCCACGACACGGGGCGGAATAACCCCGCCGGGCCAGCGCCACAAATCCTCCAGCCGTCCCTCGACCGGATGGATGGCTGTCAACGGCGACCCGCAGGGACAGCGATCCTCCAGCGGCTGCAGCAGGTCGCCCAGCCGGACCCGGACCATCGGCTGGCTGGTCCGGCGCAGGTCTGTGACGACAGGCACGAACCGGTCCGTACCCGGCACCGGCTCGCGCTCGATGTTCAGCACATCCTCGTTCAGGTGAAGTGTGCCATGGCGGCAGGGCGCGGCGATGAAGCCCTCGGTGGCCTGATAGAGCGGATCCGGTCTTGCCCCGAGCACCGACCCGATCCAGGCGCGCTCGGCCTTGCCCATGGGCTCCGCTCCATAGAACAGGCGTCGCAGCGACCAGGCCTGATCATGGGACAGCGTCCGCTGGGCCAGATCGGCCAGCACATGCGGCGGGGCGATCAGGATGTCGGGGCGAAACGCGTACAGACGCTGGAACCGCGCCGCAGGATCCTCGCCCAGACCTACGAACAGAAAGCGGATACAGCCCGTCTTGCCCGCATCCTCATACAGCCGGTTGTCCGCTCGCAGACACAAGGCGACGCGCAGCGGCCTGAACAGATCGCTGACCGGGAGCAGCCGCGCTAACAGATGGCCGAGATAGGTGGCGCGCTCGGCCCCGCTGTTCAGGAACAGGCCCGGCGTCCCCGATGAGCCGGTGGAAAAACCCGCCGCGACGCCTTGAGCCACCTCGCCTTCGCCACCTGCTTCGGCATCACGGGCGGCGGCCTGGGCCTGATCCCGGGTCAGACCGAGCGTGTTCCACTCCGCAAAGCCAGCCCGCAGGTCGCGCGGATCCATGATCGGAAACCGGTCCAGCGGCTGACCCGCCAGATGGGCGATGGCCGGTGTTACGGCGACGATGGGCTGCATACGCCGCCACAGCCGCGCCTGTCGGGCCTCCACGTCACGGCGGTTACGCAAGGTTAGAGCCGACAATCGTGCGTCCAGCCAGGCGGCAGCGATGGCCTTGCGGTCAGGCCGGTCCATGGCCACCGCTCTCGTGCGCGACCTCGCCACAATGCGAGGGGGTGACGGCGATGTCAGGATTGCCGTGCCACAACCGGTGCAGGTCGTGCAGCGTCCGGCGACAGGTCTCGGTGTCGCCCAGAAGACCGGTGGTCAGCTTCGGCGGCGGGGCATCGTCGCGAACCGCTCCGGTGGACCAGGCCGCGTCGCCGATCAAAAACCGCATCCGGTCGTCGTCCTGTCGCGCCAGCAAGCCCCAGTGACCGGGGCAATGACCGGGCAGGGGTACGGCGATCAGCGAACCGTCGCCCAGCAAATCCGCGCCCGTCTCGAACGGGGCCAGATCGGCAGGCAGGGCAATGCGCGGTCGATCCTCGAACCAGAGGGCTCGGTTGGCCAGATCGGCAGGGGCCAGGGCGCTGAGCACACCCTTGCGGACGCGGGACAGGCGGTGGCCGTGAACCAACTGCTCGGCCCCGGCGCGGGCGCAGTGGATGGTGGCGTTGGGAAACCGATGCAGTCCTGCGACATGATCGCCGTGGAAGTGGGAAATGACGATGGCAGTGACGTCTACGGGGTTGATACCAAAGCGCTGCAACTGCTCGGCCACCGCCTCTTCGGGCCGAAACTCGACCGGCGTCGTCCAGCGATAGAGCCGCTCGGGGAAGGGCTGGGTCGCGGCGAAGAAGGCGGGGTCATAGCCGGTATCGAACAGGATCGGCCCGGCATCCGGATGCAGGATCAGGGCGACGAGGGCCGGAAACTCCACACTGCGCCACGATGCCCCTTCGCGGGTCATGGCCTCCGGATGACGGCATGATCCGGCCCTAAGGATGTGGACGCGGCAGGCCTTCACCGGGACGCCATGTCCGGCGCGATCTTCAGGGCCGTTTCGACCGCATCATACTCCGGCTCATAGCCCAACAAGTTGCGCGCCTTGGTCAGATCGAACGCCTGGGACCAGGCCAGGGTCGACAGGGTGTAGGGCGTCAGGATCGGCTCTGGCCGACCGGGCAGGACGCGGCAGACGGCGTCGGAGACGACAGACAGGGCCTGTCCCAGCCAGAGCGGCAGGGGCACGATCTTCACCGGCACGCCCAGCCGCTCGCCCAGCCGCTTCACCAGCCCGGCGATCGGCAGGGGCCGCCCGCCGGAGATGTTGATGGCCAGCCCACCCGCCACCTCCCGGTGCTGATCTGCCAGCATCAGCGCGCGGGCCCCGTCGCGCACATCGGTCAGTTCGACCAGAGCCTCGCCTCGCCGGAACAGCGGAAACCGCCCCTTGCGGACCAGCCGCAGGATGCGCGGCAACAGGACGGTATCGTCTGGTCCGATCAGAGCGCGCGGGCGGATCGCGACGGTGCGGAAACCTGGCCGGTCGGCGGCCAGCACGATCTTTTCCGCTTCGCCCTTGGTGCGTGCATAGGCATTCAGCGGTCGATCGGGCCAAGGCGTGGACTCTGTCAAGCCGGTCTGGTCGCGCCAGCGGGCATAGACGGAAGGCGAGGAGACGAAGACGAAACTGCCGACGCCCGCGGCCTGCGCCGCTGCCAATAGCCGCCGTGTCGCCTCGACATTGGCCAGGTCGAAAGCCTGATCCGACCCCCAGGGGCTGGACAGGCCAGCCACATGAAAGACGACGTCGCAGTCGGCGCACAGGCGGGCCAGGTCGGTCTGGAGCAGATCGGCGGCGACCGTCTGCGCGCCCATGACCGCCAGCCGATCCAGGGCCGCAGGCTGACGCCCCGTGGCCCTGACCGCATAGCCTGTATCCAGCAGGGTCCGCACCAGGGCGATACCCAGGCCGCCCGTCGCACCGGTGACGAGCGCCCGCCTCATGTGCGCAGGACCATGGCCGCCGCACTGATCCCCGCTGCCGTGCCCAGCATCAGGACGGTGCCGCCGGGCTTGATCAGGCCGCGCACCTTGGCCTCGACCAGGGCTGTCGGCAGGGAGGCCGCGATCTGGTTGCCGTGGGTGACGAAGATGTCGACTACACGTGCAGGATCGCCGCCCATGAGCCTTCGCACATGCTCGACGCCTGGCGCACTCGCCTGATGGCATATAACCAGATCGACATTCTCTCGCGTCAGTCCCGCCTGGCCCAATACACGGTCCATCAGGCGGGGCAGGGAGCGCGCTGCAGCCTTGAAGATGCCAAAGGCGTCCATGTGAAACTTCGCCCCCTCGCTCAGGGCCTCCAGCCCGTGATCGATGCGGATGCGGGTGCCGCCAGACCGTAGCGTGGCCAGATCCTTGCCCTCGCCATAGCTTTCGAACCCCCGCGCCAGCAGGGCGGGGCCTGTCGGATCGTCCGTCGCTTCGACGCAGATCGCCGCTGCGCCATCTCCGAAAATGGCCGCCGACGCCGGCGTGTCCCAGTCCAGTCCGGCCGAGGCGATGTCGCTGGCCACGATCAGGGCGCGTCGGAACCGCCCCGTCGCAAATCCCATGGCCGCGATGTCCAGCGCCGTCACGAACGACAGGCAGGTCTGGTTGACGTCGAAGGCCCAGATGCCGGACTTGCCCAGACCCAGCGCCTGCTGGATCAGGATGGAGGTGCCGGGGATGGGCTGCTCCATGACCGCGCAGGCCCCGATCAGCACGTCGAACTCACCATCGCCCCAACCCGCATCGGCCAGGGCGCGCCGGGCGGCCTCGGTGCCCATCATCGAGGTGGTTTCGTCGGGGGCTGCCACGCCACGGGCTGCGATCCCGAACTGGTCCTGCGTCCAGCCGGCGGGCTGGCCGAAAACGCCATCCAGCGTCTCGGACGGGCGTCGCTCGCGCGGGGCATAGACCCCGTACCCCACGATGTTCATCGGCGTCATGGCCACAGGCTTACGCTGAGGCTTGGGCGGCGTCTATCGGTGCCAGGCTGTTCAGACCTGACGCCAGGGCTGCAAAGGTCGCACGGTCGCGCAGGTCGGAGTGCCGTCCTTGCCGCGGCCAGGCAGGACCGCCTCCAGCACCTTTCCTTGGCGCGCGAGGACCAGCAGGTCGGGCGGAATGTCATGGACATCGATCTTGGCCCTGCGGCTGAACACCCGTTCGTCGCCTCCCACCTGACCGCCGATGGCGATGTAGACGAAGCGCCGCGTCGGCCCCTCGGTGCGTACGAACGGCCCCAGCATCCTCCCGTCATCCGACAGCCGGATCGGCACATCAAAGGACAGCGGACCCTCGCCTGCAATCACCGCATCGACCGGCGCATTCGTCTTATCCTGCAAACTGTAGTGCAGCCTCGCGATTGGATCGACGATGGTCAGGCGCAGGGTGATGGGGGTGTCGGCCATGGGCTCAGTCCTGATGCTCGACATGGTGGCTACCCCGGATCATCCGCACGAAGGGCAGGGGACGTCCGGGCTGGATCAGTCGATCGGCCACCTCGCTCAGTACGAAGCGAGTGATGGCGGGCAGGTCCAACGCTCGCGCCTCGGCCAGAGGCATCCAGGCGATCTCGTCCAGTTCGCCCGACCCCGCCGTGGGCTCGGGATGCAGAAGGGCCTTCGCGTCCGCCATGAAGAAGCGGGCATCGAACCGGCGGGTTCGTCCCGGCGGCGTAATGGCGCGGGCGACATAGGACAGGGCGGCCAAGTCGGGCAGGGCCCCGACCGCGCGAAACTCTCGCCATGGCCCGGCCACTGAGGCGACCGGCGCAGGCTCGGCCAGCAACAAGCCCGTCTCCTCGAACGTCTCGCGCACCGCCGTCAGGGCTAGGGCGCGGGCGCGGCGGGCGTTGCCTTCGCGGGCCAGACGGGCGGCGTCCTGATGCGGCAGATCGGTGGCCGAGGCGGCGGTGTAATCCGCCCGCTCGATCCGCCCGCCGGGAAACACCCATTTCGACGCCATGAACACATGCCCCGGCGCGCGACGACCCATCAGCATTTCGGTCGATCCGGATGTGCCTCGGGTGAGGATCAGGGTCGCGGCATCTTTTGGCCGCTGACTTCCGCCTGTGTGCGGCGCATCGGCCAGGTCTTGGGCGGCGTCGAAGGGCTGTGTCACTTCCGCTTGCCCTTGCGCACCCCCTTCAGCCCACCGGAGGGCTTTCCGCCGCGACCGCCTTTAGGCGGTTTCGGCCCACCGGGGCGGGTTGCTCCCCGCTTGGGAAAGCCGTTGCCGCCCGGACTGCGCGCACGGACACCCAGCCGGGGGGCGGGCGCATTGGGATCGCGCGGGGCAGGATCGGACAGCATTTCGAACACCAGGCCGCCGGTGATCGGCGTGGCCTCCTGCAGCTTGACCTCCACATTGCGGCCCAGGGTCCAGCGCTGGCCGCTGCGTTCGCCCACCAGGGCGTGAGCCTTGTCGTCGTGATGGAAATATTCGCCACCCAGTGACGATACAGGCACCAGACCGTCGGCCCCCGTCTCGTCCAGACGGATGAACAGACCGAACCGCGTCACGCCGGTGATCCGTCCGGTGAAGGTCGCGCCGACCCGCTCGGACAGGAAGGCTGCCATGTAGCGGTCCATGGCGGCGCGTTCGGCGGCCATCGACCGGCGCTCGGTCTGGGTGACCTGCTCGGCGATAGCCGGCAATTCGGAGATCTCGCGGTCGGTCAGCCCGTCCTTGCCCAGGTTCAGCGCCCGGATCAGGCCCCGGTGCACGATCAGGTCGGAATACCGCCGGATCGGCGAGGTGAAGTGAGCATACCTGTCCAGGTTCAGACCGAAGTGGCCGATGTTCTCGGGCGAATAGATGGCCTGCATCTGACTCCGGAGAACGACCTCATTGACGACCTCTGCATGGGGCCCGTCGCGAGTCTCGTCCAGCAGGGCGTTCAGCCGTTTGGTGGTCGGGGCCTGCCCCTTGTCCCACGGCTTGCCGATGGTCTGCAGGAAGTCGGCCAGGTTGAAGGTCTTCTCCTGGCTGGGCGTCTCGTGGATCCGGTAGATCAGGGGCGTGCGCTTCTGCTCCAGCGTCTGGGCGGCACAGACATTGGCCTGGATCATCATCTCCTCGATCAGCCTGTGGGCCTCCAGGCTGACGCGGGGTTCTATGGAGGCGATCTGGCCGTCGGGCGTCATACGGATGCGCCGTTCGGGGCTCTCGATGGCCAGCGGGCTGCGCTTCAAGCGTCCTTTCAACATGGTGTGATAGGCGGCCCACAGCGGCGTCAGGATCGCGTCCATGATCGGGCCGGTGGTGTCGTCAAGCTGGCCGTCGATCGCCGACTGCGCCTGTTCGTACGACAGCTTGGCGTGCGACCTCATCAGCCCCCGCACGAACTTGTGCCCGGTCTTCCGCCCATCCTTGTCGAAGACCATCCGCACGGCCATGCAGGCACGGTTCTCGCCCTCCTTCAGACTGCACAGGCCGTTCGACAGCCGTTCGGGCAGCATGGGCTCGACGCGGTCCGGGAAGTAGGTGGAGTTGCCCTTGTCGCGCGCCTCGCGGTCCAGATTGGTGCCGGGCCGGACGTATGCGGCCACGTCCGCGATCGCGACCCAGACGATCCAGCCGTCGGGGTTCTTCCCGTCGTCGTCCCGCATGGCATAGACGGCGTCGTCGTGGTCGCGCGCATCGGCCGGGTCGATGGTGACCAACGGCAGGTCGCGCAAATCCTCGCGGCCTTTCAGCGACGGCAGTTCCTGATCCTCGGCCTCTTTCTCCACGGCTTCTGAGAAACCCATCGGCACCTTGTTGGCGGCGATGGCGATCAGGGAGGCGGCGCGGGGATCGTCCGTGCGGCCGATGATCTCCAGGATCTTGCCGCGCTTGGGCCCATAGCGGTGGTCGCCCTTTTCGATGGAAGCGAAGACCAGATCGCCGTCCTTCAGGCTCTCGGCCTGGGCGGGCGGCACGAACAGCACGTCCTTGGAGCGGCGGTCGACGGGTTCGACCCGCACCTCGCGGTTCGACTTGCGGATGACGCCCAGGACGCGGTTGGTGTCGGTGTCCAGCACCTTGATGATCCGGGCTTCCCAGCCATCGGACCCACGTTCGAACTTGGCCAGTACCCGGGCCCCCAGACCCACGGCGGGTCCGGTCTTGCCGGTCTTGTCGGGCACCAGCACGGCGCGGGGGGCATCCTCGGACGCATCGACCAGCCGCACATACAGGTCGCCGTCCGTGTCGCGCTCGCTGACATCGGCCACGCCGACGGGAGGCAGGGCTCCCACCTCGGCAAAGCCCTTGCGGCCGCGTTTGCCCAGTTTGCCGGCGGCTTCCAGCTCGCGGATCATTTCTCGCAGCATGCGCCGCTCGTGGCCCTTCAGGCCGAAGTGTCGGACGATGTCGGTCTTCTCAGCCGTGCCCGCTTCGCGCAGGAAGGCCAGCAGGGTGTCCGGATCGGGGAGGCCGGCAGGGGGCCGGCTGGATGATTTTGTCATTTGGAATCCTTGATACCGCGCTTTGGCGCTCTTCGAGAGGTCAAAATCTCGCGCGGCGTGTTGTGGTGAAGAGGGGGCGCGCCTAGCTTCC
>CALRXI020000011.1:0-54690 GCA_943372125.1 Brevundimonas vancanneytii
CGTTATCGCCGAGCAGGAGCCAGACATCGTCTGCCTGCAGGAACTGGACGTCGGCCGCGCCCGCACCGGCCATGTCGACCAGGCCGAAGCCATCGCGCGCGATCTGGCCATGACCTTCCATTTCAACGCCGCCATGCGCATCGAGGCGGAGGAATATGGCGACGCCATCCTGACCCTCCGGCCCGAACGACTGGTCAAGTCGGGCGCACTGCCCACGATCCGTGGCGTACCGGGGCTGGAGCCGCGCGGGGCCCTCTGGGCCACGATCGATTTCGATGGCGTCACGCTGAACGTCATCAACACCCACCTCGGGCTCGTGCCCCGCGAACAGCGCCTCCAGGCCGCCGCCCTGGTCGGCGCAGGATGGGCCGGCCATCCGGACTGCAAGGGCCCGACCATCCTGACCGGTGACTTCAACGCCACCTCCATGACCCGGCCCTACAAGACCCTGGCCCGTCACCTCGCCGATGCCCAGCGTATGCTGGGACTGAAGCCGTCGGTGAAGACCTTCCCCTCGACATTTCCGACCATCCGCATCGACCATGCCTTCGTGACGCCGGACATCGTGCCGACGCGCATCTGGGCCCCGCGATCGCCGCTGGCGCGCGCGGCCTCGGATCACCTGCCGCTGGTTATGGATTTCGAGATCAGGCCGACTGGAGAGGCAGCCGCCGCCGCGAACGGATCCGTCGCCGCCACGGCCTGAAGGCATCGGCGGTCGAGGTCGGGTCGCCCAGCTGGAACTCGGCGATCAGCCGCTCGACGTTCGACGGTGCGGTCGCACCCAGCACCTTCATCCGCCCGGTGTCGAAGCGCAGCACTGCCTCGCCCACCGACTGACTCAGCGCCTCGGCGGCGGCAAAGGCGTCGGTGTCCACACCGATCCAGTGGCCCAGGGTTCGGTGCCGGAACCGGGCGATGGCCGCCCGCCCCTCCTCCGTGCCCGGCTGGGCCGCGATGTCGCATTCGGTATCGAACCCCAGCGACCGGTTGTTCAGATTGGTGGAGCCGATGCGCAAGATATCATCGTCATAGATCGACACCTTGGCATGGACGATGATCCGCTCATCGCCCCTGGTCCACGGGGTGAAGGCAAAGAAGCGGTTGTGCCGGTCCGCCTGCTCCAACCGGTACAGTACCTCCGACCGCGCCGTGTCCATGGTCATACGGTCGAACCAGCTGGGGCTGGTGCCGGTCGAGACCAGCACGATCTCCGGCCCGTCCCATTCCTCCAGCCGTTCGGCCAGGGCTGCGGCGATCACAGGCGAGGTGAAATACTGGTTCTCCAGATAGATCAGCCGCTTGGCCTTCTTGATCAAATCCAGATGAAGGGCCTCATTTTCCCGCACCTCGACCTTGGAATGCCAACGCGGCTCGGTCCGGGCGATGGCCACGGGCGTGTCTCGCATGTCCGGCTCGATGTCGTCCGGCCAGGGATCGTTGTCCGTGACATCCGGCAGGGTCTTTTCCCAGGTCGACTTGAACCAGCGATGCCGCGCCAGATCGCCCAGCGCCCTGGCCGCCGGCCCGTCCATCACCGCCATCACTTCGTGACGGGGCGAACAGATCACGCCCGACGGCTGGCACCGGCGTGGATCGCCGTCCA
The DNA here is from genome assembly GCA_943372125.1 of Brevundimonas vancanneytii. Lineage (GTDB taxonomy): Bacteria > Pseudomonadota > Alphaproteobacteria > Caulobacterales > Caulobacteraceae > Brevundimonas > Brevundimonas vancanneytii_D. The sequence goes on from CALRXI020000011.1 coordinate 1,607, forward strand.
GATGCTCGGACGTGTCCCAGCGGTCCGTGGCGATATCGCCACCCCCCACGAAGGCCACGGCATCGTCGATGATCACCACCTTCTGATGATGGCAGGCCCCAGGAATGCCCGGATCAAGCCGGAACTCCACCATCCGCTTGCGAAACCAGCGTTGCGACTTGTGCGGATAGAAGCCCTGCGAGGCTGCGATCAGCAGCGGCGACTTCCAGATCAGCATCCGAACGTCCAGCTCGGGTCGGCTCCGGACTAGCCGACGGAGCTGATGGCCGATCTGGGCCTGATGGTCGTGATGATGGCTCTCGGGGTCCAGCCGCGTGCGCGGGTCGAACTGCCAGCCCAGGATCACGATCGACTTCTGCGCCTTGGCGATCGACGACCGCAGGGCTTCGAAATAGGCGTCGTTCTCCATCAGCACGGCCAGCCGTCCGGCGGTTTCGACCCGCCAGCAGTTCCGTCCGGGCTCAAAGGCCTGATCGTCCGCATCCGTCATGCCGCGACCCTAGCGCAAAAGCGTGACGGCTGGTCCAGCCGAATGCTGAAGCTGACACGCTTTCGACATGGATTGCCCAACCGACGCTTTGCGAGCATACTGTCTCTGTCATTCTGACAGGGGACGTCGCCGATGCAGGCGCTGATCGAGTTGATTGCGGGGTTCGTCGCCATGCTGGTGGCTGTCGCCCTGTCGCAATTCGGCATGAACGTCGATGTGCCGAACAAGCCGGAACGCGAAATCCGCCGCGTCCAGGACTGCGGCGATCAACGGGCTGCATCCGTGATCGCGGTCGCCGAAAGCCGTCAGCAAAGCTGCTAGCCCGGCCCTTTGGTCGCGGCACCACGCGGGTCCATCACAGAAAACGGTTCATGGTTGTGTTCGGCCACGTTGAAGGCCATGCAGCCGGAATGCGAGATCATCTTCTGCAACCGTTCGACGCTGCACAGCCATGACCATGGATCGTCCGACATCCGCGTCGAAGACCGAAGCCCTGCCTTCCCTGCGCGACAGCCTGGAGGCCCATGGCCTGCTGGCCAAGAAGAGCTTCGGGCAGCATTTCCTGCTTGACCTGAATGTGACGCGCAAGATTGTACGGCTGGCCGGGCCGTTCGAGGGACGGGCCGTAATCGAGGTGGGACCGGGACCCGGTGGCCTGACGCGGGCCTTGCTGGAGAGCGATGCGGGATCGGTCGTACTGGTTGAGAAAGACCCCCGCTTCCTGCCGCTGCTGAGCGAACTGGACGACGGTACCGGGCGGCTGAAGATCATCGAGGGCGATGCGCTGAAGGTGCGCGAGGCGGAACTCGTCGAGGGTCCGACGCATCTGGTGTCCAACCTGCCCTACAATGTCGGGACGCCTCTGCTAATCAAATGGCTGACCGGTCCGTGGACACCGCACGCCCTGACCCTGATGTTCCAGAAGGAGGTCGCCGAACGGATCGTGGCCGCCCCGGGCGACAACGCCTATGGCCGTCTTGCCGTGATCTCGCAGGCCGTCGCGGATGCACGGCTGGTGATGCACCTGCCCGCCGCCGCCTTCACTCCGCCGCCCAAGGTGGCCTCGGCCGTCGTGCATCTGATCCCCCGCCTCGATCGGCCCGATGCGGAGATGCTCAAGCGTCTTGAGCGCATCACCGCCGCCGCCTTCGGCCAGCGCCGCAAGATGCTGCGCTCCAGCCTGAAGCCGTTGGGCGGCGCGACCCTGTGCGAGGCGGCGGGCATCAGTCCGGAAGATCGGGCCGAGGTCATCGACCTGGCAGGGTTTCTACGGCTGGCCGCCGCGATCAAATAATCGCCAGCAAAAAGGGTCGCCCACGAGGAGCGACCCTTACATTGTCAGCCAAAAACGAGGCTTGTCGTCAGGCGCGAGACCCCGCCAGAGGGGAGGTCAGGCTCAAACGGCTTGCCGCGTGCGGCGTGAGACAATGAGACATTCGACCACCTCCTTTCAATGTTGAACACTGACAGGAATGTAGCGATCGCTCACCGAGCTACAAGCCCCTAGACCGCTTCCTTCAGCAGCCCGTCACGATAGCTCTCGACCCACAGGTTCCGCGCCCGGCGGCTGCGCTCGGCGTGATAGATATGGGCCAGTTCGGCGTAGGAGCGGTCGAAGTCGTCGTTGACGAAAACATAGTCGAACTGATCGCAGTGCTCGATCTCGCCCTTGGCGTTGGCGATGCGTCGCTCGATGACGTCGTCGGCGTCCTGGGAGCGGGTGACCAGGCGGCGGCGCAACTCTTCCAAGCTGGGCGGCAGGATGAAGACGCGCACGGCATCCTCGGGGCATTTCTCGGCGATGTCGCGCGCACCCTGCCAGTCGATGTCGAACAGGACGTCACGCCCCTCGGACAAGGCCTTGTCGATCGGCGCACGGGGCGAACCATAGCGGGCCCCGTGGACGTCGGCCCATTCCAGAAAGGCGTCGGCGTCGATCAGGCGCTGGAACTCTGCATCGTCGACGAAGTGATAGTCGCGGTCGGCCACCTCGCCCGGGCGGATGGCGCGGGTGGTCATGGACACCGACAGCTCCAGCCCACCGTGATCGGCCATCAGGCGGCGGCAAAGCGAGGTCTTGCCCGCGCCCGAGGGGCTGGCGACGATCAGGAGGACACCCCGGCGGGGCGTGCGTTCATTCGACATTCGAAACCTTGGGGCGGGCGACTCTGCGACTGGGCGCCGTCCTACTCCAGATGCACATCATTGGACAGGCTGAGGTGCCGTTTGCGCCGTCGGCTGCTGGGGTACGCGGATCACCTGGGCGCCGGGCGGGACCACGACGCCGGGGGGCAGATCCTGGGCAGGGTCGGCAACCTCGCTGGTCACTGGCGGCGCTTCGGGCGGCAGACCGGCCTTGCGGCGCTCGATCTCGCGCCAGCGGGCCACATTGGCCAGATGCTCCTGATAGGTGCGCGCGAACGCATGACCGCCCGAGCCATCGGCGACGAAGAACAGGTCCTCGGTCCGCAGGGGGTTCAGCACGGCGGCGATGGAGGCCTCGCCCGGATTGGCGATGGGCGTCGGCGGCAGGCCGTCGATGCGGTAGGTGTTCCATGGATTGGCGGCTTCCAGCTCCGACTGGCGGATGCCGCGCCCCAGGGGGCGACCCTTGGTGATGCCATAGATGATGGTCGGATCGCTCTCGAGCCGCATGCCGGCGCGCAGACGGTTGGTGAAGACTCCGGCGACACGGGGCCGTTCGGCGGCGACGGCGGTCTCCTTCTCCACGATGGAGGCCAGGATGATGGCTTCGTCCAGCGTGCGCGCCACCGTGGCGGGGCTACGCTGGGCCCACAGGCGGGCGACCGCCTCGTCATGGGCGCGCTGCATGCGGGCGATGACCGACGCCCGGGTCTCGCCACGCGCGACCTCATAGGTCTCGGGCCAGAGGGTGCCCTCCTCCGGAATGTCGTCGACCTCCCCCACCAGCACCGGCTCCTTCATCAGGATGTCCACCGCCTGGGCCGAGGACCAGCCTTCGGGCAGGGTGACGAAGTGGCGAACGACCTTGCCGTCGACCAGCAGAGCGATGACCGCGTTCAGGGACGCCCCGCTGGGCACCTCATACTCCCCCGCGCGCAGGCGGCGGGCCGAGCCGTTCAGGGCGACGGCGGCCTTGAACAGATCGGTCGAGCGGATCACGCCCTCGGCCTTCAGCTGGGCGGCGATGGCATTGACGCCGGACCCGCTGGACAGGGTGACGATGGTGGTCTCGCCGTTCCGGGCCGACGGACCGGGCGCATACAGCACGGCCCAAAGCGCGATCAGGCCCGCAATGACGAAGAAGCCGAAGGTGCCGGCGGCCGCCAGCAAGGCCGTCCTGCGCCCCGATCCCCGCTCGACCGACCGTCCGAACACCTAGTCGACCTTCCTGAAGATGACCGAGGCATTGGTGCCGCCGAAGCCGAAGCTGTTGGACATGGCCACATCGATCTTCATCGGCTTGCCCTTGTGCGGGACCAGGTCGATGGGGGTCTCCATCTCGGGATTGTCCAGATTGATGGTCGGTGGCGCGATCTGGTCGCGGATGGCCAGCACGCTGAAGATCGATTCGATCGCGCCTGCCGCCCCCAGCAGGTGGCCGGTCATGGACTTGGTCGAGGAAACGGCCAGGTTCTTGGCATGGTCGCCGACCAGCCCCTCGATGGCCTTCAGCTCGATCCAGTCGGCCATGGTGGAGGTGCCGTGGGCGTTGACGTAGTCCAGGTCCGAAGGCTGCAGCCCGGCCCGCTTCAGCGCCGCCTTCATGGCGCGCAGGCCACCCTCGCCGTCCTCTGACGGGGCGGTGATGTGATAAGCGTCGCCGCTCATGCCGTAGCCGACGACCTCGGCATAAATCTTGGCCCCGCGCGCCTTGGCGTGCTCGTATTCTTCAAGGACCATGATCCCGGCCCCCTCGCCCATGACGAAGCCGGCGTGGTCCTTGTCGTAGGGACGGCTGGCCTTCTCGGGCGTGTCGTTGAAGGCGGTGCACAGCGCCTTGCAGGCCAGGAAGCCGGCGATGCCGATGGGCACGATGGAGCTCTCGGCCCCGCCCGCGACCATGACGTCGGCGTCGTCCAGGGCGATCATCCGGGCCGCGTCGCCAATGGCATGGGCCCCGGTGGCGCAGGCGGTGACGACGGAGTGATTCGGGCCCTTGAGACCGTGGCGGATCGAGATCTGGCCGCTGGTCAGATTGATCAGGGCCGAGGGGATGAAGAAGGGGCTGACCCGGCGAGGACCCTGTTCCTTCAGGATGATGGCGGTGTCGGCGATGGGGCCCAGGCCACCGATACCGGAGCCGACCATGACGCCGGTCCGCTCGCGGTCCTCGTCGCTCTCGGGCTTCCAGTTGGCATCGGCCAAGGCTTCGTCGGCGGCGGCGATGGCATAGACGATGAAGTCGTCGACCCGCTTGCGATCCTTGGGGGACATGATCTTTTCGTGATCGAAGACGCCGGGTTCGCCGGGCACGCCCCCGCCGCGTCCGTCGACCGACGGAATCTCGCCCGCGATGGTGCAGCCATAGCCTTCGGTATCGAAGTTGGTGATCGGCCCGATGCCTGATCGCCCCTCCACGATGCCCTTCCAGTTATGCTCCACCCCCCAGCCCAGCGGGGTGAGAAGGCCGAGGCCGGTGACGACGACGCGACGCATGCGTGGCGACTCCCTAAAGATTCCAAGCCTTGAAACAGTAATGGCCGCCGGACGCCCCCGCTAGGGGGACATCGCGGCGGCCATCAATGCCGTGCGAAAAGGTGCTGGCGATCAGCCGGCCAGCTTCTCGTCGATGAACTTCACGGCGTCGCCGACCGTCTGGATGTGTTCGGCGGCGTCGTCCGGGATTTCGATGTCGAATTGTTCTTCGAAGGCCATGACCAGTTCGACGTTGTCGAGCGAGTCAGCGCCCAGGTCGTCGATGAAGCTGGCCTTTTCGGTGACCTTGTCCGGATCGGCGTCCAGGTGGTCGATGACGATCTTGCGGACGCGTTCCAGGGTGTCGGACATGGGTGTCTCTGCTTTTGGGGCCGCCGGGGCGGCTGTTGTCTCAAATCCTGCCGTAAGACGGCGGGGGCGGCGACGCAAGCCTTCAACGAGGGATCGCGTCAACCGGTCTGCGGGGTTTAGCACAGTCGGGACGGGTGGAAATACCCCTCGTTGGCTCTACACCATCGCCATGCCGCCGTTCACGTGCAGGGTCTGGCCCGTGACATAGGCGGCTTCGTCGGAGGACAGATAGACGGCGGCAGCGGCGATCTCGTCCCCGGTGCCCAGGCGGCCGGTGGGGATGTTCTTCAGGATGGTCTCGCGCTGCGCATCGTTCAGCACATCGGTCATGGGCGAGGCGATGAAGCCCGGCGCGATGCAGTTGACGGTGATGCCTCGCGAACCGACTTCCTGGGCCAGAGATTTCGAGAAGCCGATCATACCGGCCTTTGAGGCGGCATAGTTGGTCTGGCCGGGGTTACCGGTGACGCCGACCACCGAGGTGATGCCGATGATCCGCCCCGAGCGGCGCTTCATCATCCCCTTCGTCGCCGCGCGCGACAGGCGGAAATAGCTTTCGAGATTGACCTTGATGACATCCGAGAAGTCCTCGTCCTTCATCCGCATCAGCAGGCCGTCCTTGGTGATGCCGGCATTGGCGACCAGGATGTCCAGCGGGCTGCCCGCGGCCTCTTCCGCGCGGGCGATCAGGCCGTCGACCGAGGCAGGATCAGACAGATTGGCCGCAGCGGCGAACGCACGCTCGCCCAGGTCTTTGGCCAGATCCTGCAGCACCGCCTCGCGCGTGCCGGACAGGACGACGGTGGCCCCTTGAGCATGCAGGGCCCGGGCGATGGCCCCACCGATGCCGCCGGTCGCGCCGGTGACGAGGGCGGTCTTATTGGAAAGATCGAACATCTGTTTCTCCTTCCTTCTCCCCTTGCGGGAGAAGGTGCCCCGGAGGGGCGGATGAGGGGTCGCGCGAACGCCTCGGGTTGTTGTTCGAAGGATCACCACCAAAAAACCGGTGCGACCCCTCATCCGTCAGGCTGCGCCTGACACCTTCTCCCGCATGGGGAGAAGGAAAGTCAAAAACTCTTCGCAAACGCTTCCAGGTCTTCCGGTGTGTTAAGGGCCACGCTCTCCGCATCCGGCGCAATGCGTTTGGCCATGCCGGTCAGGACCTTGCCCGAGCCGATCTCGGCGAAGCGGGTCACGCCGCCGCCATTTCCGCCTTCTTGGCCTGCCATCCACTCCATCGACTCGCGCCAGCGGACGCGGCCGGTGACCTGTTCGACCAGAAGGCGGCGGATGACCTCCGGGTCGGTTTCCGGTCGGGCGGTGACGTTGGCGACGACGGCGACCGACGGGGCGACGATCTTCGCATCAGCCAGCGCATCCGCCATCTCATCGGCGGCGGGCTGCATCAGCGGGCAATGGAACGGGGCCGAGACGTTCAGCGGAATGGCGCGGGCGCCCAGCTCCTTGGCCTTTTCGATCGCGCGATCGACCGCGGCCTTGTCGCCCGAGATGACGATGTTGCCGGCGTTGTTGTCATTGGCGACGACGCAGACCCCGACCTCGGAGCCCGCGGCGGCGGCAGCCTCGGCCAGGGCCAGATCGGTCTTGGGCCCGATCAGCGACGCCATGGCCCCCTGCCCCACCGGCACGGCGCGCTGCATGGCCTGACCGCGCAGTTTCAGCAGCCGGGCTGTGTCGGCCAGGGTCAGGGCCCCGGCGGCGCACAGGGCCGAATACTCACCCAGAGAATGGCCGGCGACGAAGGCGGCGCGGCTGACGTCCACGCCGAACTCGACCTTCAGCACGCGGGCGGCGGCGAGCGACACGGCCATCAGAGCGGGCTGGGCGTTCTCAGTCAGGGTCAGCTGATCCTCTGGCCCCTCGCGCATCAGGACCGATAGCTTCTGGCCCAAGGCGTCGTCGATTTCGGCATAGACCTCGCGGGCACTGGCGAAGGCGTCGGCCAGAGACGCGCCCATGCCGACCGACTGGCTGCCTTGTCCCGGGAACAGAAGAGCGAGGGTCATGATCGTTCCGTAGTCCGTTGATTCAACGCCGCACGGGTTAGGCGAAAGGTGCCGCAGCGGCAAGCCGGGCCGGAAAAGCCGCTACTGGAACAGGCCGATCAACTCGCGCCCCGCCAGGACGGCAAACAGAACCGTTGCCCCGGTCAGCATGAGGTTGGACAGCCAGCCATTCCGCCATTCCTTCGGCACGCGATCGCTGTTCAGCAGCCACAACAGGGTCCCGGCCAGGAACGGCATGAAGACGCTGCCCAGCACCCCATAGGCCACGATCAGGCCGAAGGGGCGGTCCATGAACAGCAGGGAGATGGGCGGGATGGTCAGCCACAGGGCATAGCCACGGAAGGCCCGACTGCGGTCACCGCGCACGGCCTCGTCTCCGGCGCGCCCCCGGACATGGGCGATGAAGTCGGCGAACATCAGGCTGACGCCCTGCCAGACGCCCAGCAGGCTGGAGAAGCTGGTGGCCCAGAAGCCGACCAGGAAAAGGATGGAGATCGGACGGCCGAAGCGGTCGCGCAGCACCTGATCCAGGTCCAGAAGACCGCGCTCGCCACCCTGAAGCGCGATGCCCGCGCTGAACAGCAGTTCGGCCCCGACGATCAGCATGGCCACCACGAAGACGCCGGTGACGACGTAGCCGACGCGGTTGTCCAGCCGCATGACCCGCATCCAGCCCGGCCCCTTCCAGCCCTTGGCATTCAGCCAGTAGCCATAGGCCGCCATGGTGATGGTGCCACCGACGCCGCCGATCAGGCCCAGCGTATAGAAGGCCGACCCCGGCGGCAGGCTGGGCCACAGGCCGGTGGCCAGCGCGGGCAGGTCGGGCGCGACGATGACTGCCAGGCCGATGACGGTGACAAACATCACCCCGACGCAGGCCGTCATGACCTTTTCGAACAGGCCGTAGTGGCCAAACCAGACGAAGGCCAGACCCGCCAGACCGCTGAGAATCCCCCAGACCTTCAGGTCCAGGACCGGGAACAGCGCCGCCAGCGGCAGGGCCGTCGCGGTCATGGCCGCCGCCCCATAGACGAAGCCCCAGATGACCACATAGACGCCGAAATAGATGCCCGCCCAGTTCAAGGTGCCGCCCAGACCACCCACCCGGAATGCGCCGCCCAGGCTGGACCAGCCGTCGAAGATCGTGCGCTCCCCCGCCAGGGTCCAGCGACCCACGGCCTCGGCCAGGGCGATCTTCAGAAGCGTACCCAGGATGGCCGCCCACAGCAGGGCATAGCCGAAACGCGAGCCGGCGATCAGGGTCGCGACCAGATCGCCCGCCCCCACCCCCGTCGCGGCCACGACGATGCCGGGGCCGATCAGGGTCCAGCGGTTGCGGATGGGCGTCTCGGGCGTGCTCATGCCGCGACGCTAGTGCGCTTCGGGCAGCTAGAACAGCACCGCCGGGTTCATGATCCGCTGTGGGTCGATGGCTGCGCGGATGGCCTGCATGGTGCGAATCTCCAGCGGCGACTTGTATCGGCGGGCCTCGTCGGTTTTGAGACGCCCCAGCCCATGCTCGGCGGAAATCGATCCGTCGTAGCGGGCGACGATATCGTGGACGATACGCGACCCCTCCTCCCACCGCGCCAGAAAGGCCGGCAGATCGTCCCCCGGTGGGCACAGCACATCGTAGTGCATGTTGCCGTCGCCGACATGGCCGAAGGCGCTGACGCGGGCTCCCGGATGGAAGCGTTCGACCGCCGCCGTCGCTTCGTCCAGAAAGTCGGCGATGCGGGATACAGGCACGGAGACGTCGTGTTTCCAGCCACCGCCCTCGGGCTTCTGGGCGGCGGACTGTTCCTCGCGCATCTTCCAGAAGGCGGCGCGCTGGGCATCGTTCTGGGCGATGGCGGCGTCGGTGATCAGGCCGATCTCGAAGGCGGCGGTCAGCAGCCGCTCCATCCCCGCCTCGGCCCCGCCGGGCTCGCCCGAGACCAGTTCGATCAGGACATACCAGGCCGGGGTGCTGTCCAGCGGCTCGCGCGTATCGGGGATGTGCTTCAGGGCAAACTCGACGCCGAGCCGTTTCATCAGCTCGAACGCCTCGACCCCGCCCCCCGTCTCGGCCTTGGCGCGGGCCAGCAGGTCAATGGCCGCATGCGGACTGTCCAGACCGACCACGGCGGTCGCCCGGCCGCGCATGATCGGAAACAGCTTCAGCGTCGCGGCCGTGACGACGCCCAGCGTGCCCTCCGCCCCGATCAGCAGCTGTTTCAGGTCGTAGCCGGTGTTGTCCTTGCGCAGCCGTTTCAGCCCGTGGAACACCTCGCCGTCGGGCATGACTGCCTCGATCCCCAGCACCAGATCGCGCATGACGCCGTAGCGGATCACCGCCGTGCCCCCCGCATTGGTCGAGATCACGCCGCCGATTGTGGCCGTGCCTTCAGCGGCGAGGCTGAGCGGGAACATGCGATCACTGGCGGTTGCGGCCTGCTGCGCTTCCAGCAGCGTCACCCCTGCCTCGACCGTCATGGCATCGTCCAGGGGCGTGACATCGCGGATAGCCCGCAGCTTGCGGGTCGACAGCAGCACCTCGCCATAAGGAATCTGGCCGCCGACCAGGCCGGTGTCGCCACCCTGGGGCACGATGGCCACGCGATGCTCGGCACAGATACGGACGGCCCGGGCGACTTCCTCCGTCGAGCGGGGTGTCAGCATCAGCGGGGTATCGCCCTGCCAGCGATTGCGCCACTCTGTCAGCCAGGGCGCGATCTCCGCAGGATCATCGGTCCAGCCGCCGGTGCCGAGGGCGGATTTCAGAGCGGAAAGAATAGCTGTCGAAATCACCACATCACCTTCGCACCCATCGTCGCCATAGCGGGATCGCGGGTGACCAACACCAGTTTGTCAGCCAAGGCCTGGGCCGCGATCAGCCGATCCCAGGGATCCTTCTGCGCCCGGTCCAGATTGGCAGCCAGATGCATGTGTTCCGGCGTGATATCCAGCCAACCGTATCCCTGTTGCAGACCTGCGGATATCAGGTCGGGTGGGAGGATAGCGATCTCATTGTCGAACGGTCGCTTGTAATCCAGTTCATACACGGTCGCGGCGCTGACCCAGACGTCGTTGGCGGGATCGGTAATCTGATCAAGCACCCTAGCAGGCAGTTTGTCAGATCGCGCCAGCGCCCAGGCGAACGCGTGTGTGTCGAGCAGAAGTCTCATTCGTCCGGCGGGAAGACACGGCTGTTCTCGGCAGCCCGTTCCAGCTCGAGATCACGCCCGAAGAAAACGTCATCGTTGAGCTTCAAGCCCAGATGATCCCACAGACCAATGGGACGGCGCTGCTTCCCGGCCGTTGCCGTCTTGGCAGACACCAAAAGTGCCGCCGCCTTTCCGTTTCGCGCGATGACGACTTCCTCACCCGCTTCGGCGCGAGCGACGAGTTCGGAGAGCTTCGACTTGGCTTCGGCGATATTCATCGTAGTCATGGTCGAAGGCTAGCATGAACCGCAATGTTGGTCCATCAAAGTTGGACCATGTCGACATCTGTTGCCTCTCCCGTCCCCGCCGTCGGCATCGTATGCCTGCGCGGCGACGCCGTCCTGCTGATCCGGCGGGGCAAGCCGCCCCGCGCGGGTGAATGGAGTTTGCCGGGCGGGCGGATCGAGCCGGGCGAACGTGTCACAGAAGCCGCCCTGCGCGAACTGGCCGAAGAAACCGGCGTCACGGCGCGGATCACTGGTCTGATCGACGTGGTCGACGGCATCTTCTCCGAGGCTGGGCTGCACTATGTGCTGATCGACTATGCGGCCGAATGGGTGTCCGGGGAGCCCATCGCCGGCGACGATGCTCTGGAGGCGCGGTTTGTGCCGCTGGATCAGGTCGAGGCTCTGATCGACTGGTCTGAGACGCGGCGCATCATCGCCCTGGCCGCCGCCAGACGGTGAAGATTACGCCATTGTCATCTTCGGCGCGTCCGGTTTCGCTGACGTTGGCCGAACGGTGGTGCTAGGCTGAGCGCACAAGGGGAGGCTGTTGATGTTGTATTTCGCTATTTTCCTGGTCGTACTGGCCTTTGTGCTGTTGTTCAGCGTGGTCAAGATCGTGCCTCAGGGGCGCGAATTCACCATCGAGCGGTTCGGCAAGTATACCCGCACCCTGACGCCGGGCATCAGCCTGCTCACCCCCTTTGTGGAGCGGGTCGGGCGGCGCATGAATATGATGGAGCAAGTGCTTGATGTGCCCCAGCAAGAGGTGATTACCAAGGACAACGCCATGGTCAAGGTGGACGCCATCGTCTTCATCCAGGTCATGGAGGCGTCGGCCGCGGCCTACCGCGTCGAGAACCTGCCCTATGCGATCACCCAGCTGTGCTCCACCAACCTGCGGACGGTGGTCGGTTCGATGGAACTCGATGAGGTGCTGTTCCAGCGCGACAGCATCAATTCGCGTCTGCTGACCGTCATCGATGCGGCGACCGAGCCGTGGGGCGTCAAGGTCAACCGGATCGAGATCAAGGACCTGACTCCGCCGGTCGACATCACCAATGCCATGGCCCGTCAGATGAAGGCCGAGCGCGAACGCCGCGCCGTCATCACCGAGGCCGACGGCGAGAAACAGGCCGCCATCGCCCGCGCCGAGGGGGCAAAACAGGCCGCCATTCTGGAGGCCGAAGGTCGCCGCGAAGCTGCCTTCCGCGACGCCGAGGCCCGCGAACGCGAGGCCGAGGCCGAGGCCAAGGCCACCGCCATGGTGTCGGAAGCCATCGCCCGCGGCGACGTCAACGCCATCAACTACTTCGTGGCCCAGAAGTATGTGGAAGCCTTCGCCGAACTGGCCCGCAATCCCACGGCCAAGACCGTCATCGTCCCCGCCGAAATGTCCGGCTTGGTCGGTACCATCGCGGGCCTGGGCGAACTGGTCGGTCTGGCCAAGGAGCAGCAGCAGTCTCGCAGCGACGTCCGCACGGCCGCACCTGTGCGCACAATGCCCCCTGCCCCGCCGCGCCCGCGCGGCTCTGTCCCGCCCACGGAGTAGGTCATGGACACCGTCGTCGATTTCTATGTCGCCAGCCCGTTCTGGATCTGGCTCGCGCTCGGCGTCATCCTGCTGGCGGTCGAGGCGGCCTTCTCGACCGAATGGCTGCTATGGCCCGCCGTATCGGCCGGCGTCGTCGCCGTACTGACCGCCGTCGGTGTGCGGCTGGGCTTCGGGATCGAGGTGCTGATCTTCGCGGTCCTGACCATCGCCTTCACCCTGCTGTCCCGTCGCCTGATCACGCGCGTCAATCCGACCGACACGCCCGACATCAACGCCCGCGACAGCCGTCTGATCGGCCAGCGGGCCCAAGTCATCCATCCGTTCGTCGATGGACGCGGTCGGGTTTTCGTCTCGGGCGCCGAATGGCCTGCGGACCTCGAGGGCGCAGCGCCGGAAGTCGGCACCAGCGTGATCGTCGATGCCGTCAACGGCCCGCGTCTGGTGGTCCGGACCATCTGACCTGAGGCCTGGAGACAGCCGGCCTTCAGTCGGCGCGCCCCTGACTAGCGATCCAGCGCCCTCGCGATCAGCTGATCGGCGGTCACACCGCGCGGCGCAAAGGCGATGGCGGGCCAGTCGGGCGTGACACGGTCCAGGGCCAGCATGATGCCCAGGCCGTGATCCTGGCTCCACTGCGTCTGACCACCCCGGATGAAGGTGGTGGCATCCGCTGGCGACAGCCGTCCGCCGCGGGGGTCGGTCAGCCAGGTCCAGGCGGCCCAGTTGCCCGTGCCCTCCAGTGTCAGGAAGACATCGTCGGCCTCGGCGTAGACGGTGTCCGCGCCTGTGAACCAGCGCGCCCGGCGTTCGCCCATCCGCCGCGCCGCCTCGGCCAGACCCGCCCGCGCCGCTTCATCGCCGGACGCCGTCGCCGCGCTGTAGAACAGATCGCGCTCGGCCTCATAGGCGGCGGCATAGCCGGGTCGGCCACCGAACCGGTCCTGAACGATGTCGTCGTCGGCATCCCGGGGCAGGCCGCGCGTCAGCAGCTCATCAACCCGCCGCCCCAGACCGACGCCCTGCTGGGTATGGGCGAACTCGTGCATGAAGACGACCATGGACAACAGACGCCAGTCCCGCGGCTCCGACCCGTTGGCCTGCCACAGCGACGGCAGGGCCATGATGAAGAACATGCCCCCGTCCGACGTCGGCGAAGCAAACGCCAATCGCGATGCCGGCACAGACGAGCCGTCGGGCAGCGCCACCTGGCCGGTATGGGCGCTGGCCCGGACGCTGTAGCGGCGCAGGCCGACCCGGAAGTCGCCGCGCGCGCTGGGCGTCAGCGTATAGGCACATCGCGCGTCGAACAGGGTGATGCTCGGCGTCACCGGCTGGGCGATGCGCAACCGTTCGCGATCCAGCCGATCCCAGGCCCCCAGCGCCTGCGCGGTCCAGCTGCGCACCTCGCCTGCGAACCGGCACGGCGGCACAGGCTCCGCCATCGGGGCGGCAGACAGGGTCAGGGCGGACAACAGGCTCAGCATCATGGCCCGCCTTAATGTGCGACAGCCCCGGTCGGTTCAAATGAACGCGCGGTCACGCGTCCGCCACAATCTCACCCGACCCATTATCGTCGCCACAGCGGCGCTTGGAAGGGCCCTAGATGATCGCACTCTTCGCCGCCGCCATGCTGTCGGTCCAGCCCGGTTGCAATGCGCCCACCGGCACGCCGACCCTGCTGGCGCGACCAGAGCGGATCATCGTCATCGGCGAAACCCACGGCACGGTGGAGACGCCTGCCGCCTTCCTCAGCATCGTCTGCGAAGCGGCGCGCCAGGGTCCGGTTTCGGTCGGGCTGGAACTGCCGGAGACGGACAAGCCTCTGCTTGATTTCGTCATGGCCGCGTCGGACGAGGCAGCGGCAACCCGTTATCTGCAGGCCGGTGACTTCGGCGATCCACGGCGCAACGACGGTCGGCACAGCCAGGCCATGTTCGACATGATCATCGGGTTCTGGAAGCTGAAACAGGCGGGCCATGACATCGTCCTGAGGCCGTTCGCAGAGCGCATGTCTGTCATCAGGGGCCGGCATCAGGCTTGGTGGGAGCTCGAAATGGCGCATGGCATGAGCCGCCCTCTGGTGGATCGACCCCAGGCGCGGGTGATGATCCTGGTCGGCAACCTGCATGCGCGCAAACTGCCGTTCGCTGACTGGCCTGAGGTCGGCCTGCCCGCAGCCGGGCATCTGTACGGCCCCGATACCCTCACCCTGAACACCCCCCAACAGGGCGGTGGCAGTTGGGGCTGTCGCGAAACCTGCGGCCCTCATACCGACAGACAAATCTATGACGCCGGCGCTCGCGGCATCGTTCTTGGCCCACACGAAGACGGGGCCTTCGACGGGGTGCTGGCGGTGGGGCCGACCACCGCCTCCCCGCCCGCCGCGCTTCAGCCCGCCACGACCTCTTCCGGCTCCAGCTCATAGACCGTCGCGCAGTATTCGCAGGTCACGCGAATCTTGCCGTCGGGCTCGACCATGTCGGCGCGTTCCTCGGGTGTGAAGGACGTGAGGACGCTGGCGATGCGATCCTTGGAACAGCGGCACTCGGCGGTCAGGGCGCGCGCATCCTCCAGCCGTACGCCGTCCTCGTGGAACAGGCGGAACAGCAGGATCTCGGGCGTGATGGTCGGGTCCAGCAGTTCGTCGTCCGCCAGGGTGTGGAACAGCGCCCGGCTGCGATCCCAGGCCTCCTCGGTGGAGCCGCGCGCTTCATCGCCCGCGATCAGCTGGATCAAGGCCCCGCCTGCGCGCCAGCTGCGGCCCGCCTCGGTCGAGACCTCGCCCACGGCCAGACGCACCTTGGTCGGGATTTGTTCGGACTGCTGGAAATAGTGTTCGGCGGCCAGCGACAGGCTCTCGCCCTCGATGGGAGTGATACCCTGCGTCCGCTCGAAGTCGGGACCGCGATCCAGAGTCATGACGAACACCCCCTGCCCCAGCAGCGCCCGCGCGCCGGGACGTACAAAGCCTTGCGACGCGGCGGCCACCTCGTCGGCATCGAACCGGCAATAGCCACGCATCCGGCCGTCGGTGTCATAGTCGGCCACGACATAGCGTACCGGCCCGTCGCCCTGGGCCTGAACGATCAGACGGCCTTCGAACTTCAGGCTGGAACCCACCAGCGCGGCCAGCGCACAAGCCTCGCCCAGCAGAGCCGCGACAGGCTCCGGATAGTCGTGGGCGGCCAGGATGCTGTCGATGGTCTCGCCCAGGCGCACCAGGCGACCGCGCACGGGCCAGCCCTCGATCTGGAAGGCGGCGGCCAGGTCGTCGCGGACGGGCGAAACGGCGGTGTGGGGCGCGTGATCGGTCACGACGGCTCCTTTGGTCGAGAACGGCAGATGTCGGAAGGACGCCAAGATAGGAAGACCCGGCGGCAAACGTAAGGCCTGCCGCATCGCGACGGTTTTCATGTCGAAAACCTTGACCATATCGGGGAACCTCTTTCCGCGTGGTTCGCTCTTGCTGCAACGCGGAACGGGCGTTTCGCGAGTTTCGACGTCCCAGGCGTCGCCCACGAAAAGGCAGACATTTCATGGACCAGCAGTTCTCCCCCCTCGACGAAATCCGCAAACATCCGGGCATCACCGGCGGCGTGGTCGCCGTCCTGGCCGGGATCGGCATCGCCGCCATCCTGCTGAACCAGCGGTCGGGCCCGACGCGGTACGAGCGTCTGCGCGAGCGGTTCGATCCGCGCGGCTGGATCGACACCGACGGCGTGCGCGGCCGCTTCGGCGGCCTGGCCGACACGGTCCGCAGCACCCTGTCCGACGCCGGCGAACGGGCCCACGACTTCACCGACGAGGCGCGTCACCGCTCCAGCCGCTGGTTCGACGACACCCGTCGCAGCTCGCGCAAGGCCTTGAAGAAGCACGGCAAGACGGCCCGCCGCTATGCCAGCGACGCCGGTCACTATGCCCGCGATCACGCCAAGGAAGGCGGAGCCATCCTGGCTCTGATCACCGTCGCGGCCGCCATCGCCGCTGCCGCCTACGATACCCAGCAGCCCGACAGCAAGATCCGCAAGCTGGGCCGCTTCTAGACCTACAGCGACCTAACCTGTTGCTGCACTTGCGAAGGTGAGACAAGGTCGCGGGATGGCCGATCCCGCGACCCTTATTTTTGACTTCGATTCGACGCTCGTCCGCATCGAGACGCTCGAAACGCTGGCCGACATCGCTCTGGCCGATCATCCCGAGGCTGATGCCATCCGTGCCGAAGTCGCGCGTCTTACGGACCGGGCCATGAACGGTCAGATCGGGTTCGGCGACGCGCTCAAGCAGCGGCTGGCGCTGTTGCCCCTGACCCGAGACCACGTCCAGACGCTGGCCGACCGCATCCTCGACGAGGGCACGCCCTCGGTGCGGCGGAACCTTCGCTTCTTCCGCGAGAATGCGCACCGGATCGTCATTCTGTCCGGCGGCTTTCGGGAGGTCATCGCCCCTATCGCCGAACGGTTGGGGATCGCGCCGGATTGGGTCCTCTGCAACGACCTGAAATATGACGCCACGGGCCGGGTTACCGGCGTGGACGAGGCCAATCCCCTGGCGCACGCCGACGGCAAGCCAAAGGTCATTGCGTCGCACGCCTTCCCTCGCCCCATCGTCATGGTCGGGGACGGCTGGAACGATGCCGAGGTCAAGCTGGCCGGGGCCGCCGACCGCTTCTATGCCTATACCGAGATCGTCCGGCGCGAACGTGTGGTCCAGGTCGCGGATGCGGAGACACCGTCCATGGACGAATTGCTGCACACCGAGGGCCTGGCCGGACGCTGGTCCTATCCCCGCAGTCGCATCCGCATGCTGCTGCTGGAGAACATCCACCCCGCCGCCGTCGATCGGCTGGAGGAGGCCGGCTATTCGGTGGAGACCCGCAAAGGCGCGCTGGACGAGGACGACCTGATCGAAGCGCTGAAGGGCGTGCACGTCCTCGGGATCCGCTCCAAGACCACGGTAACCGCGCGTGTGCTGGAACAGGCCGACCGGCTGATGGCCGTCGCCGCCTTCTGCATCGGCACCAACCAGATCGATCTGGAGGCCGCCTCGGCCCGTGGCGTCGCCGTCTTCAATGCCCCCTACTCCAACACCCGCAGCGTGGTCGAACTGGCGATCGGCCTGACCATCGCCCTGATGCGCGACGTGGCCGACAAGTCCGCCGCCATGCATCAGGGCCAATGGAACAAGTCGGCGGACGGCTCGCGGGAATTGCGCGGCAAGACCCTGGGTATCGTCGGCTATGGGGCCATCGGTTCGCAGCTGTCAGTTCTCGCCGAGGCGCTGGGCATGCGGGTCATCTTCCACGATCTGTCGGAGCGACTGGCGCTGGGCAATGCGCGACGCATGCGCTCGCTGGAAGCCCTGCTGGGCGAGGCCGATGTGGTGTCGCTGCATGTCGATGGCCGGGCCGAGAACACCCACCTGATCGGCGCTGCCCAGTTTCAGGCCATGAAGACAGGCACCCTGTTCCTGAACCTGTCGCGCGGCCATGTGGTCGATATCGGGGCACTGGCCCAGGCGATCGGCGCAGGCCGGATTGGCGGCGCGGCGCTGGACGTCTTCCCCGAGGAGCCGCGCACCAACGCCGACCCGTTCGACAGCCCGCTGATGGGGTTGAAGAACGTCATCCTGACCCCGCACATCGGCGGCTCGACCGAGGAGGCCCAGGAGGCCATCGCCGAGTTCGCCGCCGAACGGCTACTGGGCTATCTGAATCGGGGCGATACGACGTTCTGCGTCAACCTGCCCAATGTGCAACTGGCCGAGGTGTCCGGCGCACACCGCATCCTGCACATCCACACCAATCAGCCCGGCGTCCTGGCCGAACTGAACCGCGAACTGGCCGCCGCCGGTCTGAACATCCTCGGTCAGCATCTGAAGACGGACGAACGCACAGGCTATGTCATCACCGACGTCGATCGCGACTACGATCCCGAAGCGCTCCGTGCCCTGAAGAGTGTTGCCGGAACGCTGCGCTTTCGAATGTTGCACTGAAAGCTGACGCAGCGGCATCTTGCGTCCTGCGCGAACGGGCGCACAGTCCCCTCAACGGTCGCATGATGACGGCCGAGGGAGGATCAACATGTCTCGTTTTCTGCGCACCGCCTGCGCGGCTGCACTGGCCGTCGCCGCTTTCGGGGCCGCCGCCGGCGCTGCCCAGGCCCAGACCTACAACCGCCTGGTCGTCTTCGGCGACAGCCTGAGCGACAACGGCAATCTGTACGCCGTCACCGGGGGAACAATTCCTCTTTCCCCACCCTATTTCCAGGGCCGGTTCTCCAATGGGCCGGTCTTCACTGAACTGCTCGGTTTCAACACAGGGCGTTTCACCGCTGGTGCGCCGGTGACGGGCAGTATCAACTACGCATTCGGCGGTGCACGGACGGATTTCTCGGCCTCGCCTCCCGGCATGCGTGCCCAGCTTGCGGCTTATACGAATGCCGGTGGGACCTTCGGGGCGAATGACTTGGTCAGCGTTCTTGGCGGAGCCAACAACATTTTTCAGGGCCTGGAAGTGGCTCGGACCAATCCGGCCACAGCACAGAGCGTGATGCAGGGTGTTGCCACAGCCGCAGCCAGCGATATCAACACGCTGGTCAGCGCGATCGCGCAGGCAGGTGCCGGCACCATTCTGGTCAGCAATCTGCCACGCCTCGGCGTCACACCTGCCGCCGTGGCCAGTGGTGCTTCCGGAGTGGCATTGTCAGATTTTTCGGGCACGACGTTTAACAGTGCCCTTCTGTCCAATCTCTTTGCCACGGCAGCAGCACGCCCCGACACCAACATCATCTTGCTGGACCTCTACAAGATCAGTGATCCTCTGCGGGCCAACCCGGGCCGGTTCGGCCTGACCAATGCGACAAATTCCTGCTTCACAGGAACCACCGTTTGTTCAAACCCTGACGGCTATCTCTACTGGGATGACAGACATCCCACCGCGGCCGGTCACCGCCTGCTGGCACAACTGGCCAACGACTACCTCTATTACGGCGACATCGGTGCCCAATCGACGGTCCAGGCCGAGACCGGCTTCCGCCAGCGCCAGGACTTGCTGGACCTGACCGGAGAGATGGTGTCCGGCCATGCGGCCTGGGAGCCCGGCACGGCCATGACCTTCGCCGTCATCGCCGACAGCGTCGAAACGGATGCGCGCGGCAGTGTGGCCTCGGCCGACGCCACGGGCTGGGGTGGCCGGGTCGGTCTGGACTATGTGGCATCGCCGACCGCCCGCTACGGCTTTACCGCCACCCTGCGCGAGACCGAGGTCGAGGCCGGGGCGATGCAGTTCGATGTCCGCTCCTATGCCTTCGACGCCTATGCCGGCTGGCGCATGAACGACATGTTCGTGAATGCGACCGCAGGCGGCTCGATCGACCAATATGACGACATCTCGCGGGTGACTTCGCTGGCCCCGGTCGTCCATCTGGGCGAGACCGACGGCGGCAGTGTCGGGGCCAAGGTCCAGGCGGGCCTGTGGTTCGACATGGGCGGCATCGCCATTTCGCCGCGCGCAGCCCTGTCCTACGTCTCGACCGACGTGAACGGCTACAACGAGACGGGCTTCGCGGCCGAATACGCCTATCAGGACCGCACGGTGGCCGCAGCCAGCGGCGAGGTCTCGCTGCGCGCCGAGGGCGGCGGTGACGACGTCAACTTCTATGTCGAGGGCGGCTATCGCGACACCTTCGGCGAAGATCGCGACGATGTGCGCGTCGGTATCGTCGGCAACCCGGCCCAGATCCTGGCCCGCTCGTTCGACGATCCGTTCGGTGGCTCGTTGATCGCCTCGGCGGGTGTCGAAGCCGATGTCGGGCCGTTCCGGATGTCGGCGGGCTATCGCGGTCGCTTCGGCGACAGCGCCGACAGCCATGTCGGGGCCATCACGCTGAAATTGCCGCTGTAACGACGGCTCCAACACTGAACTGCGGCGTGCGATCTTCGGGTCGCACGCCCCTTTTCGTTCGGCCCTGCGACGACCTGCCGCCCCTTGCGGCCCAAAAGTCGCCCCACCGCCCTTTAGAACGACGCCCTTCCCGGTTGCCGACCGAGAGCGTCGCCTGACTTGCGCGGCCCGTCGGCACCCCAACCGCTCTTCAGAGCCAGACGGAGCAGACGCCGCCATGCGACGCCTGATGCTGACCGCCCGGTCTTTCCTGATCCACTCCAGCCAGCTGGCCGTGCTGGCCGGTGTGGCCGTTTTCGCCGCCGCCGCCGCCCCCATGAATGCGGAGGTCGCGCCCGACCTCGAGGTCTCACGCGCCCCCGAAGTCACCGCGACCACCGCCGTCGTTCAGGCTCCGGGCCCCGTGACGCGACTGATCACCTTTTCCGAGCCCGTGCGCGGTTATGCCATCAACTCGCCTTTCGGCCTGCGCCGCCTGGCCGACGAAGCCGCCGCGCGCCACCACGACGGCGTCGATATCGCCGCTCCGATGGGCACCAGCGTCTATGTGGCCAGCGAGGGCGTCATCCTGCGCACCGGTTACGATCCCGACGGCTATGGCCGCTTCATCGAGGTGCGCCATCCCAACGGCATGACCACCCTGTACGGTCACCTGAGCCGTGTCGATGTGGCCTCCGGCACAGCCGTCAGCGACGGCGAGCGCATCGGCCTGGTCGGCTCGACCGGCCGCTCGACCGGCCCGCACCTGCACTTCGAAGTGCGTCGCAACGATCGCCAGATCAATCCCGTGCGGGTCCTGGGTCGCTCCCTCCCCGCCGTAGTCGCGCAGCCCACGGTGGCCTGACCGCACGGTTTTTTCACCTTCTCCTGTCACGCTTGTCGGGACAGGGGGCTGAGTGCTGACGTTTTTCGATCATCTGAACGCGCATTACGACTGGCGCTGGGCCGGCATGGCCGCGCTGATCTGTGCCGTCGGCGTACCCATCGCGTTCAAGCTGTTGGCCGATGCCCGCGAGGGCGCGCATCGCGGTCGGCGGACCAAGGCGCTGGGCTCGGTCGTCGTCGGCTGTCTGACCCTGTGGACCACCCATTTCGTGGCCATGA
Organism: Brevundimonas vancanneytii; assembly: GCA_943372125.1. Lineage (GTDB taxonomy): Bacteria > Pseudomonadota > Alphaproteobacteria > Caulobacterales > Caulobacteraceae > Brevundimonas > Brevundimonas vancanneytii_D. Next base: position 23,105 of record CALRXI020000011.1, read on the forward strand.
ACGGCTATGACTTCGGCGGGGAGCTGCATTTCGATCCGCTGCTGACCGTCGGATCCTATCTGATGGCCCTGGCCTCGGTCGGCACGACCTACCTGATATCGACACGCGGCAAGACCCCCGCCTGGCGCGCCGTCGCGGGGGCTGCGGGGGCCGTCCTTTTCGTCGCCATGGCGGTTCTCAGCCTGACGGGCACGCACGTCACGGGCCAGGCTATTCGGCTTGACTGGACCATCATCGCCCTGGCGGCCACAGCCAGTGCCGCCGTCACCGCCGTCGGAGCCTGGCAGAACAACAACAGGAACACCCGTCAGGTTCTGATCGCCGGCTGGCTGGCGGCCGCGGGCGTTCTGCTGTCGCATCTGATCACCCTGGCGGCGATCACCGTCGTGCCCGACCCCGGTGCGTTGCCCCATACAAGCCTCGTCAGCGAGGACATCGTGCGCGGCTGGGTGCGGGGATCGGTCTCGCTGGGTATCGGCATCGCAGGTTTCCTGGGCGGGCTGGTCTACTGGTCCCGCCACAGCGCCATCGCCCAGGTGCGTGAGGCCATTCAGGCCATGCCCGACGGCATGGGCTTCTACGACGCCCAGGATCGGTTGATCCTCTGGAACGCCCGCTATGCCGAGTTGAACCCCCAGGTCGGGCCCAAACTGGTCGCCGGCATGACCTTTCGCGACATCCTGAAGGCCGATCTGGCCGCGGGCATCCATCCTGGAAGCCATGGCCGCGAGGAGGCATGGATCGAGGAGCGGATGAATGCGCGCGCCAGCCTGGCCGAAACGGTCGAGCAGCAGCTGTCCGACGGCCGCTGGTTGCGTGTGCAGGACCGCGCCACGGCAGAGGGCGGCATCGTCACCCTGGTCAACGACATCACCGACCTGAAGCGCGACGCCCAGGCCCTGGCCGAGGCCCGCGACGCGGCCCAGGCCGCCAACACCGCCAAGAGCCAGTTCCTGGCCAATATGAGTCATGAAATCCGCACCCCCCTGAACGGCGTCATCGGCGTGGCCCAGGCCCTGGCCCGCACCGATTTGTCCGCTCAGCAGAAGGAAATGCTGCAGCTGATCCAGTCATCGGGTCAGACCCTGCAGGTCCTGCTCAGCGACATTCTGGACCTGGCCCGCGTCGAATCCGGACGACTGGAGCTGACGCCCGAACCCTTTGATCTGGGACGCGCCGTGCGCGAGGCGGCGCAGCTGTTCGAGGCCATGGCCCGTGAGAAGGGGCTGCGCCTGATCGTCGAGATCGCACCGGATCTCGACGGTTGGGTCGTCGGCGACGTGGTGCGGATCAAGCAGATCCTGACCAATCTGGTCTCCAATGCGGTGAAGTTCACGGCGCGAGGCATGGTCACCCTGACGGCCCTGCCCGTGCCCGACAGCGCGGGTCGTCCGATGATCCGCTTCACGGTCGAGGACACCGGCATCGGCTTCGACGCAGAAACGCGCAGCCGCCTGTTCAGCCGCTTCGAACAGGCCGACGGGGCCATCACGCGGCGGTTCGGCGGCTCGGGTCTTGGCCTGGCCATTTCCCATCAACTGGCCGGCATGATGGGCGGCATGCTGGATTGCGAGAGCGAGCCCGGCGGCGGTTCGGCCTTCATCCTGACCATTCCGCTGGCCCATGCCCAGGCCCCCGCGGCGGCCGCTCCGACGCATGCGGCAGCGACCAGCGATCGCCACCTCCGTGTCCTGCTGGCCGACGATCATCCGGTGAACCGCAAGGTGGTCCAGATGATTCTGGGCCAGATCGATGCCGAACTGGTCGAGACGGAGAACGGCGCCGAGGCGGTCGAGGCCTTCCGCCAGTCCGATTTCGATGTCGTCCTGATGGACATGCAGATGCCGGTCATGGACGGCCTGTTGGCCACCCGCGAGATCCGTCAGTGGGAAGCAGTGGCGGGCCTCAAGCCGACGCCCATCGTCATGCTGACCGCCAATGCCCTGAGCGAGCACATCCAGGCCGGCGCAGCGGCCGGTGCCGACCGACATCTGGCCAAGCCGTTTGACGCGGCGGAGCTGATCCAGCTGGTCAACACCCTGCCCCACCGCACGGCCACCCTCGCCGCCTGACCGAGGCCAGACGGCGGGACGAAACCCGTCCTATTCGTAGCCGTGAGCCGCCTCATTGATGACCTGTGACGGCATGCGCGAGAAGTCGACGGCGACGGGCGCGGGGGCCTTGGCCTGGAAGGTCTTGATCACGTGTTCCAGACGTCGGCGGACCTCGGTGGCGCCTTCATTCGAGGGATCGAGGTCCAGTGGGGCCAGGCAGAAGTCGATGATGGCCTGGGGGCGTTGCAGCGGTTCCATGGGTCTATATCCTGACTATTCGGCGGCTTGGAACTGGGCGGTTTCGGTCGATTCCTTCATGGCGGTCGTCGAGGACTGGCCGTTCGAGATGACCGTGGCGACCTGATCGAAATAGCCGGTGCCGACCTCGCGCTGGTGGCGGGTGGCGGTGTAGCCGATGGCCTCGTTGGCGAACTCGCGCTGCTGGAGCTCGGAATAGGCCGCCATGCCGCGATCGCGGTAGCCGTCCGCCAGCTCGAACATGCCGTTATTCAGGCTGTGGAAACCGGCCAGGGTCACGAACTGGAACTTGTAGCCCATGGCCCCCAGTTCGCGCTGGAACTTGGCGATGGTGGCGTCGTCAAGCTTGGCCTTCCAGTTGAAGGAGGGCGAGCAGTTGTAGGCCATCAGCTTGCCCGGATGTTCCTTCTGGATCGCCTCGGCGAACTTCCTGGCGTCGTCCAGATCGGGGTGGCTGGTTTCCCACCACAGCAGGTCGGCGATGTTGGCATAGGACAGGCCGCGCGCGATGCAGTGATCCAGGCCCGTGCCCTCCTTCAGGCGGAAGAAGCCCTCCGGCGTGCGGTTGTCCCGGTCGATGAAGGGCTGGTCGCGCTCGTCGATGTCCGAGGTGATCAGCTGGGCGCTTTCGGCGTCGGTGCGGGCGACCGTGATGGTCGGGGTGCCCATGACGTCAGCAGCCAGACGCGCGGCCACCAGATTGCGGATATGGGCCTGGGTCGGGATCAGGACCTTGCCGCCCAGGTGACCGCACTTCTTCTCACTGGCCAGCTGATCCTCAAAGTGGACGCCGGCGGCACCCGCCTCGATGAAGGCCTTCATGATCTCGAAGCTGTTCAGCGGGCCGCCGAAACCGGCCTCGGCATCGGCGACGATGGGGGCAAACCAGTCGCGCTTGGCGCCGCCCTCGGCATGCTCGATCTGGTCGGCGCGTTGCAGGGTGCGGTTGATGCGGCGGCACAGTTCGGGCGCGGCATTGGCGGGATAAAGCGACTGGTCCGGGTACATGGCCCCGGCCGTGTTGGCGTCGGCCGCGACCTGCCAGCCGGACAGATAGATGGCCTTCAGACCCGCGCGGACCATCTGCATGGCCTGGTTGCCGGTCACAGCCCCCAGGGCGTTGATGTAGGGTTCCGAGTGCAGCAGCTCCCACAGGCGATTGGCACCGCGCTCGGCCAGGGTGTGGGTGACGGGCACGGAGCCACGCAGGCGCAGGACATCCTCAGGCGTGTAGGGGCGCTCGATGCCGTCGAAACGGCCGGCGGGCGAAGGAACCAGGTCGGCGAAGGTGGTCATGGTCTGGGTCTCTGCTCAGGGTGTCCGGCCGGATGTGCCGGGTGTCGAGCCAACAGAACACGCTGAAGTCATGAATGACACAGCATGAGCCGCGAGATTGAAGTCATACAGTCACACTATGACACTTGCCGTTAAGTCATGATGTGACATTATGCCGGTATGGACACGGCGGATCGCAAACTGTTTCTGGGCGGGCGGCTGAAACGGCTGCGGCGCGATCTGTCGCTGACGCAAACGGCCATGGCCGCCGATCTTGGCGTTTCCCCCAGCTATCTGAACCACATAGAGCGGAACCAGCGGCCCGTGTCGGCCCAGCTTCTGCTGCGTCTGGCCGACACCTATGACGTCGATCTGCGCACCCTGGGTCACTCGGGCGGAGGGGCGTCGGAGGCGGAACTGGCCGAGGCCTTTGCCGATCCCCTGTTTCAGGGTCTGGCGGTGCCGCGCCACGAGATCGTGCAGATGGCCGAGGATCAGCCCGCGGCGGCGGATGCCCTGTTGCGGCTGTACCGCGCCTTTGCCGACCGGCGGACGCGAGACCGGGCCGAGACCGGCGGCGACGACGACAGCCCGGCCGACTGGGTCCGCGACTATATCCAGGCCCGCGCCAACCATTTTCCCGAACTGGATACGCTGGGCGAGACGCTGGCGGAGGCTCTGGACGCCGCCACGCCCGGCGAGCCTTTCGAGACGCGGGTCCGGGCCCGCCTGCAGTCCGCCCATGGCCTGAGCGTGCGCACCCTGCCCGCCGAGGTCATGGTGGAGTGGACGCGGCGGTTCGATTTTCACCGCCGCCGCCTGCTGCTGTCCGAGACCCTGGGGCCGTCGTCGCGGGCTTTTGCCGTCGCCTTCCAGCTGGCCCTGTCCGAGCATGACGCCGAACTGACGGCGATGGCCGAGGCCGCCGCCGCACCCGACGAGGCCACGCGCCGCCTGCTGAAGGTCGCCCTGACCAATACGCTCGCCGCCGCCATCCTGATGCCCTACGGCGCATTCCAGCGCACGGCGGAGCAGACCGGCTACGACCTGGCCCGGCTTCAGGCGCGGTTCGGGGTGTCCTGGGAGCAGGCCGCGCATCGCCTGACGACCCTGTCGCGGCCGACAGCGCGGGGCGTACCCTTTTTCCTGATGCGGGTCGATCAGGCGGGCAATGTTTCCAAACGCTATGCCTCGGGCCGCTTTCCTTTCTCGCGGTTCGGCGGGGCCTGTCCGCGCTGGCGGCTGCACAGCGCCTTTCGCACGCCGGGCCGCATCGTCACCCAGATCATCGAGACGCCCGATGGCGGCCGCTGGTTCACCCTGGCCCGCACCGTCGACCGCCAGGGCAGTGACGCCTTCACCGAGGGCCACGACCTGGCCATCGGCCTGGGCTGCGAGCTGAAGCATGCGCACCGCCTGACCTATGCCCGAGGACTGGATCTGGCCGCACCGGAGGTGACGCCCATCGGCCCGGCCTGCCGCCTGTGCCACCGCCACCCCTGCGCCGAGCGCGCGGCACCGCCGGTGGACCGCCCCCTGACGGTCGACGACTGGTCCAAGTCGGTCAGCCCCTATCCGTTCGCGGCGACCTAGATCAGCTCGATCTTCCCGTCTGTCAGGCGGTAGGCAACGCCCGAGCGCTCGAACAGGGCGACGATGATCGGTGTCGGATCGGCAGTTCCGGTGTCCAGCAGCACTTCGATCTGGGCCCTCAGCTCGGGATCGCCCGACACGGCCGTTAGATGAGCGAGCCACTCCTCGCGTGTCAGAACACCGTCCTCGCGGCTTTCGTCGATCAGGGGCTTCAGAAAGTCGAACCAGTCGCCGCCGGTCGCCCGCTTCTGCGCCGCCTCCGCCGCCAGGGCGAACACGGCCCCGCAGGCATAGAAGGCGCGGTGTTCGCGGCGTCGCCCGGCCTCGCTGACCGGCCGGGCACCCAGCTTGACGCAGTCATCGACTTCCAGCTGTAGCTCGGCCTGCGCGTCGTAGGCCGGATCCAGCGCCTTGAGCGCGCGGATGGCCATCAGGTCCGCCCCGCCCTCGGTGATCCAGGACTCGCGGGCGCGCTCGTAACGCACCGTCTGACCCAGCCAGAAGTGCGCGCTCTCGTGGCCGATGAACCAGCGGTTCCGCGCCAAAATCTCCGGTTCCTCGGTCAGCAGTTGCTCACCCTCGAAACTGGCCGTGATCAGTCCGGGCAAGACGCTGCCGCTCAGGCCAGTGTGAGTGGGATTGGGGCCATACCAGCTGGCCATGATGGTCGGACGCTGGGTCTGCCCCGGCCCGAGCCTCTGACCGTAGTAATCGATCACGCGCGGGGCGAAGTCCTCGATGGTCGCGACCAGCCAGGCGGGCAGTTCGGGATCGACCACCGTGACCAGTCGCTCGGTTTCCTTCATCTGGGCCCGGCCAAACAGAACATAGGCATTCGCGTCCTGGGCCGTAGCTTGGGCCACCCGCTCGCCCTTGAGGAGCACAGGTCCGGCCCGATCGGTCCAGGTGATCCGCACCGCGCCCCATTCGCGCTCTGTGCCGCGCTCCATCGTTTCAGGGATGGCCTCCAGCGACGGCAGCGGGAAGACGTCGAAGGCCCCGCTATACATGGCCACGGAGCCGTCAGTGAACTTGAGGATCGAATAATCGGCCTCCAGATCGTCGCTGCTGGGCGTCAGACGCAGGCTGACCCGGCGCGGCACGGGACGACCGTCGAGACTGCGCAGCACATCCAGATCCCCGACCCGCTCCAGCACGACGCCGGGCGTCGTCACCTGCCAATCACGCGGCCGCCATGGTTCGCGCGTGCCCTCGATTACCGTCGATCGCTCGAAGCCCCAGACGGGCGCATCGTCAGCGAAGACATAGTCGGCGGTCCAGACGTCACCATCACGCGTTACCGCGACTTCGGCAGCGGGCTGAGCCTTGCCGGGGGTCCGGGCGATGACCTGCGGCGACGGGGTCGCGCAGGCCGCAAGCATGGACACCATCAGCATGGCCGCTAAGCAAAGGGCCAGTCGTCGTCCGCTCATGCATCATCCCCTGGGTTGGAGAGCGACGTTACCGGGATCGCGCGCGCGACGTCGCCTTAAATCCGGTTCACGTCTGCGACTGATCGAGGGCAGCCTGCGCCGCCGCCAGTTCGTCGGCCATCACCGTCTTCAGCCGCTCCGGAGCAACAATCTGGACCTGCTGGCCCCAGCTGAACAGGTGCCAGGCCAGTTCGCGCATGCCCGAGGCGCGGAAGCGGACGATGACGCCGCCGTCCGGCTGGTCCTCCAGCGACTGGGTCGGGTGCCAGCGCCAGACGCGGGCCTCGGCGGCTCCCTCGGGCGTGATCTGCAGCACCACGTCCTCGATGGCGTCCTGATAGATGCCGAAAGACTGGCCGGCGAAGACCTGAAGGTCAAAATCCGCGGGCGGGACGGCGACGCCGGGCTCGGCCTTGACCGCGCTCATCCGGTCCAGGCGGAAGGTCTTGATCGTGCCGCTGTCCGGCTCGGCGGCGACCAGATAGTTGGCGCGGCCGAACATCAGGCCGCAGGGCGTCATGACCCGACGGCGCGCCTCCGCCCCCGGGCGGCTGTAGATGAAGCCCAGGGGCTGGCCAGCCAGCACCGCCTGCCGCACCTCGGCCAGCACCGCCTCATCGGCCGAGGCGCGGGGTCCGGCCTGAACGGCCAGGGTTTCGGCTCGCACCAGTGCCTCCAGATCGGGGGCCAGGCGGTTCAGGGTGGTGGAACGGATGGCCGACTTCAGCTTGCGCTCCAGACTTTCCAGCGCCTGGGCCCGTCCCGGCTCGCCCGTGGCCCTCAAGCCCTGGGCGGCCCGCGTCAGTTCGACCAGTTCCTCGGCCGTCGGGGCCTGTTCGAAAGCGGATAGTCCGCCCCGGATGCGCCAGCGCTTGTGCGGCCAGTCCGACACCTCTTCCGTCTGGGGGTACAGGTCCAGGATGGCATCGCGCATCCGCTCGGCGGTGCGGCGCCCGACGCCCATCTCGCGCACGATGTCGTCCAGCGTCAGGCCCTCGGCGCTGGCGGCCATGCGGCGCGCCAGTTCGATCATCATGCCGGCCTTCTCGTGTCTCATGATTTTTTTCTGACATACGACCGTTTCTGACGCAACACTGTCTCATGGTCAGTCTCAACGCAGTCCCCCGCCCCCGGAGTTGACCCCATGACCCGCATCGCCAGCCGCTTCGCCCCCGCCTCCGCCGTCTCCTCGTCCCGCTATCTGATCGTGCCCTGCGAAGGGGACGGTCTGGGCGCGTTGGCCGTCGTCTGGGACCGTCTGGAAGAGCAGGTGATCGACGTCATCGATGCCCGCCTGTCGGCCCGCTATGCCGATGAGGACGCCCTGTGGGACGAGGCCCGCCCGGCCTTCGATCCGTCCGAAGACTTCCGCATGGCGGCGTGATCAGGCCTTGACCGCAGGCTTGGTCCTGCGGTCGATCCAGCGCTGGGCCGGGATTTCTACGAACCGGTGCGCCAGCAGCGCCAGTCCGACGATGCCGACGAACAGGCCCACGGCGAACAGGTCGTTCAGCCAGACCGAGCCGAAGTCGATGCGCCGACCGCCGGGCATCCAGTCCAGCTTTCGCGCCACGATCAGGGTGACCACGATGACGAACATGTGGACCATGTAGATCGAGAAGGACCACCGGCCCAGGGTCACCAGGGGCCGGGTGTCCAGCCAGCGGGACAGAGCCCCCTCCTCGCCCGCGAAGACCCAGACGCCGAGGACGAACAGCAGGGTGACCGCCACCGTCACGGGACCGGTCGCCCAGGCGATGAACAGGCCGATGGCCAGCAGGACGGCGATCTCGAGCAGGGTCGCCGCGCCACCCTTCAGGCGCGGGATGCGCAGCCACAGTCCCTGCAACATGCAGCCGAGGAAGAAGCCATAGGCCGCACGCGGAAAGGCCAGGTCATAGGTGGTGTTCATCCAGCGTCGAGCGAACAACAGCACCATCACGGCTCCGATGACCGCCAGCACTACCCCGATCCAGCGCCAGCGACGCGGGGCCAGCAGCAGCAGGGCGGCGAAGACCACATAGCAGCCGACCTCCACGCTCAGCGTCCACGACGGCCCGTTCCAGGTCAGATAGGGATGGATGTTGAAGGCCTGAATGAGCAGCAGGTTGGTGAAGATCGACTCTACCGACCGGTCGCGGGTGAAGGGCGTGGCCGAATCGATGCTGAACCACAGCCGCGCCATCTCCAGCCCGATGAAGGCCGCCAGCATCAGCACATGCAGCGGCCAGACCCGCCCCAGCCTGCGCACCATGAACCGCCCGGCGTCGCGCGGCGTCCTCAGCCGCTCGGCATAGGCATGGGCAATGACGAAGCCCGACAGGACGAAGAAATAGTCGACGAACAGATAGCCGTGCTGAACCAGCCCCCAGTCCCGCCAGTGACTGGCCACCGGCATGTGGAACATCACCACCAGGATCGCACAGACCCCGCGCAGGGAATCCAGCGCCTCGAAACGGCGATGCGGGGTAGGCGTCTGGGCGGCGGCGGTGTTCACGGGCGCGTGATAGCGCCGCGCCGGGGCGCGCGATAGGGCCTTCAGCCTTCGGACGGATATCGCGCCCGCATCAGGGCCACGGAGCGCGTCGCCATCTCGCGCAGCACCTCCAGATCGATGTCGGACAGCCGGTTCAGATACAGGCAGGACACACTGGTCCTGTGCTTGCCCAGTCGTGCCAGCAGGTCCGCGTAACCGTCAAAGCCGGGCATGATGTAGACGGTCAGGTTCGCCTTGCGTGGCGAGAAGCCGATGATCGGCCAGTCGGCGGGCTTCTTCGTCGTGTTCACATAGGTATAGCGACCGAAGCCGACGATCGACGTCCCCCACATGACGGGGGTCTCGCCCGACACCTCGGTCAGCAGGGTCGCCAGCGCTTGGGCATCCGCTCGCCGACCCGCCGGCTCCACCGCCGCCAGAAAGTCGGCGACGGAGGCGTCGGTGGGTTGGGTCTTCAACTCGGCCATGCCCGCATCCCTGGCGTTATGCCGCGCCCCTCAGCTCCACGGCGTGCGGCGGATAGGGGGCGGAGGCTACAGGGCTGGGGGGCAGCTTGGCCAGAGTGCTGGCGAAGCCGTGATTGACGTCGCGGTGATGGGCCTCATCGGCCCGCACCACCAGCACCACATCGCGCAAGGTCGCGTCGGCAGGCAGCTTCCAGTAATGGATGGCGATGGCCGGGGCCGGAATATTTGGCGATCGTCCCTCGTCGATCTCCTTCAGATACAGGGTGTAGCTGATGACGGCCTCTTCCTCGAAATAGCCGACGACCCGGTGCGCCGTGCGCGACGAGATCAGATAGAGCAGGAAGAAGCCAACGTAGAAGATCGCCTGGGCCAGTTGCACCACCAGCCGCTCGAAATAGGTCGGCTTGGCCACCTCGATGAAGGTCATCAGGTGCATGCGCTCGTTCTCCGCCTCCTCCATCAGAGTGCGGATCCAGCCCTCGTCGTCCTTCATCTGTCGCAGGCAGCGCAGGTGGGTCAGGGTCGCCCCGACCATGCCGGGCACGGCCGCGACGGTCTCCAGCACGATGGCCCGGTGGCCGTATTTCTTGGCAAAGAAGGTGTCGGCACAGACGCGCAGCAGTTTGGTGAAGCCCAGGGCGAACCTGTCGGAAAAACCCTTCGGCTCATGGTGGACGACGGGCTCGGCCGCCCTCTCCTCCGCCAGAGCCCGGTCGTCGGGGGCGAGAATGGTGTTGACCATGGGACGTGTCCAGAGGCGGAGGCTCGCGAAGCGAAAGCCGTACCCAGCCCGGTTGTGTTGGAAGGCGCGCCTGTCTTCAAAGACGCAATAGAAAATCCATAAAACTTTTATGGTTTTTCAGCAAGGGGTGTCGTGTCGCAGGGGTATGTTGGCTCATGCAAGGCAGTGGGTGGGGCAGTGGTGCCTGGCTAGAATCTGCGTCCGCGCGGCTCAGCAACGATCTGATGCTTGTCCTGCCAAACAATCAAGCCAGGCTCCCGGGTCGTCAGTACTTCGACGTGAACGCCACAGGCCTCCAGCGCGCGCTTGAGGCTGTGCATGCGGCGGATGTGTTCCTCGGCATTTGGCTTGAACCACGACAAACCAGGCTGTCCGAACCCCTTGTGTCCGCCGGTCGAGAAGGCCTTTGGGATGGCTAGGTTGGCATTGAACCAGCTCGCTTGGCTGCGCGCCTCCGCGATGGCCCAACTTTCTGCGTGTTCGCTTTCCACGGCCTCGTCGATCGCCTTGAACAGGCCAAGACGACTTCGCTGGCGACCGACAGTCTGGAAGCAGACGAAGCGGACATACGTCTTGTCCGGCAGACTCACAGCCCCTTCACGATCCCCTCGACCATCTTCTTGGCGTCGGCGAACAGCATCATGGTGTTGTCGCGGAAGAAGAGCTCGTTCTCGACCCCGGCATAGCCGCTGCCCATGCCGCGCTTGATGAACAGGACGGTGCCGGCCTTTTCGACGTCAAGGATCGGCATGCCGTAGATGGCGCTGGTGGGGTCGGTCTTGGCGGCGGGGTTGGTGACGTCGTTGGCTCCGATGACGAAGGCGACGTCGGCGCTGGCGAACTCGGCGTTGATGTCCTCCAGCTCGAACACCTCGTCATAGGGGACGTTGGCCTCGGCCAGCAGCACGTTCATGTGGCCCGGCATGCGGCCGGCGACGGGGTGGATGGCGTATTTCACCTCGACCCCCTCCTCCTTCAGCTTGTCGGCCATTTCGCGCAGGGCATGCTGGGCCTGGGCCACGGCCATGCCGTAGCCGGGGACGATGATGACCTTGGACGCATTCTTCATGATGAAGGCGGCGTCCTCGGCGCTGCCCTGTTTGACGGGGCGGGTCTCGACCGCGCCGCCGCCGGCCGCCGCCGCCTCGCCGCCAAAGCCGCCCAGGATGACGCTGATGAAGCTGCGGTTCATGCCCTTGCACATGATGTAGCTGAGGATCGCGCCCGACGAGCCGACCAGGGCGCCAGTGATGATCAGGGCGATGTTCTCCAGCGTGAAGCCCAAGGCCGCCGCCGCCCAGCCGGAGTAGGAGTTCAGCATCGACACCACCACCGGCATGTCCGCCCCGCCGATGGGGATGATCAGGGTCGCGCCCAGGATCAGGGCGATCAGGAACACGCCCCAGAAGGCCCAGACCGCCGTCCCGCCCGTGCCGATCAGGATGCCGATCAGTAAGACCAGCGCCAGAGCCAGGCCGATGTTGATCAGGTGCCGCGCCGGCAGGATGATGGGCGCGCCGCTCATCCGCCCGTCCAGCTTGGCGAAGGCGATGACCGAGCCGGTGAAGGTGATGGCCCCAATGGCGACGCCGAGGCTCAGCTCGATGATCGACAGGGTCTTGATGCCGCCGGCCTCGGTCGCGATGCCGAAGCTCTCGGGCGCATAGACCGCCCCGACCGCGACCAGGCAGGCGGCCAGGCCCACCAGGCTGTGGAAGGCGGCAACCAGTTGTGGCATGTCGGTCATCTTGACCTTGGCGGCGATGAAGGCTCCTGCACCGCCGCCAACGATGACCCCGCCCGCGATCAACGCCAGCGTCAGCGGGTCCAGGGTATGCGTCCACCACAGGGTCAGAAGGGTCACGCCGACGGCCAGGGCCATACCCACCATGCCGAAGGTATTGCCCTGACGGCTGGTCTCGGGACTGGACAGCCCGCGCAAGGACAGGATGAACAGGACCCCGGCGACCAGATAGGCCAGTGCGGCCAGCGATGCGTTCATGCGCTCAGTTTCCCCTCACGTCTCTCAACGACCCGGCGGCGGACACGCCGTCCGGCCCAGTCGCCACAGCCCCGCCGCGATGAACAGCGGCCCCAGCAGCACCCACGCCCAATCCAGGACGCCCATCGGCTTTTCCTGCGCCACGACCCTGAGCAGGACCGAAGAGAAGAGCAGGACCATGCCGCAGTCCAGGAACCGGGTCTTGGCGATCGCGTCCTTCGTCCCGAACAGGCTCCACAGCCACAGGCCCACCCCGATCGCCGAGGCGACCCAGGACGCGCCGACCGCGAAGGGGACGATGTCGGTGCTCACGCGGACTTCGCCTCGACCTTGGGTTTTTCCTTCTTGCGGTACATGGCCAGCATGCGCCGCGTGACCATGAAGCCGCCGAAGATGTTGACGCTGGCCAGGGTTACCGCCGCGACGCCTGCACCCTTGGCGATCCAGCCATTGGGGCCTGCGTCACCGCTGAGCGCCGCCGCCGCGATCAGGCCGCCGACCACGATCACGCTGGAAATGGCATTGGTCACGGCCATCAGCGGCGTGTGCAGCGCCGGTGTCACCGACCAGACGACATAGTAGCCGACGAAGATCGCCAGCACGAAGATGGCCAGACGGAAGATGGTGGGATCGACGTGTTCCATTGGATCAGATCTTCCGTTCTAGGCGAGCATCGATGCTGAGAAGCACCAGCAACAGCCCACCATTTACAATGGGCGATACCAAACCAATGGCGAGACCCAGGGATGACTGTAAGGCACCCTGAAAAAGTCCGCCCGGGCTTGAAGCCAGATCAATAAGCGTCATCAGCGTCAGCAAAGGGCCGAATACGATTAGGACCCAAGCAGCAATGCTCAAGAATCTGTAGAGATTCGGCCCAATCATCCCCTCACCCCTTCATGCACCACGGCCCCGGAATGGGTGACCACCGCCGCCTTGAGGATTTCGTCCTCAAGATCCAGCGCCAGAGCCCCGTCCTTGATCAGCAGGCCGACGAAGGCCGACAGATTGCGGGCGTAGAGGGCGGAGGCGTCGGCGGCGATGCGGCCCGGCAGGTTGGCGTGGCCGACGATCTGGACGCCGTTCGGCGTGGTGACGACCTCGTTCAGCCGGCCACCCTCGACATTGCCGCCGTTCTCGATGGCCAGGTCGACGATGACCGAGCCGGGCTTCATCGTCGCCACCTGATCGGCCGTGACCAGCACGGGCGCGGCGCGGCCGGGGATCAGGGCCGTGGTGATGACGATGTCCTGCTTCTTGATGTGTTCGCCCGTCAGGACCGCCTGTTTGGCCTGGTATTCCGGCGACATGGGCTTGGCATAGCCACCGGCGGTCTGGGCGTTCCTGAACTCCTCGTCCTCGACGGCAAGGAACTTGGCCCCCAGGCTCTCGACCTGTTCCTTGGTGGCCGGGCGGACGTCGGTGGCGGTGACGACGGCACCCAGGCGCCGGGCGGTGGCGATGGCCTGTAGCCCCGCGACGCCCACGCCCATCACGAAGACCTTGGCAGGCGCAACGGTGCCCGCCGCCGTCATCATCATCGGAAATCCCTTGCCATAGGCCGCCGCCGCCTCGATCACGGCGCGATAGCCGCCCAGATTGGCCTGGGACGACAGCACATCCATGACCTGGGCGCGGGTGATGCGCGGCACGAACTCCATGGCGAAGGCTGTGACGTTGGCGCCGGACAGGGCCTGGACCGTCTCCTTCTCGCGATAGGCATCCAGCATGGCCACGACGATCGCGCCGGGCTTCAGCGCGCTGGTCTCCTGAGCCGTCGGTCCGCGCACCTTCAGGACGATGTCCGCCCCCTCAAGAGTGCTACGCGTGTCGGCGGCGACGGTTGCGCCCGCGGCGGCATAGTCCACATCGGGGATGTAGGAGCCCGCGCCCGTCCCGGCCTCGACCGTCACGGCCGCGCCCAGCTTGATCAGGGCCTTGACCGTGTCAGGGGTGACGGCACAGCGCGTTTCGCCTTCGCGGCGTTCGCGGGTCACGGCGATGGTCAGGCCCACGCGAATCCCTCCGTCCAGTCTTGTTGAACCGACGTTAGGCCGTTCCGGCGCGGCGCGTCAAAGCGTTGTCGCATGGACAGAAACCAGCGTCTCGACCATAGACGCCGCGTGAGCCAGACCCCCGCCCTCAGCACGCGTCGAAACGACCTGGACTGGATCCGGGTGGCGGCGTTCGGCCTGCTGATCCTGTATCATGTGACGCTGGTCTATGCCCCCTACGACTGGCACGTGCACAGTGCCCATACCTTCGACTGGCTGCACGAAGCGGTGCTGATCACCAACCCCTGGCGGCTGACATTGCTGTTCCTGGTCTCGGGGGCGGCGCTGCGGCTGATGGCGGCGCGGCGGACGCCGGGGCGGACGCTGAGAGACCGGGCCGAGCGCCTGATCCCGCCGCTGATCTTCGGCACCCTGGTGCTGGTGCCGATCCAGTCATGGATCGAGGCCATCGACAAGGGCGGCTTTGACGGCACCTTCATCGACTGGTTGGTGCACGAGTTCGGACCGACCGGCCTGTCGAACGGGGTGCCGGTCAACCACCTGTGGTTCATTGTCTATATCGCGGTCTACAGCCTGGTGGCCGTCGCCCTGATGACGCGTCCGGCGCTGATGGCGCGGCTGGAGGAATGGCTGGTCCGGTCCACGGCGGGGTGGCGGGTGCTGGTCGTGCCGATCGCCTATCTGATCGTCATCCGCATCGTCCTGTTTCCGCTGTTCGGCATCACCAACCGGCTGAGTTGGGACGGCTACAACCATTTCCTGTCGCTGGGGGCCTTTCTGTTCGGCTTCCTGATGGTGCGGCACGAAGAGCTGTGGGCCGGGCTGGAGCGTCACCGGCGGACCGCCGCCCTCGTCGCCCTGATCGCCCTGCCGATCATGATGGCGCAGGCGGCGCATCCCGGCGGCGCGACCTGGTTCGGCGTTCCGCGTGCCATCGTGTTCGGCATCGACCAGTGGGCCGTGATCGCCGCCATCCTGGGCTATGGCAGCCGCTATCTCAGGCAGGCGTCGGGACCGGCCCTGCGCTACCTCGTGGACGCGACCTTCACCCTCTATCTGGCGCATCAGACGGTGCTGGTCGTGGCCGTCTGGTTCATCCGGCCGGCCAACCTGCCCGCCCCGCTGGAGGCGACGGCCCTGGTCGGGATCACCTTTGGCGTCAGCCTGCTGATCTATGAGATCGTCAAACGCATTCCCCTGATCCGGCCGCTGTGGGGGTTGAAGCCCCTGCCCGACACAGTCGTGCGGCCCCGCTATGCCCGCCGTCGCCGCCTTTTGATCGTCGGCATGGCAGCCCCCCTGCTGGCACTGGTCGCGGTGCTCATCGGGGTCGCGACCTATCCCGGCTTCGATCATGCGCGGCAGTATCTGAGCGAACTGGGCGGGGCCTCGGCCCCCCTGCCCCTGATCTTCAACGGCGGGGTCTTCATCGCAGGCCTGATGTGCATGGCGGCGGGCGTGGGCTTCGGCCTCGCCATCCACGGCCTGACGGAGCGATGGATCGTCGCCTCGCTGACAGCCGTGGTCTTCATCCTGGCCGGGATCGGTCTGGCGGTCTCCAGCCTCTATCCCTGGCCGGATCCGCGGCACATGGCGATCAATCTGGGGCTAGGCATCCAGATCGCGCCCCTACTGCTGCTGTGGGGGCTCTGGAGCCATGTTGATCTGCGGCGGCTGAAGGTGTTTCTGTTCGTGACCTTCGTGGCGATGGCCATCCTGACGGTCTTTACCCACCACATGATCCTGCCCGGCACGGTCAATCCAGCCAATGTCGGCTGGTGGGAGCGAGCCTATGCGATCATCCTCGTCGGTTGGGTCGGCATCGCCGCCTTCGTGCTGGAGCGGCGGCTGAAGACGCACGCCGATCGCCACAGTCCGGACGATCTCGCGCCCTAAAGCGGTCCGGTTCCATATTTTTTCGTCAGATCACCATTCCGTGATTGAAAATCGCGTGAAAGTGATCGACATTGCCGGTGTGCTGCAATGCAGCAATCCCGCCCGGTTTTCGGACCGGAATCTGGATCAAAGGCCCGCACCGAATGACTTTGCTCGCGACACGGATCGACGCCGCCAATGCCCCGCTGGACCTCGAGTCCACGCGGCCCGCCTGGACATGGCTGCCCGAAGAGGCCCCGATGGCCATGCCGCGCCAGTCGCTGGACAGCCGTGATGCGCCCGTCGCCCGCGCCATGCCTGCGACCTCGCCGGTTTCGATCGGCCGTCGTCGCCTGATCCTGGCGGCCCTGACCATCCTCGTGACCGCCCTGGCCGCCATTGCGCCCGTCGCCCTGTATGCCCGTCACGGCTTCGATGCGCTGGAGATCGCGGCCCTGGGCCTGTTCCTGGTGCTGATCACCGCCATCGCCTGCTGGTTCTCCAGCGCCGCCATCGGCTTCTGGGTGCTGCTGACCGGCCGCGAGCAGGAGGATCTGAAATTCCGCCCGCATCCGCCGGAGCCTACGCAACGCACGGCCCTGCTGATGCCGCTGTATAACGAGGACGCCCGCGCCGCCTTCGCGCGCCTGGCCGTTATCGACAACTCCCTGGCCCGCCTGGGCGTGTCCGGGGCCTTCGACATCTTCGTTCTGAGCGACTCGACCAAGGCAGAGGCGGCCGATCAGGAGCATCAGGCCTATCTGGGCTTCCGCGCCCATGCCCATTCCCGCGTCTTCTATCGCCGCCGCGAGAAGAACATCGAGCGCAAATGCGGCAACATCGCCGAATGGACGCACCGTTTCGGCGGGGCCTATCCCTTCATGCTGGTGCTGGACGCCGACAGCACCATGGCGGGCGAGACCATCCTGCGCATGGTCGACTGCATGGAGCGCAATCCGGGCATCGGCCTGCTGCAGACCACGCCGACCATCATCAAGGGCCAGACCCTGTTCGCGCGCGTGTCGCAGTTCAGCGTGCGCCTGTACGGCCGCGTCGCCGCCGCCGGCCTGGCCTGGTGGGCCGGGGCCGAGGCCAGCTACTGGGGCCACAACGCCATCCTGCGCACCGAAGCCTTTGCATCCTGCGCCCACCTGCCCGTCTTGCCGGGGCGTGAACCGTTTGGCGGCGCGATCCTGAGCCATGATACGGTCGAGGCCGCCCTGCTGCGTCGCGGCGGCTGGGCCGTGCACGTCACCGCCGCCCTGGACGGCAGCTGCGAGGAAACCCCCTCGACCATGCTGGACTTCATCCGTCGCGACCACCGCTGGTGCCAGGGCAATATGCAGCACCTGGGCCTGCTGAAGACCCGCAGCCTCAGCCTGATGAGCCGCACCCAGATGGTCATGGGCTTCATGGCCTATTTCTCGTCGCCCCTGTGGCTGGCGTCTCTGGTGGCCGGCATGATCATCCAGATGCAGTATCCGATCGACTGGGCGTCCTTCGGCTACATGCTGAACCCGCAGTTCACGCCCTTCATGCTGGCAACCCTGCTGTCGGGCGTGCTGCTGATCGGCCCCAAGGTCATGGGGGCCCTGCTGGTCCTCAGCCGCCCGCGCGAGCGCCGCGCCTTCGGCGGGGCCCGCCAGATCGTCAAGGGCATGGCGCTGGAGATCCTGCTGTCCGCCCTGATCGCCCCGATCATGATGGTCGCCTCGACCAAGGCCATCGTCCAGATCGCGCTCGGCCACGACGCCGGCTGGCAGACCCAGGACCGCGACACCGACGGCGTCGGCTGGTCCGCCGCCTTCAGGTCCATGCGCTGGCAGATGGCCACCGGCCTGATGTTCTGTGCCGGTCTGGTGGTGCGCCCCGACATGATCGTCTGGTTCGCCCCGGTCGTCCTGCCCCTGCTGTTCGCCGCGCCCCTGGTGGTGCTGACCTCGCGCCGTCGTCTGGGCGATGCGGCGGCCAAGGCCGGCTATCTGGCCATCCCGGACGAAGCGGGCGTCAGCGTCAGCACCATCCCCAGCGTCCCGCACCTGGTGCCAATCCGCACGGCCGCCGTCGCCTAAGCGCGGCCATAGCGAAGCATTGGCGCAACACGGGTCGATATTATGCTGCGTCGCAGCATGAATTGTGCGCTTGCGTCTGGCTTAGTCCCATCCCGCTGATACGCTGATCGGGC
The DNA here is from genome assembly GCA_943372125.1 of Brevundimonas vancanneytii. Lineage (GTDB taxonomy): Bacteria > Pseudomonadota > Alphaproteobacteria > Caulobacterales > Caulobacteraceae > Brevundimonas > Brevundimonas vancanneytii_D. The sequence continues at coordinate 41,501 of CALRXI020000011.1, forward strand.
TTTCAGAAGGCGGGACGCGGCCCGGCACTCAAGGTGCGAGGTGTCTCAGGACATCGATCACCGGCCGGGCCGCAGACCCCCCTGGCTAGAACTTGCGCTCACTCCTCGGCCCAAACCTGCAGCCCTACCGGTTCAGCGCCGCCCGACCGGCGGGCGCATAGCGATCCCCCGCAGCGGCATCCTTGGGAAACACCGCCGCGATCCGCGCCAGGTCTTCGGCCGTCAGCACGATATCCGCCGCCGCCGCATTGTCTTCCAGCGTCGATATCCGGCGCGTGCCCGGAATCGGCACCAGGTGCGGCCCTTGGGCCAGCACCCAGGCCAGGGCCAGTTGCGCCGCCGTGACGCCCTTGTCCGCAGCAATGGCTCCGACAGCCGTCACCAGATCCAGGTTCTTCTGGAAATTCTCGCCCATAAAGCGTGGGTTGGTGCGCCGGAAGTCGTCGGCGGCCAGATCGTCGATGGACTTGATCTCGCCGGACAGGAAGCCACGCCCCAGAGGGCTGTAGGGCACAAAGCCGATGCCCAGTTCGTCCACCGTGGCCAGAATCTCGTCTTCCGGCTCGCGGCTCCACAAGGAATATTCGGTCTGCAGCGCTGTGATCGGATGGGTCGCATGCGCCTTGCGGATCGTCTCGGGCGCGGCCTCGGACAGGCCCAGGAAGCGGACCTTGCCCTCCGTCACCAGTTCGCCCATCGCGCCGACCGTCTCCTCGATCGGCGTATTAGGGTCGACGCGGTGCAGATAATACAGATCGACGTGATCCATATTCAGCCGCTTCAGGCTGCCCTCGATCGCGCGGCGAACATTGGCAGGCGATCCATCGACCGTCAGCGCCGTGCGCTCGGCATTGTAGCCGATGCCGAATTTGGTGGCGACGAAGGCCCGGTCCCGCCGACCCCCATTTCCTTGGCCAGCCAGCGCCTTGCCGACCTGAATCTCGTTGGTATGGGGGCCATACATCTCGGCCGTGTCGAACAGGGTAATGCCCAGATCCAGCGCCCGGTGGATCACCGCCGTCGCCTGCGCCTCGTCCGACGCCTGGCCATAGAAGGCGGCCATGCCCATGCATCCCAGACCGATGGCCGAGACCTCGGGACCGCTCCGGCCCAGTGTGCGGGTTTTCATGGGGCGCTCTCCTGATGTGATGGGACCGACGACAGCTTCGTCAGCGCCCCTTCAGATGCGCACCGCCCCGGATCAGTTCAAGGGCTCGCACTGCCCCTTCAGCCATGCCAGCGCCGCCTCGTCCTTCTGCACGCCATCGGCCAGCAGCGGCCCGACCTTGGCCAGCACCTCGGCGTGATAGGCGTCAACATAAGCCCGCTCCTCGGCCGTCAGCAGCGCCACATCAATCAGCTTACGGTCCAGCGGCGCCAGAGTCAGTTGCTCGAAGCCGTGCATCGACCGCTCGCCGCCCGGGACCGGCTCGGGTGCCGTGACGACCTGCAAAGTCTCGATGCGGATGCCCCAGTGGCCTTCGCGATAATAGCCAGGCTCGTTGGACAGGATCATGCCGGTCAGCAGAGGCTGGGTATTCACATAGGGCGCTATGCGCTGCGGGCCCTCATGCACGCCCAGATAGGACCCGACTCCGTGGCCCGTGCCGTGGTCGTAGTCGAAGCCGGCGTTCCACAGCGGCTGGCGCGCGATGGCGTCGAGCTGATGTCCCGTCGTGCCGGCGGGAAAGCGGATGACGGCCATGGCGATATGCGCCTTCAGCACCAGCGTATACATCCGCCGCTGGTCCGCCGTGCCCTCGCCGATGGCCATGGTCCGGGTCACGTCGGTGGTGCCGTCCAGATACTGCCCCCCACCGTCGACCAGCAGCAGGCTGCCCTGCTCCATCTTGCGGATCTTGGCCCCGACCGGCTTGTAGTGCGGCAGGGCCCCGTTGCCGCCGACACCCGCGATGGTATCGAAGGACAGGTCCTTGAGCATGCCCGTCGCCTCGCGGAACCCCTCCAGCGCCTCGACCACGCCTCGCTCGTCCGGCAGTTCGACCTGGGCCACCGTATCGACCCAGTGCAGGAACCGCGTCAGGGCCGCGCCGTCGCGGATATGGGCCTGACGGCTGCCCTCGATCTCCACTTCGTTCTTCTGGGCCCGCGGCAGGGCGCAGGGGTCCATGCCCCGCACGATGCTGGCACCCGCCGCCTCCAGCCGGTCGAAATACCAGGCCGAGGACACCGCCGGATCGATCAGCACTTTCTGGCCGGACAAGCCGTCCAGCGCGGCAGGCAGAGCCTCCGGTGCCTCCAGCACCACCGCATCGCCCAGCCAGCCCGGCAGTGCGTTGGTCACCTTGGCAGGATCCAGGAAGACGCAGGCGGTGCCGTCAGCCTTCACCACCGCCTGTCCGAGCGGCAGAGGCGTGCGGATCACGTCGCCACCGCGAATGTTGAACAGCCAGGCCAGGGATGACGGCGCAGTCAGCACCGCGACCTCCGCCCCCTTGGCCGCGATCGCCTGGGCGATCCGGGCGCGCTTGGAGGCGGCGCTCTCACCGGAATAGCGATCGTCATGCGGCGCGACCGGGGCCTGCGGCTGAGCGGGGCGATCGGCGCCCCAGGCCAGATCGATCGGATTGGCCTCAACGGGCTTCAGCGTCGCGCCCGCCTTTTCCACCGCTGCCCGCAGGCTCGCCAGCGCATCGGGGCTGTGCAGACGAGGGTCATAGCCGATGATCGACCCGGCCGGAACGCCTTCCAGCCACGTCGTCAGCTTGTGCAACTCGACCCGTTCGAACAGCGCCTCGTCCGTCTGCGCCTTGACCTGCACCGTATAGCGACCGTCGACGAAGACCGCCGCCCGATCCGTCAGAACAACCCCTGCCCCGGCCGAACCGGTGAAGCCGCTGACCCAGGCCAGTCGCTCGTTGGCGTCGGGCAGATATTCGTTTTGATGCTCGTCCTCGTGCGGCACCAGCAGGCCGTCGAGCCCCTGCGCCTTCATCTCGGCCCGCAGCAGCGGCAGGTGTTTCGCCCCGAAGGACGGATCGGTCGTTTCGTCGAAGGTCTGGCGCATGAAATCTCTCTAGCATCTCCCTCCCCCACCGGGGGAGGGTGGTCGCGTAGCGACCGGGTGGGGAGGGCTAAGGCAGATCAGCCTCCGGTGCTTGCGTCGCCGAGCCCCTCCCACCTGACTTCGCCTTGCGGCTCAGCCACCCTCCCTCGACGAGGGAGGGAAAACGCGTCTCAGCCTTTCCTGAGTTGCAGCGCGCTCCAGGCATCGTGATGGATGGTCTGCTCGACCACGAAGCCCAGCGGGCGATAGGCGTCCAGCACCCGCTCCTCCTGCGTCCGCAACAGTCCCGACAGGATAGCGACCCCGCCCGGCTTCAGCGCAGCGGAGATGTCAGGGGCCAATTCCACCAGCGGCGCGGCCAGGATGTTGGCGAAGACCAGATCATACGGCAGGTGTTGCGCGATCCGCGCATCGTCCAGGCCGCTGGCGAAATAGAAGTCGCATTGGGCGTCATTGATCGCCGCATTTTCATTGGCGATTCGCGCCGACGGCTCATCGATGTCGGTGCCGACGGCGACGGGCGAACCCGTCTTCGCCGCCGCGATGGCCAACACGCCGGTGCCGCAGCCGACATCCAGCACCTTGTTGAACGTCTCGGTCTCCAGCAGGCGGTCGAACGCTTCTAGACAGCCCACCGTCGTGCCGTGGTGGCCCGTGCCGAAAGCGGCACCGGCGTCGATCTTCAGGTTCACACGGCCCTCAGGCACCTTGCCCTGGTCATGGGCCCCGTAGACGAAGAACCGCCCGGCCTCGACCGGCGGCAGACCCGACAGCGACATGGCCAGCCAGTCGGCGTCAGCCAGAACCTCGACCTCGACGGTCAGTCCATCATGCGCCAGCAGCCGGGCCTGCATGCCGTCGGCCTCATCCTGCGTGGTCGGATAACCGTCGATGCGCCAGACATCGCGGTCCTCGTCCTCCTCCAGAATGGAATAGGTCGCGCCTTCCAGAGCGATGTCGGCATCCAGCGCTTCGGCGGCCGTTTCGGCCACAAGCCGGGGCCCGCGGGCGATAATCTGAACTGGGCTGTATGACATTCAAAAACACCGCTATCATGACGACTCGGGACACGCGCTGGCGTGCTCTCTCGCGCCAGCATCAATCAATCGCACCGAGGGGTCGGGGAATTCATGGCTAAATCACCGTCTACGCCGAGCACGGCAAAACCGAAACCGGCGGCGACCGCCGCTTCCAAGCCTAAAGCGGCCGCAAAGTCGAGTGCCGTAAAGGCCGCCGCGCCGAAACCCGCGACCAAGACGGCCACCGCCAAGCCTGCCGCCAAGGCCCCTGTCGCTGCAAAAGCCGCAGCCAAGCCCGCGGCCAAGGCGACCGCTCCCAAGGTCGCCGCGGCCAAGCCTGCCACCAAGGCCCCGGCTGCGAAAGCCGCTCCCGCCAGGACGACTGCGGCCAAGCCGGCTGCGGTCAAGGCGCCGGCCGCCAAGCCCGCCACCAAGACCGTCGCGCCCGCCAAGGCCGCCGCGCCCAAACCCGCTGCGAAACCGGCCACCAAGGCCCCGGCTGCAAAGTCCGCCGCCAAGGCCGCGCCCAAGCCAGCATCGACGGCTAAGCCTGCCGCCGCCGCCAAGCCCGCCGCAGCGCCCAAGCCAGCCGCTGCCGTGGCCCCCAAGGCGACGGCAGCGCCTGCCGCTGCTCCGGTAACCGCCGCCGCGCCAGCTCCAGCACCGACGCCGGCACCCAAGCCCGCTACGGCCGCTGCACCCTCGCCTGCCCCGGGCCCGGCCCCGGCAAAGACCGAAGAAAAAGGCTTCTTCGCCAAGCTGGGTGACATGATCTTCGGCAAGAAATAGCCCACGGTCCGAATTGAAGAAGCGCCGGTGGATCGCTCCACCGGCGCTTTTTCATGCCTATCTTCAGAGAGAGCCAATCAGTCGGCGGGCAGGTCCTCGGCCAGGATCGCCATCTCGAACATGAAGCTGCCGGCCTCGTCCTCGTCCTCGAAGACCACGCCGATGAATTCGTCACCGACATAGACCTCGGCGGAATCGCTGGGCTTGCCGCGCGGCTTCAGGATGATGCCGCCCGTGTTGAAGGTGCGCTTCAGGTGCGTCTCGACGCGCTTCATGTCGGCGGTATTCATGGTGGACCTCGTCTCAAAAACGTTGGCGCGGAACCTAGAGGGCCGAGGCCGGAAGGGGAAGCCTTGATGACACAGCCTGTGCCCCCGCAACGTCGATGGCCGCAAGCAGGCCTGAGCGGTCCCATCTTCTCCCCACTCCCGGAACCGGCTATCAGCCGCCCATGACCCTGCCCCACGCGCCTTCCGGCCTCGGCGAAATCGCCGGGGACTATGACATCCTGCTCTGCGACGTCTGGGGCGTGATCCATAACGGGCGTGAAAGCTGGCCAGAGGCGTGCGAGGCCTTGATCCGGTTCAATCGCGATCACGGGGCGGTCGTGCTGATCTCCAACTCGCCGCGCCCCGCGCACGATGTGGTGGCCCAGCTCGATGGTCTGGGAGTGCCGCGCGAGGCGTGGAAGGCCTTCGTCACCTCCGGCGATGCGACCCGGGCGGAGCTGTCGAAGCGGGCACCCGGTCCGGTCTGGATCATCGGTCCCGATCGCGACTGGCCGCTCTACGACGGCCTGGGTCTGACCACCGCCGCGGGAGCTGCGGACGCGGCCTTCATCTCCGTCACCGGACCCGTCGATGACAACGTCGAGACGCCCGAGGACTATCGCGAGCGGCTGGCCCAGGGCGTCGCGCGTGATCTGGAACTGATCTGCGCCAATCCGGACCGCGTGGTCCAGCGTGGCGACAAGCTGATCTATTGCGGGGGGGCGCTGGCGGATCTTTACGATGCGCTGGGTGGTCGCGTGACCATGGCCGGCAAGCCGTTTGCGCCCATCTATGGCCTGGCACTGAAGGAGGCCGAGGCCCTGCTGGGTCGCCCTGTCGATCGCTCACGAGTCCTGTGCATCGGTGATGGCGTGGTCACCGACGTGCTGGGAGCCGACCGTCAGGCCCTGGATTGTCTGTTTATCGCTCAAGGTATCCACGGCGATGCCGCGCGTGGCCCCGACGGCCGGATCGATCCGGCCCGCGCCGCCGATCTGCTGACGGCCGAGACCACCCATGCGCGCTATGCCATGCTCGATCTGACGTGGTGACACGCGACAATTCACGCTAAGGCCCGTCTATGGTTGATCTTGTCACGACACACGCCTCGGGCGGCTACATCCTGGACGAGCTGCACGTCGGCATGGCGGCCGAAAAGGTCATACCCGTCACCGAGCAGCGCATCCAGCTGTTCGCCGAGGCGTCGGACGACTTCAACCCGGTGCATCTGGACGAGGCCTTTGCGTCCAAGACCGCCTATCGCGGGCGCATCGCCCACGGTCTGCTGTCGGCGTCGTTCGGCTCGGCCGTGGTCGGGACCATCCTGCCGGGGGCCGGCTCCATCTATGTGTCCCAGACTCTGCAATTTCACTATCCGGTGCGGATCGGCGACACGGTCCTGATCCGCATCACGGTTCTGTCCGTCGATCCGGAGACGGCGCGGGTCGAGCTGAACTGCGAGGGCTTCGTCGAGGACAGGCTGATCATGGACGGGATCGCCGTAGTGCGCGTCCCCCGCCGTCGGCGGCCCGGCAAGGGCTGATCTTGGTCCAGGTCGTCACAGACTGGCGCGACCTGCCTGAGGATCTGCGCGGTGCCGCCGTTGCTATCGGTGCGTTCGACGGCGTTCATCGCGGACATCAGGCCGTCATCGCCGCCGCGCGCGAGGCGGCGGACCGGTTAAGTGCCTCCGTCGCCGTCGTCAGCTTTGCGCCCCACCCCCGCCGCTGGTTCCAGCCGGATGCGGTGCCCTTTCGCTTGATGACCACCGACCAGATGGTCCGTGCTCTGGCTCCGCTAGGTGTGGAGCGCCTCTACCTGCTTCCGTTCGACGCCGACATGGCCGCTATGACGGATGAGCAATTTGCCGTCGAAGTTCTCGGCTCTGGTCTAGGCATCCGCCACGCCGCCGTCGGCTTCGACTTCACCTACGGCAAGGGCCGCAGCGGATCGCCCGAGGGCCTGCGACGCCACGGCGAACAACTGGGCTTTACCGTCAGCGTCATCGACCGTCTCGACGATCCGGACGGGCTGAAGCTGTCGTCGTCTGCGGTGCGAGAGGCGCTGAAGGCCGGCGACATGGCGCGCGCCGCCGCCATTCTGGGCCGTCCGTTCGCCATCCAGGGGGAGGTCGTGCACGGCGAAAAGCGCGGTCGCTCCATCGGCGTGCCGACCGCCAATGTGCGCCTCGGCGACTATATGCGCCCGGCCTACGGCGTCTATGCCACCCGCACGCGCCTGGCCGATGGTCGCGTCATCGACGGTGTCGCCAACCTGGGTATCCGCCCCATGTTCGAGATCGAGGAGCCGCTGCTGGAGGTCTGGCTCCTGGACTTCTCCGGCGACCTCTACGGCCAGACCATCGAGACCGAACTGGTGGCCCTGCTGCGGGGCGAGATGAAGTTCGATAGCCTTGATGGCCTCAAGGCCCAGATCGACGCCGACGCTGCGGCCGCGCGGGCGGTTTTGTCCGCCTAGCCTCCTGCGTACCGCCCTGCTAGACCGATCCCATCATGACCGTCCGCCTGTTTCGCCCGATTTCGATTAGCCGCCCGGCGTAGCGCTGCAGGGCCCTCGCCCCGTGCTCGCCGGGATCGAAACATCACCGCGAACGATCACCCAAAGATACGCCTGGACGACTGATATGGCCGACGCCACACCCGACACACCTACCGACGCCGCGACGGGCCGCGACTATCGCGAGACCGTCTTCCTGCCGGAGACCCCGTTCCCCATGCGAGGCGGCCTGCCGCAGAAGGAGCCGCTGATCCTTGAGCAGTGGGGCGACCTGTATTCGACCTTGCGCAGGACCCGTCAGGCCCAGGGTGCACCGCTATACGTGCTCCACGACGGCCCGCCCTATGCCAATGGCGACATCCACATCGGCCACGCGCTGAACAAGACGCTGAAGGACTTCGTGGTCCGCAGCCAGTTCCTGCTGGGTAATGACGTCGACTTCGTCCCCGGCTGGGACTGCCACGGCCTGCCGATCGAATGGAAGATCGAAGAGCAGTATCGTGCCAAGGGCCGCCGCAAGGACGAGGTGTCCAAGGCCGAGTTCCGCGCTGCCTGCCGCGAATATGCCGCCGGCTGGATCGACGTGCAGCGCGACCAGTTCAGGCGTCTGGGCATCCTGGGCGACTGGGACAACCGCTATGCGACCATGGACTTCACGACCGAGGCCGCCATCGTCGCCGAATTCCACAAGTTCAAGAACTCCGGCCAGCTGTATCGCGGCTCCAAACCGGTCATGTGGTCGCCGGTAGAGCGCACGGCCCTGGCCGAGGCCGAGATCGAATACCATGACCATGTCAGCCCCACGATCTGGGTCAAGTTCCCGGTCGTCGGCGCGTCGGACAGCCATCCGGACGACCTGCTGGCCTTCCGCACCCAGACGCCCTCGGTCGTGATCTGGACCACCACGCCGTGGACCATCCCGGCCAACCGGGCGATCAGCTACGGCCCCGACATCGCCTATGGGCTGTACGAAGTCACGACCCTGGAGACCGGGCTGGAGTTCGAGCCCTGGGCCAAGCCGGGCGACCGCTTCATCATCGCCGACAAACTGGCCGAGGACGTCTTCAGGGCGGCGAAGATCGCGACCTGGACCCGCGTCTATGACATCGACCCTTCGGGTCTGGAATGCGCCCATCCGCTGGCGGCGCTGGACAGCGGCTACGGCTTCTCCGTGCCCCTGCTGTCGGGCGACCACGTCACCGACGACGCGGGCACCGGTTTCGTCCACACTGCGCCCGGCCACGGCGCGGACGACTATGAGGTCTGGAAGGCGCACGGTCACAAGGAGGTGCCTGACACGGTCGATCCTGACGGTGCCTACTATCCGCACGTCCCCCTGTTCGCGGGCCTGAAGGTATTGGAGACCGAGGGCAAGAAGACCGGCAAGTTCGGTTCCGCCAACTCTGCGGTCATGGAAAAACTGATCGAGGCGGGCACCCTGCTGGCGCGCGGCCGGCTGGAGCACTCCTATCCGCACAGCTGGCGCTCCAAGGCCCCGATCATCTTCCGAAATACGCCGCAGTGGTTCATCCGCATAGATCAACCCCTGAAGTCCGGCGACACCCTGCGCGAGACGGCCCTGAACGCCATCGACACCACAGCCTTCCATCCGGCGACGGGCAAGAACCGCATCCGCACCATGGTCGAGGGTCGCCCCGACTGGCTGATCAGCCGCCAGCGCGCCTGGGGCACGCCCCTGGCCATGTATGTCGACAGGCACACCGGCCATCCGCTGCACGATTCAGAGGTGGATGCCCGCATCCTGAAGGCCATCTCCGAGGGCGGGGCCGACGCCTGGTTCGACCGGCCCGACGCCGACTTCCTGGGCGCGCACGATCCCTCGCGCTACGAGAAGATCACCGACATCCTAGACGTCTGGTTCGACAGCGGCTGCACCCACGCCTTCACGCTGGAGGCCCGCGATCCGGCCCACGGCTATACCGGCGACCGCCCGTCGCACTGGCCGGCGAACCTGTATCTCGAAGGCTCGGACCAGCATCGCGGCTGGTTCCAGTCCAACCTGCTGGAAGGCTCCGGCACCCGCGGCCGCGCCCCCTATGAGGCCGTCCTGACCCACGGCTTCACCCAGGACGAGAACGGGGAGAAGATGTCCAAGTCCAGGGGCAACACCACGGATCCGGCTGTCGTCATCAAGGAATCCGGTGCCGACATCCTGCGCCTGTGGGTCGCCCTGGTCGACTATGCCGAGGACCAGCGGATCGGAAAGCAGATCCTGCAGACCACGGTCGACGCCTATCGCAAGCTGAGGAACACCGTCCGCTATCTGCTGGGCGCGCTAGACGGTTTCGACGAGGCCGAACGCCTGACTGACTACGATCAGATGCCGCCGCTGGAGAAGTTCATCCTGCACCGCCTGCACGAACTGGATGGCCAGGTGCGTCAGGCCTATGCCGAATACAGGTTCCAGGACGTGGTCCGCCCGGTGCTGGAGTTCTGCTCCGGCGACCTGTCGGCCCTGTATTTCGACATCCGCAAGGACAGCCTCTACTGCGACCGCCCCGACGCGATCCGCAGACGCGCCGCCCGTACCGTGATGGACGAGGTCTTCATGCGCCTGACGGCATGGCTGGCCCCGCTGACGCCGTTCACAATGGAAGAAGCCTGGGGGACGCGGTTCCCGGACGGCGGCTCGAACTGTGCGCGGGTGATCCCGGAGACGCCGGGAGAGTGGCGAAATGAGGAAGAGTCGGCACGGTGGGGCTACGTTCAAACCGTCTTGGAAGTCGTCAACGATGCGTTGGAGGAGGCGCGGCGGCAGAAGATCATAGGTGGCGCGCTTGATGCGTGGCCCAGCGTCACTAGCCATCACGACGTGATCAATGCCTTCCGAGACCTCGACCCTGCTGAAGTCTTCCGCACCTCTGGAGCCACCCTGGTTCCGGGCGAAGCCATCGAGGTCACAGTCGCGCTGGCCGCGTATCCCAAATGTGCCCGTTCCTGGCGGCGCGTGCCTGACGTCGGCTCCGACCCCGCCTACCCCGACCTCAGCGCCCGCGACGCGGACGCCGTCCGGGCCTGGGACGCGGCGCGAGCCTGACAGCCATGATCGGCATGGAGACATCGGAACCGGCTCTGACGACGCTCTCCGCCTGGGCCCTGGTTCCGATGATTCTGCATTTCGGCCTGATCGTCGGCCTCTACGTCGTTCTGACCTGGACGCGGCTGATCGTCGTCAAACGGGGACAGGCCACCAAGGCCGACTTCGCGCGTGCCGACGGCGACCCGCGTCTGTCCGCTCGCATCCAGCGCAATCTGGCCAATCAGTTCGAGGCGCCTGTGTTTGCCTGGATCGGCCTCGGCCTGCTGATCCTGACCGGGCAGATCAACACGCTCGACGTCGCCGCCGCCTGGCTTTTCCTGATCGGGCGTGTGATCCACAGCGCGGTTCAGTGCACCGGCGACAATGTCGCCCTGCGCGGTCAGGTCTTCACCCTCAACTTCGTGGCCATCCTCTGGCTGATGGCGCACGCGGCCTGGGTCGTTGTGCTCAGCCTCTAGGCCTCAGCTGAAGCTGTATCCGGTCTTCGTCTGGGTGAAGAAATCCGCCGCCGCAAAGCCCTGCTCGCGCGGGCCATAGCTGGACTTCTTCGTCCCACCGAACGGCACATGGTAGTCCACGCCGGCCGTCGGCAGATTGACCATGACCATCCCCGCCTTGGCCCGTCGCTGGAAATCGCGCGCATGCTTCAGCGAGGTCGTGACGATGCCCGCCGACAGGCCGAACTCGACGCCATTGGCGATCTCCAGCGCCTGTTCGTAATCGCCCACCCGGATGACCGAGGCGACCGGGCCAAATACCTCCTCGGTATTGATCCGCATGGCCGGGGCCGTATCGACGATCAGGGTCGGATCGACGTACCAGCCCGGCGTCTCCAGCGTCAGCCGCCGCCCACCCTGGGCCACACGACCGCCTTCACCGGTCGCAATGTCGATATAGCGATAGGACGTCTCCATCTGCGCCTCGCTGACCGCCGGGCCGATATTGGTCGCCGGGTCCAGCGCATGGCCGACCTTCAGCGCCGCCAGTCGCTCCGACAGCGCCGCCACGAACCGGTCGTGAATGCCGTCCTGCACGATCAGCCGGCTGGACGCCGTGCACCGCTGACCCGTCGCATAGAAGCAGCCGTCCAGCGCCACGGCCGCGGCCCGGTCCAGATCGGCGTCGTCCAGCACGATCAGCGGATTCTTGCCGCCCATCTCCAGCTGGACCCGCGCCTGACGCTTGGCCGCCCCCATGGCGACCCCGGCTCCCACGCCCTGCGAGCCCGTGAAGCTGATCCCGTCCACTTCCGGGTGATCGACGATCGCCTGGCCCACCCCGCCACGCCCGATGATCAGGTTCAGCACGCCATCGGGCAGACCCGCCTCGTGCAGGATGGCGACCAGAGCCTCGGCCGTCGCGGGCGTCGGTCCCGCCGCCTTCATCACCACCGTATTGCCGAACGCCAGGGCGGGTGCCGCCTTCCAAGCCGGGATGGCGATGGGGAAATTCCACGGCGTGATCAGGCCGAATACCCCGACCGGCTGCCGCCAGGTCTGGACCTCCACCCCCGGCCGCACCGAAGCCAGGTTCTGGCCGTGCAGACGCAGCGCCTCGCCTGCGAAATACTTCAGTATCCGCGCCGCCCTCGCCGTCTCGCCGATCCCCTCGGCCAGGGTCTTGCCCTCCTCACGCGACAGCAGCCGCCCGACGCTCTCGCGCCGCTCCATCAGCAGGGTACCCGCGCGGTCCAGCACATCGGAGCGGACCTCGGGTGACGCCTCGGCCCAGGCCGGGAAGGCCCGGCGCGCGGCATCCACCGCCGCCTCCACCTCGGCCACGCCGCCGTCCGGCGTCCGCGCCACGACCTCGCGCGTGTCCGACGGGTTGAGCCCCTCTGCGGGCCGTTCAGCCTCGACCTTTCGGCCATCGATCCAGTGGGTGAGTTCGAGCACATCGGTCATGACGTCGATCTAGCCGAGATCGGAGGGTCGAGAAATGCCCTTGAGACCATGTTCAGAACAGCAAAAAGCCCCGCTGGCGAGCCATGCGGGGCTTTGAGATTGTTTGGGTGCGGGAGCAGGATTTGAACCTGCGACCTTCAGGTTATGAGCCTGACGAGCTACCGGGCTGCTCCATCCCGCGGCAAACGGTAGTGCAAAGGAAGAACGTTCGAGACAACGCCCTCAAGTAGGCCAAAGGCCGTTAGGGCAAAGAGAATATCAAATAACTGCTGTCCGACTGGTAGACCCGGCGGCGACCTACTCTCCCACGCCTTGAGACGGAGTACCATCGGCTCTGGAGGGCTTAACGACCGAGTTCGGAATGGGATCGGGTGGGGAACCTCCGACATAGCCACCAGGTCAACCAGGCGGACAGCAGATTATTTGAGAGGACATTGTCGTATTCGAAAATCGAATGAGTTTTGCTGAGAAACGATCAAGCCGATCGGATTATTAGTACCAGTAAGCTTCATGGGTCGCCCCACTTCCACACCTGGCCTATCAACGTGGTAGTCTTCCACGATCCTCAGCGAAGCCTTGTTTTGAGGTTAGTTTCCCGCTTAG
>CALRXI020000012.1:0-54477 GCA_943372125.1 Brevundimonas vancanneytii
CGCAGACCCCAGTATTCGATCTTGGCGACCGAGCCGCCACCGGCGACGATCAGATCCTTGATGGTGTCGTTCAGCGCTTCGGCCTGTTGCGCGCTGATATCCTGGCGCGACATGACCGTGTGCTCGTAAAGAGCCATGCGGTATTCTCCCTTGTAGGGCGTCGGCGCGAGGGGACCGGGTAAAGTCCTCTCCCACGATGGATCCAGGCGCGGCGGCCGGGATGACTTCCCGAACCCTTTGGAACTCCACGCCAGGACCGAAGCCCTGGAAAGGCGGCGCGTATAGGGGAAAAGGGGCGGGGGGTAAAGCCGCGTCTCGATTATCCCTGCGGCCGGACCACCATACAGGTGACGCTGCGGGCGGCGAGGGCTTCGCAGGCGGCCTGGGCAGACTGTTCGGTCATGCCGGTGAAGCGCGAGCGGAACCAGCCCTCGGCATCGACGACGGTGCGCTCGGCGGAAGAGAACTGGGTGCGGAAGCGGCGCTGGACCTCGGTCAACCAGTTGCGGGCCACGGTCTCGTCACGGAAGGCTCCGACCTGAACGGCCCAGCCACCGGAGGCGCGGGCCGGCGTGGCGCGGGGGGCGGGCGTGCGGGTCGTGGTCGCAGCAGGCGAGCGGCCGCCGTTCAGAATGGCGGTGACGTCGGCGGGCAGGTCGGCGGGAAGCTGGCCTGAACGTGTGGCGGGGCGAGCGGGCGTGCGGGGCTCCGGGCGAGGCGCAGGTGTGCTGGCGAGGGCGGCATAGGCCGTGCCTTCGTCGCCGTTGGCTTCGTTGCTCGGTACGGCCGCTCCGCTGGAGGTGATGGAGGCGAACTGGACCTCGCCGGCCGGGCTGGAGCTGAGGCCGAAGCCGCGCTGTTCGAAGAAGGCCTGGGTCACCTGGATGTTCTGGCCCCGGCTGCGGGCACGTTCCAGCTCGAAGCCGGTGTCCATCAGGGCGGCGACATGGGCGTTGCGGCTGGCGGTCGAGCGACCGCCCAGGACGATGGTGATCAGTCGCTTGTCGCCGCGCACCGCCGAGGCGGCGAGGTTGAAGCCCGAGGCATTGATGTAGCCGGTCTTCAGCCCGTCATAGCCGTTGCCGGTATGCAGCAGGCCATTGGTGTTGCGGTAGTCGCGACCGTTGTAGGCCCAGTCGTGCTGGCCCAGATAGGCATAGTATTGCGGATAGTCGCGCATGATGGCGCGCGCCAGGATCGACAGGTCGCGGGCCGAGGTGATCTGGCGGCTGTCGGGCAGGCCGTTGGGATTGACGTAGACGGTCTGGGTCATGCCCAGCTCGCGCGCCTTCTGCGTCATGCGGGCCGCAAAGCGATCGTTGGAGCCGCCGACGTGCTCGGCGATGGCCATGGCCATGTCGTTGGCGCTGCGAACCGCGGTCGCGCGCATGGCGTTGTCCAGGCTGATGGTCTGGCCCGCGGCGAGACCCAACTTGGACGGCGGTTCGCTGGCCGCGCGGATCGAGATGGTCAGGGTATCCGTCAGCTTCACATCGCCCTTCGAGAGCGACTCAAACGCCAGATACAGCGTCATCAGCTTGGTGATGGAGGCGGGATAGCGGCGGGCGTCGGCGTTGCGCGCGAACAGGACCTCGCCCGTTTCGGCGTCCACGACGATGGCGGCATAGCGCGAATTGTCGCCTGATTGAGCGACCGGCGGCGTGGCGGCGGGCGTGAAGGCCAGGCCCGCGATGAGGGCCAGCGACAGAAGTCCGCGACGGATCAGGGCGATGGTCAGCACGGCAGGCCTCACTCTTCAGACTGGCGCGACGGCGGCCCCACCACGCGACGCGAACAGAAAGGCTACCATGCGCTCCGTCGGTTTCGAGAGGGTAAACAAGGCGTCAACAGGATTGTGAAGTCTCGCTGACGGTTTTGTGCAGCGCACAATAACTCTTGACGATTGTTCGCACTTGCACCATATGAGCCTCGTCGCGGCGGAATCGCCTGCTGCGAGAAAAATCAGTCGCGGGATCGCTGCGACACCTCAGTTCAGGAGACGCATCATGACTGACGCCGTTGAAACCGTGAAGAAGACCGCCGACACCGTGAAGGCCACCACCGAAAAGGCCCAGGCCAACTTCCAGGCCGGCGCTGAAAAGGCCCAGGCCACGTTCCAGGCCAATGCCGAGCAGGCCCAGGCCGCCGGCGCCAAGGTGTTCCGCGACGCCGCCGACAAGTCGGCCGCCGGCCTGGCCGAGCTGAACGCCCACAGCAAGCAGAACCTGGAAGCCATGGTCGCCTCGGCCACCGCGGCCCAGAAGGGCGTCGAAACCCTGTCGGCCCAGTCGGTCGCCTTCACCAAGAAATCCTGGGAAGACGGCGTCGCCGCCGCCCAGTCGATGGCCCAGGCCCGCTCGATCCAGGAACTGCTGGAGCTGCAAACCAGCTGGGCCAAGTCGGCCACCGAAGCCTATCTGGCCGAAGTGACCAAGGCGACGGACGTCATGACCGCCTCGGTCAAGGACAGCTTCAAGCCGATCAACGAGCGCGTCACCGCCTCGGTCGAAAAGTTCCAGGCCGCCCGCTAAGCGCTTGACGAAGCTGGTAGCGTAACGAGAAGGCCCCCGGAGCGATCCGGGGGCCTTTTTGCTGTTGATGCGATCGCCACAATTTCCCTCCCACCTGGGGTAGGGTCGCTGAGCGCAGCGAAGCCGGGTGGGGAGGGCGCGGCGCTACTGAGCCGGTGCCTTGTCGACCTAGCCCCTCCCACCCGACCTCACTTCGTTCGGCCACCCTCCCTCGAGCGGGAGGGACGCGTACGCACTGCCTCAAACAAAGAGGTGACTTGTCGCATCTTCAATTCAGGGCATCATCACCTATCTGATCCATCGAACTCCCCAACTGGATTACGAATGCCGCCGTCACGCAAGAGCGGTGATCGGGACCAGGGCGCAGGCTCTGCCACCATCACCGAGACAAGGCCGAAACTTCAGAAGCCCTCGCTGTATCGGGTGCTGATCCTGAACGACGACTACACCCCGATGGAATTCGTCATCTATGTGCTGGAGCGGTTCTTCCAGAAGAGCCGCGAGGACGCGACCCGCATCATGCTGCATGTGCATCAGCATGGCGTCGGGGTCTGCGGCGTGTTCACCTATGAAGTGGCCGAAACCAAGGTCGCCCAGGTGATCGAAACCGCCAGGCGTCACCAGCACCCGCTGCAATGCACGATGGAAAAAGACTGAGAGGATAAGCTCCCATGCCCTCATTTTCACGTCCTCTCGAAGAGACCCTGCACCGCGCGGTGCACTATGCGAACGAGCGCAAACACGAATACGCCACGCTGGAACACTTGCTGCTGGCGCTGATCGATGATCCGGATGCGGCGGGCGTCATGACCGCCTGCAACGTCGAGCTGGTCAATCTGAAGACGGCGCTGACGCTGTATGTCGACACCGACCTGGCGGCCCTGGCCACCAGCGACGGCGAGGACGCCAAGCCGACCGCCGGGTTCCAGCGCGTGATCCAGCGCGCGGTGATCCATGTCCAGTCGTCAGGCCGCGAGGAGGTGACGGGGGCGAACGTGCTGGTCGCCATCTTCAGCGAGCGCGAGAGCCACGCCGCTTATTTCCTGCAGGAGCAGGATATGACCCGCTATGATGCTGTGAACTATATCGCGCACGGCATCGCCAAGAAGGGCGGGGGCGAGACCCGTCCGGCCAAGGCCGGTGCCGCCAGCCCCGAGGATGCCGAGGACGCCGCCGCCGCCAAGACGGGCGGAGAGGCGCTGGAGGCCTATTGCGTCGACCTGAACCAGAAGTCCAAGAACGGCAAGATCGACCCCCTGATCGGCCGTCACGGCGAGGTCGAGCGGGCGATCCAGATCCTGTGCCGTCGAACCAAGAACAACCCGCTGCTGGTCGGTGAGCCGGGCGTGGGCAAGACCGCGATTGCGGAAGGCCTGGCCCGCAAGATCGTCAACCACGAGGTTCCGGACGTGCTGGAAGGCGCGACCATCTACAGCCTCGACATGGGCGCTCTGCTGGCCGGTACCCGCTATCGCGGCGACTTCGAAGAGCGGCTGAAACAGGTCGTCAAGGAGCTGGAGAACCACGAGAACGCCATCCTGTTCATCGACGAGATCCATACCGTCATCGGCGCGGGCGCGACCTCGGGCGGGGCGATGGATGCGTCCAACCTGCTGAAGCCCGCCCTGGCGTCCGGCACCCTGCGCTGCATGGGGTCGACGACCTACAAGGAGTATCGTCAGCATTTCGAGAAGGACCGCGCCCTGGTGCGGCGTTTCCAGAAGATCGACGTCAACGAGCCGACGGTCGAGGACACGGTGAAGATCCTCAAAGGGCTGAAGAGCTCCTACGAGGGGCACCACAAGCTGCGCTATACCGACGCGGCCATTCGCACGGCGGTCGAGCTGTCGGCCCGCTACATGACCGACCGCAAACTGCCGGACAAGGCGATCGACGTGATCGACGAGGCGGGGGCGTCGCAGATGCTGCTGCCGGAATCCAAGCGCAAGAAGGTCATCGGTCAGAAGGAGGTCGAGGCCGTCATCGCCAAGATGGCCCGCATCCCCGCCAAGTCGGTCTCGAAGTCCGACACCGAGGGCCTGCGCCAGCTGGAGACCGATTTGAACCGCGTGGTCTTTGGCCAGTCGGCGGCGATCGAACAGGTCTCTGCGGCCATGAAGCTGGCCCGGGCAGGTCTGCGCGATCCGCAGAAGCCGATCGGGGCCTTCCTGTTCAGCGGCCCCACGGGCGTCGGCAAGACAGAGGTGGCCAAGCAGCTGGCCTCCACCCTGGGCATCGAGATGCAGCGGTTCGACATGTCGGAATACATGGAACGGCATACGGTCAGCCGCCTGATCGGGGCTCCTCCGGGCTATGTCGGGCATGACCAGGGCGGGCTGCTGACCGATGCGGTCGATCAGCATCCGCATTCGGTGGTCCTGCTGGACGAGATCGAGAAGGCCCACCCGGACGTCTACAACATCCTGTTGCAGGTGATGGACAATGGCATGCTGACCGATGCGGTCGGCAAGAAGGTGGATTTCAGGAACACCATCCTGATCATGACCACCAATGCCGGGGCCGCCGACAACGCCCGCGCCTCCATCGGCTTTGGCCGCGGCAAGGTCGAGGGCGAGGATGACAAGGCCATCCAGCGCCTGTTCGCGCCGGAGTTCCGCAACCGCCTGGACGCCATCGTGGCCTTCAAGGCGCTGGACGCCGAGACGATCCGCAGCGTGGTGACCAAGTTCATGATCCAGCTGGAAGCCCAGCTGGGCGACCGCAACATCACTATCGAACTGTCGGACGAGGCCAACGACTGGCTGGCCAAGAACGGCTTCGACGAACTGTATGGTGCGCGTCCCCTGGCGCGGGTCATTCAGGAACACATCAAGAAGCCGCTGGCCGACGACATCCTGTTCGGCCGGCTGACGCGCGGCGGCCATGTGAAGGTGGAGCTGAAGGACGGCAAGATCGCCTTCGACATCACCCCGACCAAGGGTGCGCCGGAGAAGGTGGCCGAGGACGCGGACGTCGTCGCGGACTGACCATAATCTTCCCCCGATGGGGGAGGAATGATCCAAAGAAAAAGGCCCTGGCATCGCTGCCCGGGCCTTTTGTCTGTGTTCGATGGCCTCGCCTTAGCGGCGGCGACCCAGGCCGCCCAGCAGAACGGCCAGACCGGCGACGATGCCGGTGGTCAGCAGGGGCTTGCGGCGGGCAAAATCCAGACCCTGACGGGCCTTGTCCTGGTACTGGACCGGGGCCTTTTCAACGAGGCCGTCCAGGCCGTCGATGACGCGGCCATAGGCGTCCAGCGCCTTGCCCTTGACCTGATCGAATTTGCCTTCGGCCTGCAGACGGTCGTTGCCGGTCAGGCCACCGATACCGTCCTTGATACGGCCTCCGACAGTGTTGGCGGCGCCTTCGATACGTTGGTCGGTCATGGAGAAATCCTCTCGAATAAATGGGTGCCGGGGAGGCGTGCCGTCATAGCGCAGAGAGGGGCGGGGGGTTCCGTTTCAACCATGAAACCTTGGTAATGCCTTGGCCTAACCCACCTTCACCCGCGTCGCCGCCTCCGGCAGGTCCTCGCCGAACGCCCGTTGATAGAACTCCGCGATCGTCGGCCGCTCCAGTTCGTCGCACTTGTTCAGGAACGTCAGGCGGAAGCTGAGACCGACGTCGTCGTTGAAGATGATGGCGTTCTGGGCCCAGGTGATCACGGTGCGGGGGCTCATGACGGTGGAGATGTCGCCGTTCATGAAGGCGTTGCGGGTCATGTCGGCGACGCGGACCATGGCGGCGATCTTGCGCTTGCCCTCGGCATCGGCCCATTCGGGCACCTTGGCGGCCACGATCTCGGCCTCCACGTCGTGGTCGAGGTAGTTCAGGGTGGTCACGATGTTCCAGCGGTCCATCTGGCCCTGATTGATCTGCTGGGTGCCGTGATACAGGCCCGAGGTGTCGCCCAGGCCGATGGTGTTGGTCGTGGCGAACAGGCGGAAGAAGGGGTTGGGCCGGATCACGCGGTTCTGATCCAGCAGGGTCAGGCGGCCCTGCGCCTCCAGCACGCGCTGGATCACGAACATCACATCGGGACGGCCGGCGTCGTATTCGTCGAACACCAGGGCGATCGGGCGCTGGATAGCCCAGGGCAGCATGCCCTCGCGGAACTCGGTGATCTGTTTGCCGTCCTTCAGGACGATGGCGTCCTTGCCGACCAGGTCGATGCGGCTGACGTGACTGTCCAGGTTCACGCGCACCAGGGGCCAGTTCAGGCGGGCGGCGACCTGTTCGATATGGGTCGATTTGCCGGTGCCGTGATAGCCCTGGACCATCACCCGGCGGTCGAAGCTGAAGCCCGCGCAGATGGCCAGGGTGGTCTGGGGGTCGAAGCGATAGCTGTCGTCGATTTCCGGCACATGGCTGTCGCGTTCGGCGAAGACCGGCACGGTCATGTCGCTGTCGACGCCGAACAGTTCGCGCACGCCGGCGTGGCGGGCGGGTTCAAGCGTCAGCAGGGGATCGGGGGTGGCGTCGAGCAGGGAGGTCATGCGCCACCCTTAGAAAACCGTACGGGCCCGGTCCAGCGCCGCGTGTAGGCTATAGACCGGGGTGACGTTGCGACGCGGGCGTTAGTTGGGGCCAGACCGCACGTTTGATAGGAACTGGCCGACAGACTGGCCGACAAGCCGGGCGATGTCGGCGGTGTCCTTCATCAGGCCGCGCAGGCTGAGGGTCTGAAGGTCGATATCGGACAGGTCTGAGGGCATAGAATAATCGCTGCTCAGGTTGGGCGTTTGGCTTGTATCTTGATTGTTCATGGGTTCAGCGCTCCCCGCGCTTCGAACAAATGAAACGGCCAAGATCAGTTTTTGTTCCACTAAACAAAATGAAAGGCCCGAAGGATATCAATCCTTCGGGCCCAGAATGAATTATCAAATTAAATAAAGCCTATTCGAATTACTCTGTGCTGAGCGCCACATCGACATTTCCACGTGTCGCATTCGAATAGGGGCAGACCTGATGGGCGCGTTCGACCAGCGATTGAGCCGTCGCCTGATCCAGGCCTGTGTTTGAGACCTTCAGGGCGATATCCAGGTTGAAGCCTTCGCCCCGGGTATTCTTGCCGAAACCGACCGAGGCCTGGACCTGGGTGTCCGGGCCGACCGGCGTACCGGCCTCCTTGGACACCAGTCGCAGCGCACCCAGGAAGCAGGCGGCATAGCCGGTGGCGAACAGCTGTTCGGGGTTGGTGCCGGGGCCGTCGTCGCCACCCATGGCCTTGGGCACCGACAGGCTGACGTCGATCTTGCCGTCGTCCGTACGGCTGCGACCGTCGCGGCCACCGCCGGTGGCGGAGGCGTGGGCTGTGTAGAGAACGTCCATGGGAGAGCTCCTGTGTTGGGGCTCCTTAGCTAGGCACGACCCGGCCCAATGCTAGGCCGCCAGCCCGGCCTTCTTCAGCGTCTTGTAGGCCTTGATGACGTTCTGGAGCTTCATCTCGGCACCACGGTCGCCCTGGTTCAGGTCGGGGTGGAAGCGTTTCAGCAACTCGTGATAGCGCGCCTTGACCCCGGCCTTGTCGGTGCGGGCGTCCAGATCCAGGGCGGCGAGTGCGGCGCGTTCCAGCTTGCCGAGGCGCAGGGTGTCCTCGCCGGCGGGCGAGGCCTGTTCCTGGGTGCGGCGGCCGAACAGGCCGAAGCTGTCGCGCCAGTTGCCGGGATCGGCCTTCAGCTTGCCGCGCCGCACGGCATCGGCGGCGGCCTCGCGCGTATTGGCCCCGGCCTTCATCTCCCAGGTCGGGCGACCGCCGGTCATGGCCTCGTTTTCCTTGGCGGCGCGGATCTCGTCCTCGCTCATGCCGGCGTAGAAGTTCCAGCCCTTGTTGTACTCGCCCGCGTGCTTCTGACAGAATTCGTAGAAGTCGTTCAGCCGCTCGCGCGACTTGGGCGCACGCGCGGAGGCGGCCTGACGGCAGTCGGGCCACTGGCAGGGCTTCTGGCCGGGCTTCAGGTGCAGGACATCGGCCTTGGCCGCCTCCTCTTCGGGGCGGGGCGGCTTGATCCGCATGTCGGTGAAGCGGGGCTTGTATTGAAAGTCGTTCGGCATCGCACGAAGTGTAGGGCCGATTTGGACTTCAACAAGGACAAGACCATGCCGGACGGCCCGATTGCGACGATTATGCGCGAAAAACTGACCGCAGCCCTGTCGCCGACCCGTCTGGAGCTGGAAGACGACAGCGCGCGCCACGCCGGGCATCATCATGAAGGCGGCATGGATGCCAAGCCGGGCGGCGAGAGCCACTTCAATCTGACGGTCGTGTCGAGCGCCTTCGAAGGCCAGGCGCGGGTCCAGCGCCAGCGGACGATCAACGGGGTGTTGAAGAATGAACTTGCGGGGCCGGTGCATGCCCTGTCGATCAAGGCCCTGACGCCCGGTGAGGACGCAGCGGCGACGCGCTGAGCCCCGCGCCGCCAGTCATGCCGGGCCAGATCACACCGTTCACCCCGTCTTAGAAGGTTGTTCGTAGCCTGACGTTTGGGGTTGGATGGCTGTGGGACGGGCAATGGTCGAATCGGACGGGATCGGCAAGGCGCTGGCGGGCGAACAGCGCCCGGGCGAAGCCGCACAGGCCCTGCGCGCCATCCTGCAGACCCAGTATCTGCGCTATCTGATCATCGCCAGCTGGGCGGTCGGCCTTTTACCCGTCGTGGGCGGCGTCAACGCCCTGATCTGGTTCCTGGGAACGGTCGCGGCGGGTGCCTTGCGCGGTCAGGTCGAAAAGGGCGTCAGTTCACGCGTCGGATCCGGGTGGGGCATGGTCTTCCCGCTTGTGGCGACGGCGACGACGGCGGCCTGGGCCGTGGCACCGCTGATGGCCTGGTTCTCGGGCCATCCCTTCGGCCATCCCCTGGCCATGGCGCTTCTGATTTCCGGCTATGTGCTGGTGTTCGCCCAGCTTCGCAGTTCGCCGCGCCAGGCCTTGGTCATCTCGTCGCCCTATGGTGTCGCGGCCCTGATCATCCTCGCCTCGCTGTGGGGGTCATCCTTGTTCTGGGCTTTTCTGGCCGTGGTGCCGTTCACGGCCGCGGGCCTGTTCGTTCTGGTGACCATGACCATGCTGCGCGAGGACCGCATCACGGCCTTCCAGGAACATCAGGCGCATCTGATCGAGGAGCTGGAGGCCGCGCGGGACAGGGCCAATGCGGCCAGCGACGCCAAGTCCAACTTCCTGGGCGTGATCTCGCACGAGCTGCGGACGCCGATGAACGGCGTGCTGGGCGCGGCCCAGCTGCTGGCCTCGACCCGGCTGGAGACCAGCCAGAGGGAATATCTGTCGATCATCCGAAACTCGGGCGACAACCTGCTAAGCCTGCTGAACGACATTCTGGACATGACCAAGATCGAGGCGGGTCGGATGACCTTCGAGGTCGTGGATGTCCACAGCGACGATATGCACCGCCGGGCCGCCGGTCCGTTCCAGGCCCAGGCCGAGGCCAAGGGGCTGACCTTCGTCTCGCGCTTTGAGGGCGAGGTGCCGGCCATCGTGCGCGGCGACCCGCTGCGGGTCTGCCAGGTTCTGCACAATCTGTTGTCCAATGCCGTGAAGTTCACCGATGCGGGCGAGGTCGTCTTCCTGGCGAAGTGCACGCGGCTGTCGGATGACCGCGTGCGGTTCGACTTCTCCGTGACCGATTCGGGGGCCGGTATCGCGCCAGCCGATCTGGAGCGCCTGTTCCAGCCCTTCACCCAGGTCGATGCCTCGTCGACGCGCCGTTTTGGCGGGACCGGTCTGGGGCTGACCATCGCCAAGCGTATGGCCAACATCATGCACGGCGACATCCATGTGGAATCGACCCTGGGCAAGGGTTCGACTTTCACCTTTACCGTCGAGGCGCAGGTCGTCGCCTGGACGACGGAAACGGCGGCAGAGCCGATTCACGCCAATGTCGAGGGCGGCGGTGCCCTGAATGTCCTGATCGTCGAGGACCATCCGGTCAATCGCATGATCCTGGAGGCCTGGATGGGGTCTGCAGGGCATGTGTCCTCGACCGCCGAGAACGGTCAGATCGCCGTCGACGTGGCCGGTCGCGAGCGGTTCGACCTGATCGTCATGGACGTCAACATGCCGGTCATGGACGGTTTGACGGCAACGCGGGCCATACGCGACACGGCCGGTCCCAACGCCGAAACGCCGATCGTGGTGCTGTCCGCCTCGGCGCGGCGCGAGGACCATCAGGCCGGGCTGGATGCGGGCGCAGACGCCTATCTGAACAAGCCCATCGACTTCGCCGCCCTGGCCAGGGTGATGAACCAGGTGGGCGGGGGAAGGGCGAGCGTGCGCCGCCTGGAAGATAGCGGCGAGATCTCGGTCGCCGCATGAACGGGGCCTGAGCCGGGTCGTTCAGGCGGGCCTCAGAGGCGGTGGAGCAATGTGGGCTCAAGTCGAAATGGTTCGACCGCCTAAGGAGCCCACAATGAACAAGATCCTCACCGCTACGCTGGCTGCCGTGATCGCCGGCTCGACCATGGGCGTCGCCACCGCCGCCGACGCCCAGTCCCGCAACGACCGTCAGGACCGTCGCGAGCAACGCGAAGACCGTCGTGACGACCGCCAGGACCGCCGTGAATTCCGTAAGGACCAACGCCAGGACCGTCAGGAGTTCCGTCAGGAGCAGCGGCAGTACGCGCGCTGGCAGCAGGCCCAGCGCCGCTACAATGCGCCCCGCTATGTCGCACCGCGCGGCTATGCGGCCCGTCAGTGGTCCTATGGCCAGCGGATGCCTTCGTATTACCGCACCAACGCCTATGTGGTGAACGACTACGGCCGCTATGGCCTGCGTCAGCCGCCCCGTGGCTACCACTATGTCCGCAGCGGCAATGATGTGGTGCTGACCGCCGTCGCGACGGGTCTGATCACCGCGGTGATCGCCGGCCTGTTCAACTAAGCCGATCGACGGCCGAGACTGCGCCCCGGAAGGAGACTTCCGGGGCGTTTTCGCGTTTGGTGCTCATCTGTCGCCGAACGGGACCGCATGCGCGCCTTTGCCGAACTTCTGGACCGTCTGTCGCTGACGGCCTCGCGTAACGCCAAGCTGGTGCTGGTGCGCGACTATCTGAAGGCGACGCCGGACCCGGATCGAGGCTGGGCCCTGGCGGCACTGACCGGCGACCTGACGTTCGATGCCGCCAAGCCGGCGATGATCAGGAAGGCGACGGAGGCGCGGGTCGATCCGGTGCTGTTCGGCTGGTCCTACGACTATGTCGGCGATCTGGCGGAGACCGTGGCGCTGATCTGGCCCGTCGATCCGGCCTACCGGCCTAATCGCGAGCCGGAGCTATCGGAGGTGGTCGAGGCGTTACGTCAGGCATCGCGGGCCGAGGTTCGCCCATTGCTGGAGGGCTGGCTGGACGCGCTGGAGCCCAAGGGGCGCTGGGCGCTGCTGAAACTGATGACCGGCGCGCTGCGGGTCGGGCTGTCGGCCCGGTTGGCCAAGACGGCGGTGGCGATGATGCGACCGACGGAGGTGGACGCACCGCCTGCTCCAGAGGGCGGGGAGGGCAGCGTGGCGCTGGAGCCGGTGACGGCATCCGACATCGAGGAAATCTGGCACGCGCTCAGCCCGCCCTATGACGATCTGTTCGCCTGGCTGGAGGGGCGTAGCGAGCGGCCCAGCGGCGATGCGCCGGGGCGGTTCAGGCCGGTCATGCTGTCGGTCGCCATCGACGAGGCCGTGGATTTCGAGCGGCTGAACCCGGCGGATTATGTCGCGGAATGGAAATGGGACGGCATCCGCGTGCAGGCGGTGCGCGAGCAGGGCGTGCAAAAGCTGTATTCCCGGACGGGCGACGAGATATCCGCCGCCTTTCCTGATGTGATGGCCGGGCTGTCCTTCGAAGGGGCCATCGACGGGGAGCTGGTGGTCTGGCGAGACAATCCTGAAGGAGGGGGGCAGGTCGCGGCGTTCGGCGATTTGCAGCAGCGGCTGAACCGCAAGACGGCGGATGCGGCCATGCTGGAGAAGTTCCCGGCCGCCATCGTGGCCTATGACCTGCTGGCCGAAGACGGGGAGGACGTGCGCGGCCTGACCCTGGCCGAGCGTCGGCCCCGGCTGGAAGCCTTGGTGGCGCGCAACGGCGAGGGGACGCTGCATCTGTCGCCGCTGGTCGCGTTCGAGGACTGGGACGCATTGGTGCCGCTACGGCTCGATCCGCCGGTCGGGGCGGCGGCCGAGGGGCTGATGCTGAAGCGCAGGGACAGCGTCTATGTCGGCGGACGGCCCAAAGGGCCTTGGTTCAAGTGGAAGCGCGATCCGCATGTGATCGATGCGGTGCTGATGTATGCGCAGCGCGGGCACGGGAAACGCTCCAGCTTCTATTCCGACTATACCTTTGGCGTCTGGACCGACGAAGGGACCCTGACCCCGGTCGGCAAGGCCTATTTCGGCTTCACCGACGAGGAACTGAAGCAGATCGACAAGTTCGTGCGCGACCACACGGTTGACCGCTTCGGTCCCGTCCGGTCGGTGAAGGCCGAGCCGGATTTTGGGCTGGTGCTGGAGATCGCCTTCGAGGGGCTGAACCGATCGACGCGGCACAAGTCGGGCGTGGCCATGCGGTTTCCGCGCGTCAGCCGCATCCGCTGGGACAAGCCGGCGCGCGAGGCCAATACCCAGGCCGATGTCATGGAACTGCTGGAATCGCTGGAGCGCAGCGGTGGAAGGCTGGTCCGGTAACCACCTTGCTTAGTGGGCCTGAAACACGAGGTGGGCTATCGGACATCAGGATTGGAGCGTTGACTGCAGGTGTTGAGAGTGCCCGATCTGTCTTTTCTGGCCAAACCACCCCCGCTTCGGCTGGGTGTCGATATGCCGGATCGCTACCGGATCACCCTGGCGACCATGATCACCGAGCCCTGGCTGCTGTTCGGGGCCTGGGCCGCCGGGGGCCTGGTGCTGGCCTTGCTGGGCTTCTGGCAGATCGCTTTGGTGACCAGCGCCATTGGTGCGCTCGCCGATGTCGTCATCCAGCGAAGACTGCGCCGCCTGTGGCATGCGGGAGCCATCGCGCCGCGTCGGGGCATTCAGGGCCTGATGCCCATCGTCGCCCTGAGATTCAGCCTGGGTGTGGCCGGGTCTATCGCAGCCCTGCTGACCGCTCACAGCCCGGCGCTGATGGCTGTCGTCATGATGCTGCAGGCTTGGTCGATCTGTGTGGCCATGGCCCAGTTCAATGCCGTGCCGCGCCTGTACATCACCGCGGTCATGCCGCCGCTGGTCGCCGTAGGCGTGGCGTTCTGGCCCTACCTCCTGACTGCGGCGGGGCCGGCGCTGGTGGGTTCGATGCTGCTTCTGGTTGGCATACTGGTGGTGATCGGGCGACAGGCCGGCGAGGTCTGGAGCGCCTGGAGCGAATCCTGCGCCGAGAATACGCGACTGATCGACGAACTGAGGGCCGCGCGTGTCGCCGCCGACGCCGCGTCGCAGGCCAAGTCGACCTTCCTGGCGACCATGAGCCATGAGGTGCGCACGCCACTGAACGGCATCCTCGGCATGACGCAGCTGATGGCCATGAATCCGCTGGATCAGACACAGCGTGAGCGGGTTGAAGTGATCCGCCGGTCGGGAGAGACGCTGTTGGGCACACTGAATGCCGTGCTGGACCTGTCCCGGATCGAGGCCGGGCGACTGGAGCTGACGGACGGCGTCGTCCATCCCGCCCAGATCGCAGCGGACAGCGTCAGCACCTTTGCCGCCTCGGCCGGGTTGAAGGGGCTGTCTCTGACGTCTTCGGCCGGGCCGGAGGTGGCGGGCGGCTTTCGCGGCGACCCGGTCCGGCTGCGTCAGGTCATCGACAATCTGGTGGGCAACGCCATCAAGTTCACGGCGGACGGCAGTGTGCATCTGTCGGTCGCGCTTCAGGACGGCCAACTGGTGTTCGAGGTTCGGGACACCGGACCGGGCATTGCGCCGGAGGATCTGTCGCGAATCTTCAGCCCCTTCGAACAGGCCGACGGCTCGCACCGGCGGGCGCATGAGGGATCAGGTCTGGGTCTGGCCATCTGTCGTCAGCTGGCGGAGCTGATGAAGGGTCGGCTGGAGGCCGAGAGCGTGATGGAGCGGGGCAGCGTCTTCCGACTGACCGTGCCTGCCGAAGCGGCTGAGGCGACCCCGGCTCACAACGCACAACCTGTCAACGATGCGCTGGACAGCTTTTCTGTCCTGGTGGCCGAGGACAATGAGACGAACCGGACGGTGATCCGCAGCCTTCTGGAGCATCTGGGCGCGCAGCCGCATCTGGTCGAAAATGGTCGCCAGGCGATCGAGGCGCTGGGCCTGCGCCCGTTCCACCTGATCCTGATGGATGTCCAGATGCCTGTGATGGACGGGCTTGAGGCCACGCGCGCGATCCGCCGGGGCGACGAAGGGCGGGCGGGGGCCGATGTGCCGATCATCGGTCTGACCGGCAATGCCATGGACCATCAGGTGGCCGAATGTCTGGCGGCGGGCATGACGTCGGTCGTGCCCAAGCCGATCGAACTGCCGGTGCTGGTCGCGGCCATCAATGCGGCGCTGGTCGAGACGGAAAGCGCGCCACGCCGGGCAGGTTCGGGGTTCTAATCCGCGAGACAGGCGTTAAACCCGCCGCATGCTGTCTACATCCCTGACCGAAACCGTGACCCAGGCCGTCGCCGCCGGCGAGGAGGCCGTGGCCGTCGACACCGCCATGATCGCCAAGCTGACCGACATGGCCGGCGACTTTGCGATCAACCTGTCGGTCGCCCTGCTGATCCTGGCCGCGACGGTGGTCGCGTCGAAATGGGCGGCACGCGCTACGCGCAAGGCCCTGGGGCGTCTGCGCGGATTCCGGCACGACCCGACGGTGCTCAGCTTTGCCGTGCAGGTGGTGCGGGTGCTGGTCTATGTGATTGGCTTCATCGCCGTGTTGCAGCGACTGGGCGTACAGACGACCTCGATCATCGCAGTGCTGGGGGCGGCGTCCCTGGCGGTCGGTCTGGCCCTGCAAGGGACGCTGTCCAATGTGGCGGCGGGGGTGATGCTGCTGGTGCTGAGGCCGTATCGCGTCGGCGACCTGATCGACATCAACGGCAATGTGGGCAAGGTGACGCGGCTGGACCTATTCTTTACCCAGATGTCGGATGCCAACAACGTCAAGATCGTGGTGCCCAACAGCAAGGTGTTTTCCGACACCATGCTGAACCTGTCGGGCCAGCAGACGCGGCGGATCGAGTTGAAGATCGGCGTGGGTTACGGCGCGAACCTGAGCCAGGCCCGTGACGTACTGACGGCGGCGGCAGCCGCGCATGACAAGGTGCTGAAAGATCCCGAGCCCTGGGCCGGGGTGACCAATCTGCTGGACAGTTCGGTTGAGGTCAGCCTTCACGCCTGGACGAAATCAGAGGACTACTGGCAGACGAAGGCCGATGTGTTCCAGGCGGCCAAGGAGGCGCTGGACGCCGCTGATATCGAAATCCCGTTCCCACATCAGGTCGCCGTACCTTACGGCGATGCAGAGGCCGCCATGCCCATTCTGGCCGTACGCGATGCGTCGACGCACCGGCCCGACGGCCATGCCAGCCCCGGCGACGCCCATCAGGACAGCGGAGAGGCCTGAGCCATGCGGTATGACTTCGGCTCGGATAATACGACGGGCATGGCCCCCTCGGCGCTGAAGGCGCTGGGCGAGGCCAATGCGGGCTATGCGAAGGCCTATGGATCGGACGAGATCACCCAGCGGGCCGCGGATTTGATCCGCCAGCGGCTGGATGCGGATGCCGAGGTGCGGTTCGTGTTTTCGGGCACGGCGGCCAATGCCATCGCCCTGTCGATGCTGGCCCAGCCGTACGAGGCCGTGCTGGCGCACCATGCAGCGCATATCTGTACGGACGAGACGGGGGCACCGGGGTTTTTCGGCCATGGCGTGGGCCTGATCGGCCTGCCTGGATTTTCGGGAAAGATCGATCCCGTGGCGGTTCAGGCGGCCTTGGACGAACCGGTCGTCGGCCATCGTCAGCCGGCGGCGGCGCTGAGCGTGACCCAGTGCACGGAATATGGCGCGGTCTATTCCGAGGAGGAACTGCGGCATCTGATCGAGCCCGCGAAGCTGCGTGGGTTCGGGGTGCATATGGACGGGGCGCGGCTGGCCAATGCGGCGGTGGGCGGGTTCGACCTGCCGCAGATCGCGCGTCTCGGTGTCGATATCCTGGTGTTCGGCGGAGCCAAGGCGGGGGCCAACTGCACCGAGGCCATAGTCATGTTCGACAAGTCTCTGGCTCGGAGGATCGACAACCGGCTGAAGCAGGCGGGACAGACGGCGTCCAAGGCGCGGTTCCTGGCGGCGCCCTTCCTGGGCCTGCTGGAGAGCGGTGAGTGGGAGACGGGCGCCGCCCATGCCAACCGGATGGCGCAGAGACTGGCCGAAGGGATTGAGCGTCGGTCGTCCTTCGTGCTGGCGCATCCGGTCGAGGCCAATGCGGTCTTCGTGCGGATGCCGCCCGAAGCGCACGCTCGCCTGAACGCCTTGGGCTGGGCCTGCTACATGTTCGACGACGGCTCGGTGCGGTTCGTCTGCTCCTGGGCCAGTGAAGAGGGTGTTGTGGACGAACTGCTCGAGGCCATCGCCACGCTGTAATGGGCTTGCCTGCGGCAAAAGGCTGACTATGTCGCAGGAACGAAGGGTGGCCATCCTCGTTCACCGATTGACTGCCGCAACTTTCGGCAGCCCAAGGGGCAAGCGCGTATGACATCAGCGGCCTATGCGACCACGCCGACGTCGGGGTGGGTGGACCGCTACAACGCGGTACGCGCGGCCATGCCGGCGCTGGCTGAGGGGCTGTCCGCAGAGGACCTGGCGGCCCAGTCCATGCCGGACTGCAGCCCTGGCAAATGGCATCTGGCGCATACCAGTTGGTTCTTCGAGGCAATGCTGCTTAGCCAGGAACCGGGCTATGTGCCGGTGGATGCCCGGCTGCAGGCCCTGTTCAACAGCTATTACGAGGCGCTGGGCGAGCGGGTGAACCGGTTCGAGCGCGGGCTGATGACCCGGCCGTCGCTGGACGAGGTGCTGGCCTACCGGGCCGAGATCGACCGGCGGATGATCGACTGGCTGGAGCGGACCGAACTGGAAGCGAACCAGATCTATTTGCTGACCCTGGGCTTTCATCATGATCAGCAGCATCAGGAGCTGTTCCTGATGGATATCCTGAACCTGATGTCGCGTTCGCCGCTGGAGCCGGCGGCCTATGCCACGGAGCCGCGCGGGCGCGCGCTGGAGGCGGCGCGGGGCGGCACGGTCGCCTTCGAGGGTGGGCTTTGCCGGATCGGGCATGACGCCAGGGGTTTTGCTTTCGACAACGAAGGTCCTTCGCATCGACAGTGGCTGGAGCCGTATCGTCTGGCGGCGGATCTGGTGACCAATGGCGACTGGCTACGGTTCATCGCGGACGGGGGATATGGGCGGGCCGAGCTGTGGCTGTCCGACGGTTGGGCAGCCGTGAAGGCCGAGGGCTG
Organism: Brevundimonas vancanneytii; assembly: GCA_943372125.1. Taxonomy (GTDB): domain Bacteria; phylum Pseudomonadota; class Alphaproteobacteria; order Caulobacterales; family Caulobacteraceae; genus Brevundimonas; species Brevundimonas vancanneytii_D. Next base: position 18,008 of record CALRXI020000012.1, read on the forward strand.
GGACGCCCCGCTTTACTGGCACCTCGAGGGTGAGGGTTGGTCGGTCATGACCCTGGCAGGGCGCGTCCCGGTCGATCCGGCGGCTCCGGTGCGGCATATTAGTTTCTACGAAGCCGACGCCTTTGCGCGCTGGGCCGGGAAGCGTCTGCCGACCGAGGGTGAATGGGAACACGCCGTGCGCTCGCGGCCCGAGGCCTTTTCGAATGCGTTCGGCGAGGTCTGGCAGTGGACGTCCAGCGCCTATGGACCCTATCCGGGTTTTCAGCCGACCGAAGGCACGGCCTCGGAGTACAACGGCAAGTTCATGGCCAATCAGATGGTTTTGCGGGGCTCAAGCTTTGCGACGCCGTCGGGCCATGACCGGGTCAGCTATCGCAACTTCTTCTATCCGCAACAAAGGTGGGCCTTCATGGGACTTCGACTGGCCGAGGACGCGCCCAGACAGGGCGAGGCGAAGACGCGCGATGGAGAGGTGGCCCGTTTCCGGCGCGACCTGGTGTCAGGCCTGTCTCAGTCACCCAAGGTCGCCTCGCCAAAATGGTTCTATGACGCGCGTGGCTCGGACCTGTTCGAGGACATCACCCGTCTGCCCGAATACTATCCGACCCGGCAGGAGGCGGCGCTGTTGCGGACGGTGGCACCGAAATGGGCCGATCTGTTCGGGCCGGATGCGGTGCTGGTCGAGTTCGGCTCGGGGGCCAGCGAGAAGACGCGGATCGTCCTGGATGCCGCTCAGGGTTTGGCCGCCTATGTGCCGATCGATATCAGCGCCGATGCGTTGAACGGCGCGGTCGCGCGGATCAGCGAGGGCTATCCCGACCTGAAGGTCGTCCCGCTGGTCGGCGATTTCCTGCACATGCCGCCCCTACCTGAGGGCATAGGGTCGGGTCGACGGATCGGCTTCTTCCCCGGCTCGACGATCGGCAATCTGGAGCGGGACGAGGCGACCGCCTTCCTGAAATCGGCGCGCAGCCTGCTGGGAGAGGACGCGCTGTTCATCCTGGGGGTCGATCTGGTCAAGGCGCCGGAGGTTCTGATTGCCGCCTATGACGATGCGGCTGGGGTGACAGCGGCGTTCAACCGCAATCTGCTGGTGCGGGCCAATTCCGAACTCGAAGCCGATTTCGATGTGGACGCCTTTGCGCATGAGGCGCGCTGGAATGCGGAGGCGCAGCGGATGGAGATGCATCTGGTTGCCACCCGCGACATGGATGTGGCGATCGGTGATGCGCGCGTGTCATTTCTCGAGAACGAGACGATCCATACCGAAAGCTCGCGCAAGTTCACCGAGGACACGGTCCGCGAACTGGCCACGGCGGCCGGCTGGACGGTTACGGCGTTCGAAAGCAGCGAAGCGCCATCGGTCGCCTTGGCTCTGCTGGGCACCTGACGGCATGCATGAAAAAGGCGGCCCCGCATCGGGTGCCGCCTGATTTCGTGTTGTTTGCGGTTCGCTTATTCCGCAGGCGGCGCATCCTTCGGATTGCGCGTGCCGTGAGACGCTTCGCCGCCCTTACGTCCCGCCTGGGCCGCCAGACTGCGATCCTGGGAGAAGCTGCGTTTTTCGCTGGGCACGCTGGCACCACCCTTGCGGGCGATCTCGCGCTGACGTTCGGGGTCCATGGAGGCGAAGCCTCGCTTTGAAACCCCGGAGGCTTTTGTCGGCTGGCCTTGAGCCATCGGTTGATCCTTTCGAGAAACGGTAACGGTCGGTGAAAGAACCCTCTGTCCACGGTCCGGTTCCGGCTGCGACGTCACGGATTTGAGAGGGTTACGGGTCGAAAGGTGCCCGGATGTCAGACGGCGTCGTGAGGGCGCGAGTCGCCTTCGCCGCCGCCGCCGGGTTCCAGCGGCGGAAGCTCGTCGGGGGTGCTGGACGGGTCGATGTCGGGGCCTGGCGTGTCCGGCGGAAGGATGTCGGGCTGGGGCGTTCCGGGCGGTGTGGGTTCGATAAAGGTCATGACGGTCTCCTTGCCGGAGAAGAACGGATCGGGACCGTCGTTGTTCATCCCGATCGACTGCGGAGGGCGGAACTGGCGGGCAGCGGGCGGATTGAACCAGTCCCCATTCCGCCCTGACCGAGGACGATCCCATGACCGATACGACCACTAACCCCTATGGCACCGACATCGCCGACGACGATCTGGAAACGCCTGCCGCCCGCCTGGACCGTCAGGCCGACGCCCTGCTGCGATCGGATGAGGCCAAGACGTTCGGCTCGCCCCAGCCGCTGCGCCGAGCGGTGCGCGAGGATGCCCAGGCGGCCGCAGACTGGAGTCGGTCGCGTGTGGTTCGTGTCCGCAGCGCCATAGAGGACGAGCCGGTTAAGTCCAGCGTCATTGCGCTGGGCGTCGGCGTGATCATCGGCCTGCTGCTGTCGCGCTAGCCTAGGCGATCAGGATGGGCCGGATGCAGGGCGCGCGATCGGCGCGCGCTGCATCGCGGCGTCTGATACAAACGGATTGGTTCGGCGTTCGGCCCCGAAGGTCGAGGCCGGGCCGTGTCCCGGGACGAACTGCACGTCGTCTCCCAATGGCCAAAGCTTGGTGACGATGGACTGAAGCAGGGCGTTTGGATCGCTGCGCGGAAAATCGGTCCGCCCGACTGATCCGGCGAACAGGACATCGCCGACCTGGGCGAAACGTGCGCCTCGGTTGAAGAAGATGACATGACCGGGGGTGTGGCCGGGGCAGTGGCGGATCTCCCACGTCGTTTCGCCCAGCGTCACCGTATCGCCCTCATCCAGCCAACGGGTGGGCGTGAAGCTGCGAGCCTCAGGCAGGCCGTAGGCCTGACCCTGTGCCGGGATACCATCGATCCAGAACTGGTCTTCCGGGTGAGGGCCGATGATGTCGACGCCGGCCTTCTCTTGCATCTCGGCGGCCCCGCCGGCGTGGTCGAGGTGGCCGTGGGTGATCCAGATCTGGTCCAAGCTGAGGCCGCGTCGGGCGACCTCGGCGATGATGGCGTCCACCGATCCGCCGGGATCGATCACGGCGGCCTTGTTCGTGGCCGTGCACCAGACGGTGGTGCAGTTCTGCTGCAGCGGCGTCACGGGCGTCACGAACACGCCGATGGGGGCAGGGGGCTGGGTCATGCTTCGGAGATAGCGGTGCTTGATGATGGTGGCCAGTCCGGAGCGCTCGCGCGTTGACCTTTGGGCCGGGCATCGACATAAGGGCGGGCTTCGAGGTGCCGCTCTGCAAGGGGCGGCCCTTATTGCTTTATCCCCATCGCGCGCGCCGCCACCGTGGTGCCGCCACAGAGCGTCAGAAGTCCGACCATGCAAGTCGTCGAAAAGTCCAATGAAGGCCTGAGCCGCGTCATCGCGGTGACCGTTCCCGCCGCCGAGCTTAACAGCAAGCTGGATGCCAAGCTGAAGGAAGTCGCGCCGCAGATGAAGCTGAAGGGCTTTCGTCCCGGCAAGGTGCCGGTCGCGCACGTCAAGAAGACCTTCGGCCGCGACTTCATGGGCGAGATCATCAACGACACCCTGAACCAGACCAGCCAGCAGGCCCTGGACGACGCCAAGCTGCGTCCCGCCGCGCCCGCCGAGATGAAGCTGATCTCGGACATGGACAAGGTCGTCGCCGGTCAGGAGGACCTGTCCTACGAGATGGCGCTGGAAGTCATGCCCGACTTCACGCCGGTCGATCCCAAGACCCTGAAGCTGAATCGTCCGACCTATGAGGCGACCGACGCCGATCTGGACGAGGCTCTGACCGAACTGGCCGGACAGGCCAAGTCGTACGAAGACAAGAAGGGCAAGGCCGTGAAGGCCGCCGAGGGCGACGAGGTCACCATCGACTTCCTGGGCAAGCTGGACGGCGAACCCTTCGAGGGTGGTGCCGCCGAGGACACCCAGCTGGTGATCGGGTCCAACCGCTTCATCCCCGGCTTCGAAGAGCAGCTGAAGGGCGCCAAGGTCGGCGAGGAGAAGGTCCTGAACGTGACCTTCCCCGAGGACTATCAGGCCAAGCACCTGGCCGGTAAGGCCGTGACGTTCGACGTCAAGGTCAAGGCCATCAAGGCCGAGGCCCCCGCCGTGGTCGACGAGGACTTCGCCAAGCGCATCGGCATCGAATCGCTGGACAAGCTGAAGGAGCTGCTGAAGACCAATCTGGACCAGCAGTATGTCGGAGCCGCCCGCTTCAAGCTGAAGCGCGCCCTGCTGGACGAACTGGACAAGGCCCACAGCTTCCCGCTGCCGCCCAAGATGGTCGAGGCCGAGTTCGAGGGTATCTGGCAACAGGTGCAGGCCGACAAGGAAGCCGGTCGCCTGCCCGAGGAGGACGCCAAGAAGTCCGAGAAGAAGCTGAAGGAAGAGTACCAGAAGATCGCCGAGCGCCGCGTGCGCCTGGGTCTGGTCCTTGCCGAGATCGGCCGCGCCAACAACGTGCAGGTCACTGACCAGGAGCTGAACAACGCCATCATGAACGAGGCCCGCAACTATCCGGGCCAGGAGCGTCAGGTGCTGGACTTCTATCGCCAGAACCCCAACGCCGCCGCCCAGATGCGCGCCCCCATCTATGAGGAGAAGGTCTGCGACCTGATCTTCGGCCAGGCCGAGGTGACCGACACGCCTATCACCAAGGAAGAGCTGCTGAAGGAAGACGACGACATCTGATCGTCGTCGCGCCTGTGACTGCATGATCCCCGCTCCGGTCGCCGGAGCGGGGATTTGCTTTTCAAGGGTGACTTGCATCGCGCGGTGAGCGACGCGATATCCTGATCCAGAGGGAGTCCGACGGCGAGTCGGCTCCGTATCCATCCAGAAAGCCCGAAATGCGCGATCCGATCGAACTGATGAACATGAACCTGGTCCCCATGGTGGTGGAGCAGTCCAGCCGGGGGGAGCGGTCGTTCGACATCTTCTCGCGCCTGTTGCGCGAACGGATCATCTTCCTGACGGGACCGTTCGAGGACACGATGGCGTCGCTGATCTGCGCCCAGTTGCTGTTCCTGGAGTCGGAGAACCCGAAGAAGGAAATCAGCATGTACATCAACAGCCCCGGCGGACAGGTGTCCTCGGCGCTCGCGATCTACGACACCATGCAATACATCAAGAGCCCGGTCTCGACCGTGGTCATGGGCATGGCGGCGTCCGCCGGCTCACTGATCCTGACGGCCGGTGCGGCCGGCCAGAGGGTGGCTCTTCCGAACGCACGCATCATGGTGCACCAGCCGTCGGGCGGGTTCCGGGGCCAGGCCTCGGACATCGAACTGCACGCCGCCGACATCCGCTACACCAAGCGTCGCCTGAACGAAATCTACGTCCACCACACGGGCCGGACCTATGAAGAGGTCGAGAAGACGCTGGACCGCGACCACTTCATGAGCGCCGAGGAAGCCAAGGCCTGGGGCATCGTCGACCACGTCTACGATCGCCGCGAACAAGCGGACAGCGATGGTGTGAAGACGGTCTGACCCACAGGGACGGCTGCGCCTTGTAAGACAGGATGATCGGCGCAATGATCCAGGCTTGATCAGCGTCAGTCTTCGTTGGGGAGGGCGGCATGCGTATTCCGGGCTGGGTGACGGCGCTGTTTCTGGGTCTGGCCGGCGTCTCGCCCGGGTATGCACAGGATGCGCCGCAGTCGACTGAAGCCGTCAACCAGCAAGAACCCGCGACTGTCCTGGACGATGTGGTGGTCAGCGGGCTGCCGCTCGAACAGCAGCTTCTCAGGTTTACCCGCGAGGCCGCGCGCCCTGTGCCGGGTCGAGGATTGGCGCGGTGGCAGGGGCCGGTCTGCATAGGCGTCGCAAACTTCAGGCCAGCCATGTCTCAGCAACTTGCGGACGGGCTTGCTCACCTGGGCGGCAGGCTGGGCGTGCCGATAAATGATGAAGATTGCGAGCCCAACATCATCATCGTCGGGGCCCTGGATGCCAAGGCCGTTGCCCAGGGGTGGGTGGAACGCAGTCCGAGAGAGTTCCGACCGGACATCGCCGATGCGTCCCTGTCGCGTGAGCAACTGGATCATTTCGTGACGGCTGATGCGCCTGTGCGCTGGTGGGCGATCAGCCGCCCGACCTATTACGACATCTTTGCCGGGCGTGGGGTGCATACCGACAGCTTCACGGGGACCCCGCAAATCAACGTCTATTCCGTCTCGCTGAAAGCCGGTCGCACCCGGGACGATCTGCAGCGGCTGGTGGTCGTTGTCGATGTGGCCCAGGCTGAGGGGCGCAGTGTCGAAGCCTTGACCGGCTATCTGGCCATGGTTTCGTTCGCTCAGATGGACATGCGCGCGGATATGGGAGCGTTCGACACCATTCTCAATCTGTTCCGGCCGGGGGTGACCATCGGCGGGCTGACGGCTTGGGACGAGGCGTATCTGAAAGGCCTTTACAGCGTCAGAGACGATGCGCGCATCAACAGCGACACACAGGCTCGCTCCGCTGTCACATACCTGGAAGATAGTCTGCAGGGACCTGAAGTGCCTGATTGAAGAACGGTGGCGGTGACGGGCCGCCCGAACATGCTATCAGGCCGCCATGCAGCACACACGCGATACCTACGGCACGGTCGAGGTCGACGGCGAAACCTATGACTGGGAGGTGCGGCGTCAGCCTCAACCCACGGCGGGCGGCGGCTGGGACGGCATTGCCCTGTCGCTGCATCTGCAAGGGTTCAAGCGCGAGGCCGTGGTGCAGTTTCCGATGCCGCTACGCCCCAACGGCCGGCCGATCTTCGAAAGCCAGCGGATCAATGTCGAAAGTGTTCGTAACGCTGTGAAGTCAGCCATGGCCGCGGGCTGGGATCCGACATCGCGGGGCAAGGCCGTGGTGTTCGACGTGGACGCCGACGGCAACTAGGGCCGCTCCGTGAACACCCGAAAACCAGGTTGCTGGGCCATCGCCAGCATTTCGGTATCGCCCGAGGTGTCGCCATAGGCGGCGGTAAGGGTCATGGCGTCGCCATAGGCGGTGCGAAGGCGCAGCACCTTTTCCTCGCCCCGGCAGTTCGGACTGGTGAACTTGCCGGTCAGCCGATCCCGGGCATCGAAATCCAGATGAGTGCCCAGAAGTCCTTCCGCCCCAAGGCGACGCGCGAACGGGGCGACGGTCAGGCCGGGGGAGGCGGTCACGATTACGCGATGAGCACCACGTGCGCCCCAGTCGTTCCAGCGGGCCAGGGCATCCGGACGCATGAATTTGGCCCAGACATCAGCGGCGAATTCCTCCGCGTCCGCCTCAAGTTCCGCGCGCGAAACGCCCTTCAGAAACTGTTTCACCGAGGCGGCCTTGATGCGTCCCCTATCGCGATCCTTGGCATAGACGGCGACCGCCGGAGCCAGCTTCATCAAACCCAGGGCCCAGCCGCGACGGCCCGCCCGCCAGCGCAGGAAGGCGGTGAAGCTGTCGCGGACGGTCAGGGTGCCGTCGAAGTCGAAGGCGACGATGGCCTGGTCCTTGCGGGGTTGCTGGCGAAACCCATCCGCTATCCCCATGTCAGACATTCGCCGCGATCCTCATGAACAGTGTTCCGTCCGCTATCCGCATCTGCCGCGCCTTGGCGGGCTTGTGGCGAGCGTCCGTATGAGTGATTGTCATTTTTTGAAGACCTTCGCGCCCATTGTCGGGGAATCAACGCGAGGTAAGCGCGTTTCGCCTCATATCGGGGTGAACCGCGGGAGTGAGAAGGCCCGATGACCAAAGCCGCCGGCACAGATGCCAAAAGCACCCTCTACTGCTCCTTCTGCGGGAAGAGCCAGCACGAGGTGCGCAAGCTCATCGCCGGGCCGACCGTGTTCATCTGCGATGAATGCGTCGAACTGTGCATGGATATCATCCGCGAAGAGCACAAAATTTCCTTCTCCAAGACGAAGGATGGCGTGCCCACGCCCAAGGAAATCCGCGACGTCCTGGACGACTATGTGATCGGTCAGACCCACGCCAAGAAGGTGCTGAGCGTCGCGGTCCACAACCACTACAAACGCCTGAACCACGCGACGAAGAACAACGACGTGGAACTGGCCAAGTCCAACATCATGCTGATCGGGCCGACCGGCTCGGGCAAGACGCTGCTGGCCCAGACGCTGGCGCGCATCATCGACGTGCCCTTCACCATGGCCGACGCCACCACCCTGACCGAGGCCGGTTATGTCGGTGAGGACGTCGAGAACATCATCCTGAAGCTGCTTCAGGCCAGCGACTACAACGTCGAACGGGCCCAGCGCGGCATCGTCTATATCGACGAGATCGACAAAATTTCGCGCAAGTCCGACAATCCGTCGATCACCCGCGACGTATCGGGCGAGGGCGTGCAGCAGGCCCTGCTGAAGATCATGGAAGGCACGGTCGCCTCCGTGCCGCCGCAGGGTGGCCGCAAGCATCCGCAGCAGGAGTTCCTGCAAGTCGATACGGCCAATATCCTGTTCATCGTTGGCGGCGCGTTCGCGGGCCTGGAGAAGGTCATCTCCGCGCGTGGCGAGGGGGCCTCGATCGGCTTTGGTGCCAAGGTCAAGGAAGTCGACGAGCGGCGCATGGGTGACGTGCTGAAACAGGTCGAGCCTGACGACCTGATGCGGTTCGGCCTTATCCCGGAGTTCATCGGCCGTCTGCCCGTGCTGGCGACGCTGGAAGACCTGGACGAGGCGGCGCTGGTCACCATCCTGACCGAGCCGAAGAACGCCCTGGTCAAACAGTACAAGCGTCTTTTCGAGATGGAGAATGTCGATCTGACCTTCACCGACGACGCCCTGATCGCCGTCGCCAAGAAGGCGATCACGAGGAAGACCGGGGCACGCGGCCTGCGTTCGATCCTGGAAGGCATCTTGCTGGAGACCATGTTCGAACTGCCGACGTTCGAAGGCGTCGAAGAGGTCGTGGTCAATGCCGAGGTGATCGAGGGCAAGGCCCAGCCTCTGCTGATCTATGCCGAGACCAAGTCCAAGAAGTCGGCGACGCCTGACAGCGCCGCCTGATCTCCAAGGTCAGATGAGACGATAGGGGGCGGGTCCGGTGACGGACCCGCCCTTTTCATTTCTGGATCAGTTGGGTCGCAGGTTGGTCGCCTCGGCCTTTTCCTTGGCCATGTCGCGGACCTCGGGGCTGGGGCCGTCCATCATGCCGGCGGTCGACGCGTCGGCGGTCGCGGCCCCAGCGGCTGCGGCATCCTCGGCGTCCTCAGACGTCGTGGCGGCGGTTACAGGCGTGGCTCGCGCAGGTCGAGGGGCTTGGACGACCGGGGCAGGTGGAGGCGCGTTCTTGTCGATCGCGACGGCATCAATGGCATTGTCGGCGGCCGCCGGCGCAGAGGGGCTTTCCGCCGGTTGATTGCAGGCGGCAAGGGCCAGGGCGGTGGTGGTCAGGATCAACATACGCATGGTGGTCTTCTCCCTGTCTATGGCACCGCTAACGGTCAAGCTGCCCTGCGGGTTGCGTGCATCCGTCCACGGCTATCGCGCGGCGACGCTTGAACCCGGACGCACGCGAACCACATACTGATCCGAAGGCCACGGAATGTGGGCCGAGTCGAAACGCCGGGGCCCCTTGCCCCGGACGCCCCCTCGGCGGGTCAGAGATCAACGAAGACCCCGGAAAGTACGAGAATGACCGAGACCAAGATTCTGCCCGTCCTGCCGCTGCGCGACATCGTCGTGTTCCCGCACATGGTCGTGCCGCTGTTCGTCGGCCGCGAAAAGTCCGTCAAGGCGCTGGACGAAATCATGAAGGGTGAGAAGCAGATCCTGCTGGCCACCCAGAAGAATTCGACGGACGACGATCCCGCTGCCGATGCCATCTATCCGATCGGCGTGCTGGCCACGGTGCTGCAACTGTTGAAGCTGCCCGACGGCACGGTGAAGGTGCTGGTCGAGGGCAAGGGGCGTGCGCGGCTGACGCGGTTTACCGACCGCGCCGATTATTTCGAAGCCGAGGCCGTCGAGATCGAAGAGGATATGGGCGAGCCGGCCCAGTCCGAGGCCCTGCTGCGCGCCGTGATCGAGCAGTTCGAAAACTATGTGAAGCTGAACAAGAAGGTGCCGCCCGAGGCCCTGAGCTCCATCCCCCAGATCACCGATCCGTCCAAGCTGGCCGACAGCGTGGCGGCCCATCTGTCGGTCAAGATCACCGACAAGCAGGGCCTGCTGGAAACCTTCGCCGTGCCCGAGCGGCTGGAGAAGGTCTATGGCCTGATGGAAGGCGAGATTTCAGTCCTGCAGGTCGAGAAGAAGATCCGCTCGCGCGTGAAGCGCCAGATGGAGAAGACCCAGCGCGAATATTATCTGAACGAGCAGATGAAGGCGATCCAGCGCGAGCTGGGCGAGACCGACGACAGCCGTGACGAGATCATGGAGCTGGAGAAGCGCATCCGGAAGACCAAGCTGTCGAAGGAAGCGCGGACCAAGGCCGAGGCCGAGGTCAAGAAGCTGCGCAACATGAGCCCGATGTCGGCCGAATCCACGGTGGTGCGCAACTATCTGGACTGGCTGCTGTCGATCCCGTGGGGCAAGACCAAACAGAAGCCGATCGACCTGTCCAAGGCCGAGGACATCCTCGAGGAGGATCACTACGGCCTGGAGAAGGTCAAGGAACGGATCATCGAATATCTGGCCGTTCAGGCGCGCACCAACAGCCTGAAAGGCCCGATCCTGTGCCTGGTCGGACCGCCCGGCGTCGGCAAAACCTCGCTGGCCAAGTCGATCGCCAAGGCGACGGGACGGGAATACGTCCGCATGTCGCTGGGCGGCATGCGTGACGAGGCGGAAATCCGCGGTCACCGCCGGACCTACATCGGCTCCATGCCCGGCAAGATCATTCAGTCGATGAAGAAGGTGAAGACGACCAACGCCTTCATCCTGCTGGACGAGATCGACAAGCTGGGCGCGGACTGGCGGGGCGATCCTTCGTCGGCCCTGCTGGAAGTACTGGACCCGGCGCAGAACAATGCGTTCGGCGACCACTATCTGGAGGTCGATTACGACCTGTCGAACATCATGTTCGTGACCACGGCCAACAGCCTGAACATGCCCCAGCCGCTGATGGACCGGATGGAGATCATCCGGGTCAGTGGCTACACCGAGGATGAGAAGGTCGAGATCGCCAAGCGGCACGTCCTGCCCAAGGTGACCAAGGACAATGGCCTGACGCCGGCCGAGTTCGTGGTGCCGGATGAGACCATCCGCGACCTGATCCGCTACTATACGCGGGAGGCCGGGGTGCGGTCACTGGAGCGCGCCCTGGGCGGTCTGGCCCGCAAGGCCGTGCGCGAGATGTCCAAGGAAAAGACGCTGTCGATCACGGTCGATGCGGCGAAACTGGCGACCTATGCGGGCGTCAAGAAGTTCCGCTATGGCGAGACGGACGAGGAGGATCAGGTCGGTATCGTCACGGGCCTGGCCTGGACCGAGTTCGGCGGCGACATCCTGACCATCGAGGCGATCAAGATGCCGGGCCGCGGTCGCATGACCGTGACCGGGAACCTGAAAGAGGTGATGAAGGAGAGCGTCAGTGCCGCCGCCTCCTACACGCGGGCGCGCGCTCTGAGCTTCGGTGTCAAGCCGCCGGTGTTCGAGAAGACCGATATCCACGTGCACGTCCCCGATGGCGCGACGCCCAAGGACGGTCCCTCGGCGGGTGTGGCGATGACCGTGGCTATGGTCAGTGTCCTGACGGGCATTCCGATCCGCAAGGACATCGCCATGACCGGTGAGATCACCCTGCGCGGTCGGGTCACAGCCATCGGCGGGCTGAAGGAGAAGCTGCTGGCCGCGCTTCGGTCCGGTATCAAGACGGTGCTGATCCCCGAAGAGAATGAGAAGGACCTGGCCGACGTGCCCGACAATGTGAAGTCGGCCCTGGAGATCGTCCCGATCAAGACGGCGGACGAGGCCCTGAAATGGGCCCTGACCGGATCGCTGACGCCGGTGGAATGGGACGAGGCGGCCGAGCCCCTGCCGGCCCCTCAGCCGGTGCAGGACCCTGGCACCGTGGTCGCCACGCACTGATCTAAAAGAACCCCGCCCGGAGCGATCCGGGCGGGGTTTTCTTTCACCTCCCCATCGGCGCAGGCCGATGGGGAGGACAGGCGTCCGAAGGATGCCAGGAGGGGGCGGCACCGGCGGTTGCCAATAGATCGCTAATCCCTCCTGTCCGCGCCGCCCCCTCCTGATCGCTACGCGATCTGTCTTCCCCACGCGCCTTCGCGCGTGGGGAGGTGAATCAGAGCGAGTCGACCATCACAAGTTCGGCGTCGGCCCTGGCGGTGATCGTGATCGTCGGCTCGTCCGCGATGGCGGCCCCGTCGCGGGCGTTCAGCTTCACCCCGTTGACCTCGACCTCGCCGACCGCAGGCACCAGATAGGCGCGGCGGCCCTCGGCGAGGCTGTAGGTCAGGCTTTCGCCCGCATTCAGCGTGGCCCCCAGCACCTTGGCGTCGGCGTTGATGGTCAGGGCGTCATCGGTGGTGTCGCCGGAGGCGAGAACCGAGAACTGGCCGGTGCGGTCGCTCTTGGGGAAGACCTTGGCCCCCCAGCTGGGCTGGGCCCCGCGCTTGTCGGCCTCGATCCAGATCTGGAACAGGGTGGTGGGCTCGTTCTCGAGGTTGAACTCGGAGTGTCGCACGCCCGTGCCGGCGCTCATGACCTGGACGTCGCCTGCGCCGGTGCGGCCCTTGTTGCCCATGGAATCCTCATGGGTGATGGCCCCGGTGCGGACATAGGTGATGATTTCCATGTCCGAGTGCGGGTGGGGCGGAAAGCCCGACCTGGCGGCGATGGTGTCGTCGTTCCACACGCGCAACCGGCCCCAGCTCATGCGGTTGGGGTCATAGTAGTTGGCGAAGGAAAAGTGGTGTTTGGCGTCAAGCCAACCGTGGTTGGCTCCGCCCAGGCTTGTGAAAGGTCTGACGTCGATCATGGGGATGCTCCCGGGAATCCGAGGGTTAGAAACCTCGCTGACGCCTATATAGGTAACAGTGTCAGTGGCGAAAAGGGGGTGGAGGGCACGGGTCCGGTACGACATCCAACTGATAGGATCGCCCTCCGCGCCAACCGAGCTCTCGAAGCCTGACCTGATCGCCCGGTTCGCAGCCATAGTGCAAAGGGGCTACAACCTTGATCGTCGACCCGTTGACGACAGCGATCACACCGCTGGAACTGCTCCTGCCTAACGTCGTCAGGCCCACGATCTGCCCCGTGACAGCCTTCGCCGGGTATCGGGGGTCAACGACCAGCCAGATCACTGCAACAGCGAGAGCAGCCAGGGGCAGTCCGAGAACCATCCCATAGTCGACGTTTCCATGGGCGACCCAGACCCCGAACGTCTTTCTCCAGCCGACATGTCGAACGGGCTGTCTGCTCATCCCACCTGCGCCCTGTGCCGCAGCATGGCATCGGCCAGGACGCAGGCCGCCATCGCCTCCACCACCGGCACGCCGCGCAGGGCGACGCAGGGGTCGTGGCGGCCCTTGGTGCGCAGGTCGGTCTCGGTGCCGTCGCGGGTGATGGTCTGGCGCGGGGTCAGGATGGAGGAGGTGGGCTTGAAGGCGACGCGGGCCTTCAGAGGCTGGCCCGTGGATATACCGCCCAGGACGCCGCCGGCATGGTTGGACAGGAAGACCGGCTGGCCGTCCTCGCCGATGCGCATCTGGTCGGCATTGTCCTCGCCCGACAGCTCCGCCGAGGCGAAGCCGGCACCGATCTCCACGCCCTTGACGGCATTGATCGACATCAGGGCGGCGGCCAGTTCGGCGTCCAGCTTGCCATACAGAGGGCTACCCCAGCCGGCGGGGATGCCGGTGACCTCCAGCGCCACGATGGCGCCGATGGACGAGCCGGCCTTGCGCACGCCGTCCAGATAGGCCTCCCACTCTGTGCCCACCGTAGCGGAGGCGGCGAACAGGGGGTTGTCGTAGACGGCGTCGAAGTCGATCTGATCGTCCGTCAGGCGATGTGGGCCCAGCTGGACCACGCCGGCGCGGATGCGGATGTCTGGCCCCAGAACCTTGCGCGCCACGGCACCGGCGGCCACGCGCATGGCCGTTTCGCGGGCCGAGGAGCGCCCGCCACCCCGGTGATCGCGCACGCCATACTTCGTCTGATAGGTCAGGTCGGCATGGCCGGGGCGATAGGCGCGGGCGATCTCGCCATAGTCCTTCGAGCGAGCGTCCTCGTTCTGGATCTCGATGGCGATGGGGGTGCCGGTCGTGACGGGGCCGTCTCCGTCATCGAAGACGCCGGACAGGATGCGGGCCGTGTCGCTCTCGCTGCGCTGGGTGACGAAACGACTTCCGCCCGGTTTGCGGCGGTCCAGCCAGGGTTGCAGGTCGGCCTCGGTCAGCGGGATCAGGGGCGGACAGCCGTCGATGACGCAGCCGATGGCCGGCCCATGGCTCTCGCCCCAGGTGGTCACGCGAAACAGATGGCCGAAGGTGTTGTGGGACATGGTCCCCGACGCTTAAGCCGCCAGCCGGTCCGGCGTCCAGACCCGCGCGAACCGGACCAGGAGATCGTCGGCGGAGGAGGGCGCATCGGCGCAGGGTTCCAGCGTCACGAACAGGTGTCCCTGTAGGCGCCGTCCCCGGGCAGGAAGTCCCAGGCCCTTGAGGCGGAGTTGGGTCGTGGTGCTGGACATTCCCGCCACGACCCAGGCCGAGCGCGGGCCGGCATGGGTGTCGATCTCGACCCGGCCCCCGTCGTCCAGCAGGCGCTGGGAGACCGGCCAACGCATGTAGACGTCGTCGCCCATGATCCTCAGGCTGGCTGTCGGGCGGATCAGGACGGGCAGATAAAGGTCGTCGCCGTCAGGGGCTGCCCCGGTCAGGCTGACGTGGTCGCCGGTTCGAAGGCCGGCCGGGACCCGGACGCGCAGAGTGCGTTTGCCGATCCGGACCTCGACGGTGCCGCCTTCCAGCGCCTGGGTTGGCGAAAGGGCGACGACGGTCAGCCCCGTCGGTCGGGCCTTCGGCGCGGGCAGGGCGAGGTGCCCGGCCCCCTGCATGCGGATCAGACCCCAGGCCGCGATGACACGCCGGAAGTGATCCTCATTCCCCCCGACCAGATCGGGTCTGGCCGCCTTGATGGCGCGGCGGAAAGCCGCCTTCAGCACCTCGCCGTCGGCTGGGCCATCCAGACCGAGCAGGGCGTGGGCCTCTGCGATCGAGGCGATTTCGGATATGGCGCGCGACGACATGTCCCTAGAGGGCGCAGAACAGGGTCAACGCGCGGTTAACCGTGACAGCATGCCTCTCCCAAAACCTTCGGTCCGGGTCTATCTGAAGCTCATGACCGCACCTGTGATCCCGCCCAGCCCGACCCGCGAAGAGTATGACCGGGACTATGCCGCCGCGCTTGCCGCCAATGGCGACGAGACGATCTTCGACCGGGACGAGCCGATCGGACTGTTCGTGGAATGGCTGGCGCAGGCGCGGATGCATGAGATCAATGATTCCAACGCCATGTGTCTGTCGACCGTGGACGCCGACGGCCTGCCTGACAGCCGAATGGTGCTGCTGAAGGACGTCGATGATCGCGGCCTGACCTTCTATTCGAACCGCGAGAGCGCCAAGGGGAAGCAGGTCACGGCGACGCCCGCTGCGGCCCTGCTGTTTCACTGGAAGAGCCTGAGGCGTCAGGTGCGGGTGCGCGGGCGGCTGGAGCCGGTCAGTGCGGCCGAGGCCGACGCCTATTTCGCCAGCCGGGCGCGCGAGAGCCGGATCGGGGCCTGGGCCTCGGATCAGTCGCGGCCGCTGGACAGTCGTGCGGCGCTTCAGGCGGCGGTGGCCGAAGAGACGGCGCGGTTCGACGGAAAGGATGTGCCACGACCCGAGCGCTGGACAGGCTGGCGCGTCATTCCCGACAGCGTGGAATTCTGGCGGGACCGGCCTTTCCGGCTGCATGACCGCCTGCGGTTCGACCGGGACGGACAGGGTTGGAGGAAGACCCGGCTCTGGCCCTGAAGTCTAGGCGGGTTTGAGCCCCGCCAGCAGGGGATGGGCCAGGACCGGCGCGGCCAGGCGTACGACGGCCTGGGTGTCTTCCAGACGCACGGCGGCCGTCGCATCGGCGATGATGAAGTCGGCCCGGACCCGTGACGGCTCGGTCAGACGCTCATGGCCGGGACGCACCGTGGCCAGATATTGGGCGACGACAGAATCGGCGGTGCGCCCCCGTTCGCTCTGATCGCGCAGCAGACGGCGGATGAAGCGTATGTCGGCGGGGGTGTCGACGAAGACGCGGATGTCGAACAGATCGATCAGCTCGGGAGTGCACAGCACGTGAGTTCCTTCGACGATCACGACCTCTGCGGCGCGAACGGGCTCTCCGCCCGGTTCACGCCCGTGATGGATGAAGGAATAGACCGGAGCCACGATATCCTGGCCGGACTTGAGCGCCCGCAGGTCGCGGATCATCAGCTCGTGGTCGCGGGCGGTGACGTCATCGAAATCGAAGGTGGCGGCGTCGAAGCCGGGCAGGCTGGCGGCGTCGCGATAGTAGCTGTCCTCGCGCATAAGGACGGCTGAGCCCGGTGCCAGAGACGCGACCAGCGCCTCGGCCAGGGTGCTCTTGCCCGAACCGGATCCGCCGGTGATCGCGATGAGGATTGCCATGGCTGCGTCCTAAACCGGGCTGTGCATTCTGCAAAGTCATCCAGCCGCCGTCAGATCACGAGCCGGTCATCTGCGACAGACTTGCCCTAGCGTCACGTTGCTTAACGCCGATCACCTGATTAGCGTGGCTTCAAGTGCCTCAGGTCGTAGGCGCAAATCGAGGGACGCAGATGCTTGGATTGATGCAGGACTGGCCGCTGACGGTCGACAAGATACTGGACCACGCCAAGAACTGGCACGGCGCACGCGAGGTCGTGACCCGGTCGGTCGAGGGCCCCATCGTCCGTACCACCTATGCCGACATCCACGCGCGAGCCAAGCGCGTGTCCAGCGTGCTGCAGGGATGGGGGATCGGTGTTGGCGACCGGATCGGCACCCTGGCCTGGAACACCGGCAACCATATCGAGACCTGGTACGGCATCATGGGGATCGGGGCGGTGTGCCACACCCTGAACCCGCGCCTGTTCCCCGAACAGCTCGTCTACATCATCAACCACGGCGGCGACCGGGTCATCTTCGTCGATCTGACGTTCGTGCCGCTGTTGCAGGCCGTGCTGCCGCACTGTCCCAAGGTCGAACGTGTCGTGGTCATGACCGACCGGGCGCATATGCCCGCCGTCGAGCTGCCCGGCCTGGAATGCTATGAGGACCTGCTGGAAGGCGCGTCCGAGGATGTGGTCTGGGGCGACTTCGACGAGCAGACGGCCTGCGGCCTCTGCTACACCTCGGGCACGACTGGCAACCCCAAGGGGGTGCTGTATTCGCACCGCTCCAACTTCATCCATACGCTGCTGGGTCTGCAGACCACGGTGCTGGGCGCGACGCCGAGCGAGGTCATCCTGCCGGTTGTGCCCATGTTCCACGCCAATGCCTGGGGCATCGCCTTCGGGGCACCGGGGGCGGGGTCAAAACTGGTCATGCCGGGCGCGCGCATGGATGGCGCGGCCATCTATGAGCTGATCGAGAGCGAGGGCGTGACCTTCTCTGCCGCCGTGCCGACGGTCTGGCAGGGGCTGCTGGCCCACCTGCGCGAGCACAAGCTGAAGCTCCCGACGGTCAAGCGCGTGCTGATCGGTGGATCGGCCGTGCCCGAGAGCCTGATCCGGGCCTTCCACGACGAGTTTGGCATCGAGGTGCTGCAGGGCTGGGGCATGACCGAGACGTCGCCCATCGGCACCCTGTCCAACATGACGCCCGAGCTGCGCGCCCTGCCGTACGACGAGCAGATGAAGTGGCGGATCAAGCAGGGTACGCCGCCGCTGGGTGTCGAGCTGAAGCTCAAGAACTACGCCGGTCAGGAGATGCCGCACGACGGGCACACCTATGGGCGGCTGATGATCAAGGGGCCGACCATCGCGGGCGCCTATTTCAACGATGAGACGCCGATCCTGGATACCGAAGGCTTCTTCGACACCGGCGACGTCTCGACCATCGACGAACACGGCTTCATGCAGATCACCGATCGGGCCAAGGATGTGATCAAGTCCGGCGGGGAGTGGATCAGCTCGATCGAGATCGAGAACATCGCCGTGGGCCATCCCAAGGTCGAACTGGCCGCCGTGATCGGCGCGGCGCATCCGAAGTGGGACGAGCGGCCTGTGCTGATCATCAAGCTGAAGCCGGGCGAGTCCGAGGACAGGCAGGAGCACTTGGACTTCCTGGTCGGCAAGATCGCCAAATGGTGGATGCCGGACGATGTCGTCTTCGTGGACGACATTCCCCTGGGCGCGACCGGCAAGGTCGACAAGAAGCTGATCCGCGAGCGGATGAAGGACTATCGCATCCCGACGGCAGGCTGATCGCGTGGCGCGTGTCAGACCGAAGAATGAGGGACTGGTTCAGGCCCTGACGCTGGTCACCCTGGCCGCGCCGTTTCTGTTGCTGATTGCCGCCTTCGGGACCTCGCTAGGGTTCTGGGATGCGTCGGTGGGCTATGACCTGCTGGCGCTTCAAGTGGCTTGGGCGCTGGCGTTCGTGGGCGTCGTAGCGGCCGTGGCGGCGGCGGTCCTCGCGCGGCGCGATCTGAAGCGACTGGGGCTTTACGTGGTCGTGGCGCTTGTCGTGTCGTTGGGAACCCTGGGAGCCTTTGCCTGGCAGAAGGCGCGGCTGGCCGAGGGCTTGCCGGAAGATGTCAGCACCAATCCGGACGACCGGCCGGGATTTTCGGACGCGGTCGCGGCGGCACGCGGGGAGGGTGGACCCACGGCGGCCATCGGCCCCGAGGCCTGTCCGGCGGCCCAGCCGGTGATGCGCCAGGTCGCGCCACAGCGGGCCTATGAGGCCTTGCAGGCGGCGGGGTTCACGGCGCGGGGCGCGTTCGCAGCGCGAGCCGACGGCGACCGGACCGGCTTCTGGTTCGGCTTCACCCACGATGCCGTGGTGCGGATCCGCCCGGGTCGGACCGACGTCCGTGTCGCCGCGCGGGACGGGCGCTCCCACGGCGGCGAGGCCTGTCGTCTGGCCGGCGAGATCAGCCGGGCCTTGCAGACCGCCGAATAGGGTTCAGCCCGGCGTCCAGAAGGCATCCATGGCCGGGGCAGGGTCGGCGCGAACCCGTCCGGCCTTCTCCAGCGCGATCAAATGCGCCCAGACCGACAGGCTGGCGGCGGGCCAAAGGCGCGGATCGACGGCGGCGTACAATACCGGCACCATGTCGGTGATGCGGGCGTGGCCGGCCTGAACCTGCGCCAGCACCTGGGCTTCGCGGTCCATCCGATGGGCGCGGTAGGCCTTCAGGAACGGCGCGGGTTCGGTGATCGGTGCGCCATGGGTCGGCCACAGGATGTCGAACCGCCGCGCGATGACCTGATCCAGACTGGCCATGTAGTCCGTCATGTCGCCATCGGGTGGGGCCACGACGGTGGTGGACCAGCCCATGACATGGTCGCCACAGAACAGGGCGTTTTCGTCTTCCAGCGCGAAGGCCATGTGGTTGGACGCGTGGCCGGGCGTGAACAGGGCCTCGATGGTCCAACCGTCCCCCGCCAGTTGCTCGCCGCCCTCAAGCATCACGTCGGGCTGGAAGGCTTCGTCCTCGTCCTCGTCCAGCGAGCCTGAGGCGTGGATGGTTTTCAGCGGAGGCCGGGCCGCCAGTATCGGTGCGCCGACGGCTTCGGCGAACGGATGCGCCAAAGGGGCGTGGTCCCGGTGGGTGTGGGTGACCAGGACGTGGCTGACAGTCTGACCTCGAACGGCTTCGAGCAGGGCGGCCAGATGGCTTTCATCCAGCGGGCCGGGGTCGATGACGGCGACAACTGCTCCGGGCTCATCCCGCCCGACGATGTAGGTGCCGGTGCCCGTGAAGGTGAACGGGCCAGGGTTGTTGGCGATCACGCGCCGGATCAGCGGCGAGACCCGGTCGCAGCGGCCATAGGCGAAGTCGAAATCGCGCACGAAGGGGATCATTCGGCGGTCCTGTCTGGCGACCCCGAACGGCATCGGGCTTGCGTTAGCGTTTCGTGAACCCTTTGCGGAGCGCTCGAAGTGGCCCTGTCCATCGCCCTGACTGTCTCAAAACGGCTCCAGATCGTCGCCGTGACGGTGCTGTGTATCATGGCGAGCCAGTTGGTGGTGGCGTCCTGCACGCCCGAGCCGGCATCCTACGCGGCGCGTGGTGCCCTGATCCGCTGATCAGAGGGGCAGCCGGCTGAGATCGTAGCCGGCCGACGCGGCGGCGGCGCGCAGTTCGTCGGGTGGGACACCGTCCAGCCGCTGCGCCATGGCCCAGGCGGCGGTGGACCGCATACCGGAGCGGCAGAACATGGCTGTGCGAGCGTTTGCGTCTGCGTCGGCCTTTAGCTGATCTCCCACCAAGGCGACCGCCTGATCCTCGGGCATGCCGCGAATGGGCGCGTGCAGATAGGCCAGGCCCGCCGCAGCCGCCGCAGCCTCAAGTTCCGAGGACGAAGGCTGGCCGGCTTCCTCATCGTCGGGGCGATTGTTGATCACGCTGGCATAGCCATGGGCGGACAACGCGGCCATGTCCGAAGGCTGCAGCTGCGGGCCGACGCTGACCGAGGCCGAAAGCGGATTGAGGTTGACCACGACTATTGTCTCCTGACGCGGACCACGCCGCTGCGTCCGACGGTGAGAAGGTAGCTTCCCAGAGCGCCTCGTCGAACCCGGACGGCCTCACCTTCGCGATTGACGATGCGGACGCGGTCGGTGTCGGTCTGTCGCCAGGTGCTGCCGTCCGCCAGCACGAACGTCCAGCGATTGTCGTCCGCCTGGGTGGCGCGGACCAGTGTGGTTTCGATGGCGTCGATCCGGTCCTCGGGGCGGGGAGGCTGAAGGATGTCGGCGGGGGCCGTGGTCGAGCCGAAGGCCTGGCGACGCGCTGCGGTCGCCTGGGCGCGATCGACCACCAGAAGCTCGCCGCTGAACAGGGCGGTCTGAAGCCCTTGCGCCGAACGGTCGAAGCAGGAGAGGCGATCGCTGGTGGCGGCAATCGCACGGCAGTTCACCAGATCGGCGACGACGGGCGGTAAGGTGGCCGACGCCGGCTCCTGAGCGACGGCTACACTGGCCCCGGCCGCCAATGCACAGCAAACGGCAGCGCTTAACATTTTGAGAACCATAAATTCCTCGATGATCAGGCGGTTCGGAGCTGGAGAGTGTCGCAGGTGGCGTGGCTCAGAACCAGCGAAATGGCATGTACCGGTACGTGTCAAGAATGCGACACCTTTCAGACAGCCGCCTTACAGCGATGTAATTTTCTAGCGTAACAGGCGAGTCGGTGCCTAACTCGACAGGATTGCGAGGCTTCGGCCTGCCGCAAGGTCAATACTTACGCAACCGCGGTGTCCCGCAACATGAGCGTCACTGCTCCCGGGCACCATGAGGGGAGACTACACTTGAAGGTTCAACAAAACCGCCGCCGCCTGCTGGCGTCGACCATCATCGCAGGGGCCTCGGCGCTCGCATTCGCCGCGCCGGCCATGGCGCAGGATGCCGAAGGCCCGACCTCGATCGATGACGTCGTCGTCACCGGTTCGCGCATCGTCCGTCAGGACTATGTGGCCAACAGCCCGATTTCGACCGTCACCGCCGAGCAGATCCAGGCGCGCGGCGACGTCAACGTCGAGCAGATCCTGAACCAGTTGCCGCAGGTCGTGCCCGGCCTGTCCGCCAACTCCAACAACCCCTCGAACGGTTCGGCCACGGTCGACCTTCGCGGCCTGGGCGCCAGCCGCACCCTGGTGCTGGTCAACGGCCACCGCTTCATCCCCTATGACAAGAGCAACGCCGTCGACCTGAACAGCATCCCCGCCTCTCTGATCGAGCGCGTGGAAGTGGTCACCGGTGGCGCCTCGGCCGTGTACGGTTCCGATGCCCTGGCCGGCGTCGTCAACTTCATCTTCAAGCGTAACTACGAAGGCTTCGGCTTCGACACCCAGTACGGTATCTCCGGCTATGGTGACGGCGAGCAGTTCAACGCCTCGCTGACCTTCGGCTCGAATTTCGCCGATGACCGCGGCAACGTCACCGGCTTCGTCGGCTATTCGGACCGCGACGGCTTCCTGCCGAACGAAGATCGTCCGTGGGCGCTGTCCAGCGCCGCAGGCGGTTCCGGCACCGGTGAATACGGTGGCCTGAACAATCTCGGCACCAACCCCTATACTGCCGCGGGCTGTCCCACGGCCAACCCGTGCCGTCGCTCGTTCCGCACGCCTGGCGTCCCCGGTCCGTTCAACAACGACTTTGGCCTTGGTCCGACCAGCGATCGCTACGACTTCGCGCCGGTCAACCTGCTGCAGTCGCCGTCGGAGCGCTTCAACATCGCCCTGATGGGCCACTATGCGGTCACCGACACCCTCGAAGCCTTCGCCGAGGTCTTCTATACGGACAGCCGCAACACTTCGCAGCTGGCTCCGACGCCTGCGACCGGCATTCTAATTCCATACGACAACTTCTTCGTGCAGAACTCGCCGGCTCTGCTGGCCTATGCCAATTCGCGTCCCGATCCGGATGCTCCGCTGAATTTCGACCGCCGCATGTCGGAAGTCGGGGCCCGTATCCAGAACAACAACACCGACGTCTATCAGATCAACACCGGCCTGCGCGCCGATCTGGGCGGCGACTGGGAACTGGAAGGCTACTACAGCTATGGCCGCACCGAACTGACCACCTCCATCCAGAACGACGTCTCGCGCTCGCGCCTGAACGCCGCCTTGGCCGGTGGCGGCACGGCCACGACCTGCGCCCCTTCCGCACTGGCCCTGTTCCCGACCTGCGTGCCGATCAACCTGTTCGGCCTTGGCACGATCACGCCTGAGGCGGCCGCCTTCGTGCGTCTGAACTTCACCGACCGCAGTGTGTTCGAGCGTAACAATGCCCAGCTGAACCTGACGGGTACCTTGGTCGAACTGCCGGCCGGTCCGCTGGGCTTCGCCGCCGGTATCGAATATCGCGAAGACGTTCTGGGCTACACCCCGGACGACGCCAAGAACGCTGGCGACATCTATGGCTTCAACGCCGAGCGGGCCGTGTCGGGCCGCAGCTCTTCGAACGAAGCCTATTTTGAGGCCTCGGTGCCGCTGCTGCGCGACGCACCGTTCGCACAGTCGCTGGAACTGGAACTGGGCGCTCGCTACTCCGACTACAGCACCGTCGGTGGCGTCTGGTCCTACAAGTTCGGCGGTTCGTGGGAGCCGGTCGACAGCCTGCGTCTGCGCGCCCTGTATCAGCGTGCAAGCCGTGCGCCGAACGTGTTCGAACTGTTCCAGGCCAACGACCAGGGCTTCCCTGCCGTTCTGGACCCCTGCACCACCGTCAACCCGACGACGGGTGCCGCCCGCACCCTGACCGCAGGTGTTCGCAACTTCTGTACGGCTCAACTCGGGTTCGACCCGGTCACGACCGGCTTCGTCGCCCAGAACACCCAGACGGAATCGTTCTTCTACGGCAACCCCGGCCTGGCTGAGGAGAAGTCGGACACGATCACCCTCGGGGCCGTCTGGCAGCCGACCTTCGCCGAAGGCCTGTCCTTCTCGCTCGACTACTACAAGATCGAGGTTGAGGACTATATCGGTACCATCCGTGGCGGCGTCTCCGGCATCGTCGGAGCCTGCTTCGCGGCGGGTGAAGCGGCGTCCGGCACGACCGGCGCGGCCGTCTCGTCGATCGCCGAGTGTAACGACACGGGTATCGGCCTGCCGCTCATCTATCGCGATCCAGCCGGTAACCTGAAGGCGCGCGCGCCTTTGGGTAACGTCTCGGCCCTGGAAACCAGCGGCGTCGACTTCTCGACCCGTTATGGCTGGGATGTGCCGTGGGCCGGCGGCATGTGGGGCGAAACGCTCGATATCGCCGTCAACCTGACCTATCTGGACAGCTATCTGCTGGACGGCATCGAGTACAAGGGCACGGCCGGCGCCTACAACATCAGCGCCACTCTGCCGGAGTGGAAGGCCAACATCTCGCTGGGCTACGACGTCGGTCCGGTGCGCCTGGCCTATTCGGGTACCTTCATCGACGAGCTGGACAACCAGGGCAACATCCCGGACTTCGCCGACCCGTCGGGCTACACCGGCGTCGATGCCTACTGGTACCACGACATCAGCGGCACCTATCAAGCCACTGAAAACATGGAACTGTTCGCCGGTATCCGGAACCTGCTGGACGAAGAGCCCCCGGTGTTCGACAACGCCCCGGACGGCAACACCGACCCGAACGCCTATGACGTGAACGGTCGCTACTTCTTCTTCGGCGCTCGCCTGAAGTACTAGAGCCCGACGAACGTGCGTTGGAATGGGCGGCGGGGCTTAGGCCTCGCCGCCTTTTTCTTTGCGTGCGGCATGCCGTAGAAAAACCATCGCGGCGCTTCAGGCGTTGCCACATATCCCCGGCCCCAGCGGTCGCCCTCCTGAGTGCCTGTCTCCATGATCGCCAGCGTGATTGCCGCCCTTCTTCTGACCCAGACGCCGCCCGCCCTCCAGGACGGTCCGGTCGCCACCGCACCGCGCGCCGACGTCGCCGGCGATGGCCCAGTCGCCACGGCGGCTCCCGCAGGCGGCGAGACGACGGACTCCTTGCGGTTCCGCGAGGCTGTGGCCTATGGCAACGAGCTGCCGCGCGGCGCACCGCAGGGGGACTATCCGCTCGTCGCCTGGTGCGAGGCCTTGGTGAACGGGCACGTCGCGCTGGGAGAAAGCCTGAACACCGCCGATCCGCTGGATCTGGACATCATTCGCCTGGGTCGTCTGGAGGCGGCCGATTTCCGTTCCGCCCTGAACGCCGCCGAACCGCGCCAGACAGCGGCGTCGCGTGAGGCGGCCCGCGCCGCGGCCGCCGAGGCCACTGCCAAGTGGACGCCTCTGGCCGGTCAGTCCGAAGCCGTGCGCAGCCAGGCGTTCGGCCTGTTCTTCGGCCTGCCGGGTCGGTGCGAACACGCGGCGCGCCGTATCCGCGAGAACATCACCACGCCGCCCGTCACTCCGGCCGAAGTCGGGCTGGAGTAGGGGCTCAAGCCGCCGCGTTCCGCCGTGCCAGGTCCGGATCGTAGTTGAGGATCGGGGCCAGCCAGCGTTCGGCCGTCTCCAGGTCCCATCCCTTGCGCCGCGCATAGTCCTCGACCTGGTCGCGGTCGATCTTGCCGACGCCGAAATAGTGGCTCTGCGGATGGCCGAAATAGAGGCCTGACACCGAGGCCGGGGGCGTCATGGCATAGCTCTCGGTCAGGGCCATCCCGGCGTTGGTCCCGGCGTCCAGCAGGCGGAACAGGGTCGCCTTTTCCGTATGGTCCGGCTGGGCGGGATAGCCGGGCGCGGGGCGGATGCCTTGGTATTTCTCCTCGATCAGGTCCTGGACTGTCGTCGCCTCGTCGGGCGCATAGCCCCACAATGTCGTCCGCACCTCCTTGTGCAGCCGCTCGGCGAAGGCCTCGGCCAGTCGGTCGGCGAGGGCGGTGGCCATAATAGCGGAATAGTCGTCGCCCGCGTCCTTGAAGCGTTTCGACGCTTCCAGTTCGCCGTGACCGGCGGTGACGGCGAAGGCACCGATCCAGTCGTCGCCGGTGGGCGATATGAAGTCCGACAGGGCCGCGTTGGGCTTTCCGTTCGACTTGGCGATCTGCTGGCGCAGGGTGTGGAAGCGGGCGATCTCGGTGGTGCGCGCCTCGTCCTCGAACACCACGATGTCGTCTCCGTCGGCGTTGGCGGGCCAGAAGCCGACGACGCCTTTCGCCGTGAACCACTTCTCCTCGATGATGCGCTTCAGCATCGCCTGGGCGTCCTTGAACAGGTCCCTGGCCGCTTCGCCGACGATCTCGTCGTCCAGGATCAGCGGATAGCGCCCGATCAGCTCCCAGCTGGCAAAGAAGGGCGTCCAGTCGATGTGCTCCGCCAGATCGGCCAGGTCCCAGGCTTGATACGCGCGCACGCCGGTGAAGCTCGGCGCCGCAGGGCGCGGCGCGGTCCAGTCGATGGCGACGGGATTCTTGCGCGCGTCTGCGATCGAGGTCCTAGCCTTGACCTCTTGGCCCCGAGCGTACTGCTCGCGGATGCGGATGTATTCGTCGCGCGTGGCGGCCTCGTTCCTGGCCTTCTCGGTCTTGGATAGCAGGCCCGAGACCACGCCGACGGCGCGGGACGCATCCACGACATAGGTCGTCGATCCCCGGTGATAGGCCGGTTCGATCTTCACCGCTGTATGCGTCCGGCTGGTCGTCGCCCCGCCGATCAGCAGGGGAATGTCGAAACCCCGCCGCTCCATCTCGCGGGCGACGAAGACCATCTCGTCGAGGCTCGGCGTGATCAGGCCCGACAGCCCGATGATGTCGACGTTGTGCGCCTTGGCTTCGTCCAGGATACGGTCCGCCGGGACCATGACGCCCAGGTCGATGACCTCATAGTTGTTGCACTGGAGCACGACGCCGACGATGTTCTTGCCGATGTCGTGGACGTCGCCCTTGACGGTCGCCATCAGGATGCGGCCCGCCTGTTCGCGCGGCTTTCCGGCCTTTTCCGCCTCCATGAAGGGCTCGAGGTAGGCCACCGCCTGCTTCATCACCCGCGCGGACTTCACGACCTGGGGAAGGAACATCTTGCCCGCGCCGAACAGGTCCCCGACCACGTTCATCCCGTCCATCAATGGGCCTTCGATGACGTGGAGAGGCCGTTCGGCACCCGCGCGCGCCTCTTCGGTGTCGGCTTCGATGAACTCGGTGATGCCGTGGACCAAGGCGTGCTCGATCCGCTTGGCGACCGGGGCCTGGCGCCAGGTCAGGTCGACGACCCGGCCCGCGCCCTTGTCGCCCTTGTAGTTGGGCGCGAGGTCGACCAGCCGCTCGGTGTTGGACACATTGGTCCGCTGCGGCCGGTTCAGGATCACATCCTCGACGGCTTCCCTCAGCGTCGGGTCGATGTCGTCATAGACGGGCAGGTCGCCGGCGTTGACGATGCCCATATCCATGCCCGCCTGGATGGCGTGGTACAGGAAGACGCTGTGGATCGCCCGGCGCACCGGCTCGTTGCCACGGAACGAGAATGAGACATTCGACACCCCGCCCGACACGCGGGCGTAGGGCAGGGTGGCCTTGATCGCCCGGGTCGCCTCGATGAAGTCGACCGCATAGTTGTCGTGCTCCTCGATCCCCGTCGCCACGGCGAAGATGTTGGGGTCGAAGATGATGTCCTCGGGCGGGAAGCCCACCTCGTCCACCAGGATGCGATAGGCGCGGGTGCAGATCTCGATCTTGCGCGCGGCGGTGTCGGCCTGGCCGACCTCGTCGAAGGCCATGACCACGACGGCGGCACCGTAGCGCAAGCATTTGACCGCCTGCTCTCGAAACTCGGCCTCGCCCGCCTTCATGCTGATCGAGTTGACGATCGGCTTGCCCTGGACGCACTTCAGCCCCGCCTCGATCACCTCCCATTTCGAGCTGTCGATCATCACCGGCACGCGGGCGATGTCGGGCTCGGCCGCGATCAGGTTGAGGAAGGTCCGCATGGCGACGGCACCGTCCAGCAGCCCCTCGTCCATGTTCACGTCGATGATCTGGGCTCCCGCCTCGACCTGCTGGCGGGCGACGTCGAGCGCGGCGGCGTAATCGCCCTCGACGATCAGTTTCCTGAACTTGGCCGAGCCGGTGACGTTGGTCCGCTCGCCGACGTTGATGAAGGTGGGGCGCACTTACGCTACCAATTCAAAGGGTTCGAGACCGGACAGGCGCATGGCAACGGGCCGTTCGGGGATCTCGCGCGTCAGCAGTTTCGACACCGCCTCGGCCGTGTGCCGAATGTGGTCCGGCGTCGTGCCGCAGCAGCCGCCGACGATATTCACCAGGCCGCTGCGCGCCCATTCCTCTATGAAGTGAGCGGTCTCGTGCGGTTCCTCGTCATACTGCCCCATGGCGTTGGGCAGGCCCGCGTTGGGATAGGCGGCGACCAGGGTGTCGGCGACGCGGCTGAGCTCGGCGATGAAGGGCCGCATCAGATCGGCGCCCAGGGCGCAGTTGAAGCCGACGGCGAAGGGCCTGGCGTGACGCACGGAGTTCCAGAAGGCCTCGGCGGTCTGGCCGGACAGGGTGCGGCCCGAGCGGTCGGTGATGGTGCCCGAAATCCAGATGGGCAGGGGCTCCATCCCTTCGTCCTCCAGGTCCTTGATCGCCTTGAGACAGGCCTTGCAGTTCAGCGTGTCGGTGATGGTCTCGATCAGATAGAGGTGCACGCCGCCTTCGTTCAGCGCCTGCACTTGATGGCGATAGGCGTCATAGACCTGATCGAAGGTCACGCTGCGCGCGCCCGGATCGTTCACGTCGGACGACATCGACAGCATCTTGTTCAGCGGGCCGATGGCCCCGGCGGCGAAGCGGGGCTTGTGCGGCTCCTTTTCCGTCCAGCGGTCGGCGGCGGCGCGGGCCAGCCGCGCCCCCTCCAGATTGATGTCGCGGACGGCGTCGGCATCCAGCGCGTAATCCTCCTGCGCGATGGTGGTGCCGGAGAAGGTGTTGGTCTCCGAAATGTCGGCCCCGGCGGCGAAATACTGGTCGTGCAGGTCGCTGACGATGTCGGGCCGGGTCAGGCACAGGATGTCGTTGTTGCCCTTCATCTGGCCGGTGTGGTCGGCGAAACGGTCGCCGCGGAAGTCGGTCTCTGTCAGGTCACGCCGCTGGATCATCACGCCCCAGCTGCCGTCGAGCACGAGGATGCGCTCGCGGGCGGCGGCGTGGAGGGCGGCGATGCGGGTGGCGCGGGTCATGCCGCCACCGCCTGTTCCTTGACGCCCAGGACCCGGCAGATGGCATAGACCAGGTCGGCGCGGTTCAGGGTGTAGAAGTGGAAGTCGGAGAAGCCCTCTTCCTGAAGCCGCGCACAGGTCTCGGCCGCGACGGAGGCGGCGATGAGCTTGCGGGTCTCCGGGTCGTCGTCCAGCCCCTCGAAATGGGCGGCCAGCCAGTCGGGGACCGCCGCGCCACAGGCCGCGCTCATCCGTTTCAGGCCATTGAAGTTGGTCACGGGCATGATGCCGGGGATGATCGGAATGCTGACGCCCGCCGCGCGTACGCGGTCGCGGAAACGCAGGAAGGCGTCGATGTCGAAGAAAAACTGGCTGATGGCGCGGGTGGCACCCGCATCCACCTTGGCTTTCAACACGGCGATGTCGTGGTCGATCGACCCGCTCTCCGGGTGGCCTTCCGGATAGCAGCCGACGGTGATGTCGAACCCGCCCTTGGCCGCGAGGGCGGCGGTCAGCTCGGTGGCATTGGCGTAACCGTCCGTATACGGAACATAGGCTCCGCCGATACCTGCGGTGCCCGGCGGATCGCCGCGCAGGGCCACGATATGACGGACGCCGGAGTCCTTGTAGCCATCGATTACGGCATCGACCTCGGCCCGGCTGGCCTCGACACAGGTCAGGTGGGCGGCGGGAGTCAGGTCCGTTTCCGTCAGGATGCGCTGGACCGTCCGGTGCGTCCGCTCGCGCGTCGAGCCGCCCGCGCCATAGGTGACGGATACGAAGTCGGGCTTCAGCGGGGCCAGGCGGGTGACCGCCTTCCACAGGGTGGTCTCGGCCTCGTCCGACTTGGGCGGGAAGAATTCGAAAGAGACGCGGGGCCGCGAGCGGTCCTGACCGGCGCGGGCCACCGGCCCAAGCGGCGACAGCAGCAGGGCGCGGGCCTCGGCCAGATTGAGGGAGGCGGCGGTCATGCGGCCCTCGTTTCGACGGCGGACTGTCGCTCGGCGGTCCAGATGCAGACGGTCAGGCCGTCGGTGTCGGGCGGCAGGACGATCGGGGCGGCGGGCGTCAGGCCGACCTCGGCCAGCCAGCGGCGCATCTCCTCGTCGGCAAAGCCCAGGCGGCGGTGCTGATGCTCCTCGCGCAACTGTTCGATCTGGTGCGGGGCGAAATCGACAATCAGCAAACGGCCGCCGGGTGCCACCAGCCGCGCCGCCTCAGCCACGGCGGCGGCGGGATCGGCCAGATAGTGCAGCACCTGATGGACCAGGACGCGGTCGGCACTCTGGGCGGGCAGGCGGGTGGCGAAGATGTCGCCGTGGCGCAGCTCGACCTTGTCCAAGCCTGCCCGGGTGACATTGGCGCGGGCGATGTTGAGCATATTGTGGCTGAGGTCCAGCCCGACCGACATCCGCGCCTGCTTGCCCAGCAGCGTCAGCATGCGGCCCGAGCCGGTGCCCAGATCGACCACGCGCTCGAACGGCCCATCGCCCGCCGCCTTCAGGATCGCGGCCTCGACGGCGGTCTCGCAGACGTAGAGCGAGCGGATGCGGTCCCATTGGGGGGCCACGCGCTCGAAATAGGCCCCGGCGGCGACCTCGCGGTCGCGGCGGACGTCTTCCAGCCGGCGGTCATCGGCGGCCTCGGCCTCGTCGTCGAGAAGGTCGAGAATGGTGTCGATCAAGCGACGGGCGAGGGGGTCGGACGACAGGCGGTAGAAGACGCGGGCTCCATCGGGGAAGCGCTCGATCAGGCCGGCGTCGGTCATGAGCTTGAGATGGCGCGACACGCGTGGCTGGCTCTGATCCAGAATGCCGGACAGCTCCATGACCGACAGCTCTTCGCCCGCGAGCAGCGACAGCACCCGCAGACGGGTCGGCTCGCCCGCAGCGCGCAGGGCCTCGATGGTCTGGTCGGCGGTCAGCGTCATATAATCATATAAGGATATCCTTATATGATTTGGCAAGCCGTTTTTGCGGTCACGAGGGCGGCTTGGGCAGGCGCGAGACGGTGATCATGATGGCAATGGTCCATGTGGCGAAGGCCGCTTCGAGCACGCGCTGGGCGGCACCGTGCCAGGGAAACTCCGGACCGATGATCGGGATCATGAGGGCGGCGACGATGCCGCAGGCGAGGCCGAGCGGGAACAGTTTGTGACCGCCGGGCCAGCCCCTGGATGCGATCGCCAGTACGAAGACGCCGGCGACCCCAAGCAGATAGCCCAGGCCGCCCAGCATCTCGTGCAGCAGTCCGGACGGACTGGCCCCCTCGACGGCGCATTCGAAGTCGCAGGGAAAGACGCCGCCGAAGAAAAGGCCGGCACCATTGAGGGCACACAGGATGAAGCCGATGACGGCCAGCGGACTGCGCGGGAAGAGGGCGGCGCACAACAGCCAGAAGGCCGCGAGCAGCAGGCCGGACACGATGAAGGCCATGCTGACCCAGGCCCCTGTCGCCGTGCCGCCGGCCCCCATTTCGCTGACATACTGGCTGGAGGGGTCGTAGCCCGGATAGCCGAACGGTGCGGCAAAGATGACGACGGCCAGGATCAACAGGCTGGCACTGCCACACAGGATCGTCAGTCTACGCAGCATAGAACCCTCCGTTGCCGTCAGGCTAGACGACCGTGGAGCCTATGGCCAAGCGCTCAGATTCGCTGAAACGGATAGAAGTCGCCGCCCAGATCCAGAATGTCGGTCAGTTCGTCCAGCGCCCGGCGGCTTTCGTCCAGCAGGGCGGGGTCGGCCAGATCGGCGGGGGTCAGGGTGTCGCGGTAGTGGGTGCTGCCCCATTGGCTGAGCCGCGCATGCAGGTCGTCCGTCATCCGCATGGCCGGATTGGTCGCGGCCTGCTCCGCCTCGGTCAGCACGACGCGCAGACGCAGACAGGCCGGGCCGCCGCCGTTGCGCATCGACTGGCGCACATCGACGTATTCCACGCGGCCGATGGGGCCATTGGACGTGATCAGACCCTGAGCCACCGCATGGCTGCGGGCGTTGTCGCGGGTCTCGGTCGGGCAGATCAGGGTCAGGCGATCCTCGCCCGGCAGGCTGACCAGCATGGAGTTGAACAGATAGCTGGAAATGGCATCGGCCAGCGGCAGGTCGGCGGACGACACCTCGACGAAGATGGGGTCAAAGCCCGCGGCCGCGGCGCGGATGGCGGCGTGGGTGCCCGCCGTGTCCTCAAAGGCCAGCTCGTGGTGAAACAGGGTGTCCAGCGCGCCGACGCAGACGACATCGTTGTGAAAGGTGCCGCCCGCGATGGCGGCGCGTGACTGGCGGGCCAGGACGGTGCCGGATGCGCCGTGGCGGCGGGCGATGGCTTCCGACGCCTCGCGTGTCTGACGGGCGGGGTAGGGGCCGGACCAGGGCTCGTAGGCCTCGCGGCCCCAGACCAGCAGGTTGACGCCAGCCTGACCGTGGTCGGCGCTCAGGCGGACGTGGTTGGCGGCCCCCTCGTCGGCCAGATGGGCGACGGAGGGCAGGGCGTCGTGGACGGCGAACCGGTCCTGATCGGGAAAGAGGGCGTCGAGTGCACGCGTCGTCTGCCGGTGTTCCAGCGAGCGGTGCAGGTTGGTGACCAGATTGGCGGGGGTGAAATGCACGCGGCCGTCGGCGCTGTCTGCGGAGGGCGTCACCGTCGCGGCATTGGCGGCCCACATGGGACTGGCTGAACAGGCGGCGGCGGCGAAGCTGGGCGCGTCCTTCCAGGCCTGTTCCAGCACGCGGGCGTCGGAGCCGGTAAAGCCCAGGCTGCGCAGGAAGGGGATGTTGGGCCGCTCGTGCGGCGGCAGGACGTATTGCGGCAGGCCGAGGTCGGCCAGCCGCTTCATCTTGTCGAGGCCCTGAAGGACGGCAGCACGCGGATTGGACGCCTCGCCCTTGTTCAGGCTCGAGGCCAAGTTGCCCGGCGACAGGCCTGCATAAGAGTGGGTCGGGCCGATCAGGCCGTCGGCATTGGCTTCGACAGCGGGGGCAGTCATGCCTGCAAGCCCTTGATCTCGCCCTCGATATTCTTCACGGCCTCGGCCTCGAAACTGGCGACCGGATAGGCACAGTAGTCGGCGGCATAGTAGGCGCTGGGGCGGTGGTTGCCACTGGCGCCCAGACCGCCGAAAGGCATGTCGCCGGCGGCCCCGGTGGTCGGGCGGTTGAAGTTGACGACGCCCGCGCGGATGCGGCGGATGAAGGTCTGCCAATTCGCCGCATCGTCGCTGACCAGACCGGCGGACAGGCCGTAGCGGGTGGCATTGGCCTGTTGCACTGCTTCGTCGAAGCTGGCGACGCGGGTCACCGACAGGAAGGGGGCGAACATCTCCTCGTCCGGCACATCGACCCCGGTCACGTCGATGATGGCCGGTTTGACGAAGGCTCCGGGCAGATTGCCGACCGGGCCGGAGGCGCGGATGACCCTGGCGCCCGCGTCGATCCGCTCCTGCAGGGCAGCCAGCGCGGCGGCGGCGGCCTTTTCGGATATCAGCGGCCCGGCGTAGGGCTCGGGCGTGCTGTTCCACGGTGCGAACAGCAGACGGTCGCTGAGGGCGGCGACGGCCTCGACGATGGCGTCGCCCTGGGGCCCTTGGGGCACGATCAGGCGGCGCGCGCAGGAGCAGCGCTGGCCCGTGGTGATGAAGGCGGACTGGACGACGATACCTGCGACGGCTTCGGCGTCCACGGCGTCCCAGACGACCAGCGGATTGTTGCCGCCCAGCTCCAGCGCCAGGATGACGTGCGGATCGTCCGCGAACTTGCGGCGGAAGTGGGCACCCGCCGCGCCGGAGCCGGTGAACATCAGGGCGTCGATGCCGCTGTCCAGAAGGGCGGCACCGGTGTCGCGTCCGCCCTGGACGACAGTGACCACGCCGGTCGGCAGATCGGCGGCTTCGAACGCCTCAGCCATCAGCTGACCGGTCAGGGGTGTCTCTTCCGAAGGCTTGAACACGACCGTATCGCCGGCCAGCAGGGCCGGGACGATGTGGCCGTTGGGCAGGTGGCCGGGGAAGTTGAACGGGCCGAGCACCGCCGCCACCCCGTGCGGGCGATGGCGCAGGGTGGCGGAGCCGAAGGCGGTGTCGGCGGTGCGCTCGCCCGTCCGCTCGTCATAGGCACGGATGGAGATGTCGACCTTGCCCTGCATGGCCGTGAGTTCGGTCTGGGTTTCCCACAGAGCCTTGCCGGTCTCGCGGCTGATGGCCTCGGCGATTTGGGGCGCGCGGTCTTTCAGTATGGCCTGATAGCGTTTGACGGCGTCGATCCGGTCCTGACGCGAGCGATCGGCCCAGTCGGGGAAGGCGGCGCGGGCGCGGTCGGTCGCGGCCTGAACCTCGGACGCGGAGGCCGCAGCGCCTTCCCAGACGGTGTCGCCGGTGGCTGGGTCGATGGATGTCAGTCGGGTCATGGTTCGGTTTTCAGCAGCCAGAAAGATGGCAGAATTCTCAATGGGAAAGACGCAGTCGGATGATATTGCCTTAGCGGGTCAGACCTTCACCCTAACGATTTCGCCGGCCTGGACTTTCAGTGCATCGGCGGTTTCGCGGTTCAGGGTGGCGGTCTCGCCCAGGATATGGGCTCGCTGGCGCACGGCGCGGAAGTCGCCCACGCTGTCGGTGGAGATCAGCGCGGGCAATTCGGCCTCGACCTC
The DNA here is from genome assembly GCA_943372125.1 of Brevundimonas vancanneytii. Classification (GTDB taxonomy): domain Bacteria; phylum Pseudomonadota; class Alphaproteobacteria; order Caulobacterales; family Caulobacteraceae; genus Brevundimonas; species Brevundimonas vancanneytii_D. The sequence goes on from CALRXI020000012.1 coordinate 52,383, forward strand.
ATCTGCAATGGCGACGGTCAGGCGGCGCGCGTCGCGGACGGTGCGGATGTTGTCGCGTCCGCAGGCCACGGTGGGGCCGGCGTCGAAGATATCGACCAGGCCATTGGGGCGGAACCCTTCGCTCTCCAGCAGGGCCATGGCGGGTACCCCCTGCGGATGAACCTTGCCGATCACGGCTCGCGCCGGCTCGGGCAGCAGCTCGATGTAGATCGGGTGGCGCGGGGCCAGGTCCAGGATGAACTGCTTGTCGGTCGAGCCGGTCATGCGATCGGCCTCATCGAACTCCATCGGAAAGAATTTGTGGGCCACATGGTCCCAGAAGGGGCAGGCCCCGTCGGGCGTGAAGACGCCGCGCAGCTCGGCCAGGACGTTTTCGCTGAACAGCTCCGGCTCGGCCCCGATCAGCATGTAGCGCGACTGGCTGAGCAGGCGGCCTGCGCCGCCCTTGCGCCGGTCGGCCTTCAGGAACAGGGAGCCGACCTCGGTCCAGCCGGTGCATTCATTGACCAGCACCAGGGTCTTCTGTTCCAGCTTTATGCCCAGCGAGGGCGAGGACTGGGCGTTGGCGACGACGCGAAAGCTGAAGAAAGGTCGGTTCAGTCCGACCGCCGCCTTGACCGAGCCGATGCCGTCGACGTCGCCGGTTTCGGACTCCTCAAGCATGAGGGTGTACCAGCGTTGCTGGGCATCGATGCGACCGCCGAAGCTGTCGCGGCTGAGGTCCAGACGCTCGACCAGCTGATCCGGATCCTCAGGCAGGCTGGTGAAGCCGGGACCAGACAGGATGGCCAACTCCAGGAGATGATCGAGATCGGCAGGCCCGGCGGGGCGAACGACGAGCATCTAGTTCCTCCCCCATCGGGGGAGGGGGACCGCAAAGCGGTGGAGGGGGCTAGACCCACACGCTGGTGGCGCGGGCTGGCCCCCGCCACCACGCTGCGCGTGGTCCCCCTCCCCCAAGGGGGGAGGAATGTGCAGCCCAGAAGTTCTCACATCGTCTCCAGTCGTAACTGCTTCAGTTTCAGCGCATCGATCTCGCCCGAGGCGATCTTGCACAGGATCAGGGCCGACAGCTGGGCGCGTTCAACGAAGCTGGCGGGCCAGGCGAACTCCTGATCGGAATGGATGTCGCCGCCCAGCACGCCCAGAGTGTCGATATTGGGCAGGCCTGCGGCATGCAGGTTGTTGCCCTCGCAGACCCCACCCGACGGCTTCCAGGCGATGGTCTGGCCCAGCAGGGAGCCGGTGTCGCGCACGGCCTCGAAGAGGGCAGTCTGGCTGGCGTCCATCGGCTTGGGCGCGCGGGTCATGCCGCCGTACAGGTCCAGAGTCAGGCCGGGGAAAGGCGGCTCGGTCGCAATCTGCTGTACCGTCTCCGATATCCAGGCCGAGGCCTGGGCGTCCGGCACGCGCACGTTGAAGCGAACGACGGCATTGTCGGCCACGACGTTCAGCGCGCCGCCACCGCTGATCTTCGCGACATTGACGGTGACGCCCTCGCGCTGGCCGTTCAGGGCATGCAGGCGAGCGGCGATGATGGCGGCCCCGGCGACAGCGTTGGCCCCCTCATGGAAGGCGCGACCCGCGTGTGCGGCCTTGCCGGTAACGATCAGGTGGTAGTTGCCGCTGCCCTTGCGCGCCCCGGCCAGCGTGCCGTCAGCCAGTGCAGGCTCATAGGTCATGCCGACATGCCCGCGCGCGCCCAGCTCGGCCAACAGGGGGGCAGAGGCGGGCGAGCCGATCTCTTCGTCCGGGGACAACAGCACGGTCCAGCCGACATTGGTCTTGTCCGGATGGGTCTCGAAGGCCTCCAGCGCCGCCAGCATGACGGAAATACCACCCTTCATGTCGGCGATGCCGGGGCCGTTCAGGGCCCCGTCGGGTCGGCTGGTCACGGTCTGGAACGCGCTCTCGGCCGGAAAGACGGTGTCGTAGTGGCCGGTCAGAACGACCTGGACGGGGGCGTCGGGGCGTTTGGTGATCTTCAGGGCGTCGGCATGGGCCTCCTGCCGCACCGCGCCGTCGTCGCCGATGGTGGTCGAGGGCGTGGTGCCGAGGCGTTCGCACGTCGCATGGAGTGAGTGCGCCTCTGCCT
>CALRXI020000013.1:0-50891 GCA_943372125.1 Brevundimonas vancanneytii
GCGCTCAGGGCGATTCGCCGCCTGCGCCTGTTTACAGCCTTTCCGATCATGGACGGCCTCCCTCAAATGTCCGCAGACGGCATGGCCCGCTGGATCGCTTTGCAAGATTTTGCAGTCGTTTGGCTGACTGTCAATCCATTGAAGACGAATGGCGAAATAACGGCGAACGGCCGCCGATACCTTATTGCGCCGCAATATATGCCGTCGCGGCGTCGCATTTTCGTCACTGTTGAACAGGCCATCGAGATTACAGGCTTGCAACATTCTCACAAGTTTGCATAACTTTGCGATCAGAGCCCGGACGCTTCACCAGAAATGCGACGACGGCCTGAGGGAGAGAGAATGATGAGAACCCACGTCACACGTCGTGCGCGTCTGTTGACCGGTGCCGCCATCGGTGCCGTCAGCCTTCTGGCATTTGCCGGCGGCGCGGCCGCTCAGGATGCCCCGGCCCAGCCCGATCCCGACGAAGCGACCGAGATCGACGAGGTCGTCGTCACCGGCATCCGCGCCTCCATCCAGAACTCCATCGCCGCCAAGGCGCGCAGCACATCCATCGTCGAGGTCATTTCGGCTGAAGATATCGGCAAGCTGCCGGACGTATCGATCGCCGAATCGCTGGCCCGCCTGCCGGGCTTGACGGCGCAGCGTCTGGACGGACGCAGTCAGGCCATCTCGATCCGCGGCCTGGGGCCCGATTTCACCACTGCCCTGCTCAACGGACGCGAACAGGTCACGACCGGCGATAACCGCGGCGTGGAATTCGACCAATATCCGTCCGAGCTGCTCAGCGGCGTGACGGTGTACAAGACGCCGGACTCAGCGCTGATCGGTCAGGGGCTGGGCGGCACCGTAGATCTTCAGACCATCCGTCCTCTGGCTTATGGACGTCAGGTCATAGCCATGAATGCCCGGTACGAATGGAACGACATCGGGGCCTTGAACTCGGGCACGACAGACAACGGCAGCCGTTATTCGATTTCCTACGTCGATCAGTTCGCCAATGACACCATAGGCTTGGCCCTGGGCTATGCCCACATCGAAAGCCCTTATCAGTCCGAGCGCTTTAACGCCTGGGGCTATCCCACGGTGGAACTGGGCAACGATCTTTACGGCGAGGCGCTGGTGCCCGGCGGGCCGCGCACGCCGCGTGCCGGCTATGCCGAAGAGATTGGCCAACTGGTCATCGGCGGGATGAAGCCCTACGTCATGTCCAGCGAGCTGGAGCGCGACGGCTTCATGGGTGTGCTGGAATTCCGGCCCAACGACCGCTTCTCCTCGACCATCGACGCCTTCTACTCTCAGTTCGACAACACCCAGATCCTGCGCGGCATCGAGTTTCCCCTGTTCTGGGGTGGCAGTTCCGGCGCGGGTTGCCCGCAGCAATCCGTCAATCCGAGCCCGCCGCAAACCGCAACCTGCCGTCCGGCACCGCGGCTGCGTCCCACGACGACGATTGAAGATGGCCTGATTACCTCGGGTACCTATGACAACGTCAAGGGTGTCATCCGTAACGACGTCAACACCCGCGAAAGCAAGATCACGTCGCTGGGCTGGAACACGCAGTTTCAGGCCGATGACAACTGGCGTCTGGGTCTGGACCTGAACTATTCCAAGGTCGAGCGCGAGGACGTGGTTCTTGAAACCTATGCAGGCACAGGACGCGACATCAATGGTGCCCTGGACAGCGTCGGCTTCACCATCGGCAGCAACGGCGTGCCGGTCCTGACCACCACGTTGAACTATGCCGATCCCAATCTGATCTTCCTGACCAGCCCGCAGGGTTGGGGCGGGGATATCATCCCGGGTGGCCAGGATGGCTATCTGAACAACCCCTCCATCGACGACGAGATCAAGGCCGTGCGTCTGACCGCCCGCCGGGAGATCAACGGCGGGCCCTTCAGCTCGGTCGACTTCGGCATCAACCTGTCGGAGCGTGAGAAGTCCTTCGTCAACGACCAGTTCTTCCTGGGCGCGGCGGGCGACACCACCCCGATCCCGACGCAGTTCCTGCTGTCACCGACGGAACTGGGCTATCTCGGCATTCCTGCGGTGATCAGCTACGACGCCCTGGGCCTGGTCAACTCCGGTTTCTACGCGCGGGTGCGCAACCCCAATGCCGACGTGCTGTCCGGCAACTGGGTCGTGAGCGAAGAGGTCAACACCTACTACGTCAAGGCCAACATCGGCACCGAGCTGTTCGGCCGGGTTCTGACCGGCAATGTCGGCTTGCAGATTGTCGATACGTCCCAGCAGTCCAGCGGTTTCTCGGCCAGCGGCACGGGATCCAGCACGGTGTCGGTCGCGGTGTCAGGTGGCGACGACTATGTCGAGGTTCTGCCCAGCGCCAACCTGATCCTGGAAATCGGTGAGGATCGTTTCGTCCGCTTTGCGGCGTCACGTGTGCTGGCCCGCCCCCGGATGGACGACATGCGGGCTTCGCAGAACTACAACTTCAACAGCAGCCTCAATACGCCGACAGCGACGCCCGAGCAAAACTCGCCGTGGAGCGGCGGCGGCGGCAACCCTGAACTGCGGCCGACGATCGCCAATGTGGTGGACCTGTCGTTCGAGCAGTATTTCGCCAATCGCCGCGGGTATGTCTCGGTCGCGGCCTATTACAAGGATCTGGAAACCTACACCTATACGCGCAACCAGATCTTTGATTTCACGGGCTATCCGACGAATGCACCCGGCGTGACGCCTATCATCAACGAGGGCATCGTTTCGGCTCCGGCAAATGGCGATGGCGGCTATATCAGTGGTATCGAGTTCGCCGCGTCCGTGCCGTTCGAGGTGTTCCATCCCGCGCTGGAAGGGTTCGGCCTTCAGTTCAGCGCCTCGCAAACGTCCAGCGAGATCAAGCCTGACGGCGTGAACGCCACGGCGCTTCCGGGACTGTCGGAAACCGTGGTCAACACCACTATCTATTATGAAAACAAAGGCTTTCAGGTGCGGGCCTCAAACCGCTACCGCTCTGAGTTCCTCGGTGAGGTCGCCGGCTTCGGCAACGGCCGCACGTTGCGCAGTGTCGGCGAGGAAAGCGTGGTGGATGCCCAGATCGGTTACCAGTTCGAATCCGGTCCTCTGGAGGGCCTGTCCTTCCTGGCTCAGGTCAACAACCTGACCGACGAGCCGTTCTACACCTTCCAGAATGGCGACGAGCGCCAGATCATCGACCATCAGACCTATGGCCGGTCCTTCCTCGTCGGACTGAGCTACCGCTACTGACGGCCCTGAACGGTCGAGACTTTGGCCGCCGCGGGAGACCGGGGCGGCCTTTTCTTTGGCCGGGCTGAGGCACTTTTGGTTACGGCTGGCGAAAATGCGCTGGACGTGACCGCGCACGGATGAAACCTAGACCGCTTGATCGCCGCGCGGATGCCGCCGACGACCCCGGGGAGAGACATGACCGACACTTCGACCGCACCGCGCAAGGGCACAGGCCTGGCCTTCGCCTATGTGACCACGCTCTTTTTCGCCTGGGGGTTCGCGACCTCGCTGATCGATCCGCTGATCGCGGCGGTGCGCAAGGTGTTCGACCTGACGACGACAGAGGCTCTGCTGACGGCCTCGGCCTGGTTCATCGCCTATGCGGTGGTCTCGATCCCCGCCGCCGCCATCCTGGGCAAGCTGGGCTACAGCCGGTCGATCATTTCGGCCCTGGTGGTCATGGTGCTGGGCTGTCTGATCATTCCGCTGGCGACACTGGTGGACGTCTATGAAGTCGTGCTGCTCGGCCTGTTCGTCATCGCGTCCGGCGTGACCCTGCTGCAGGTCGCGGCCAATCCGCTGGTTGCTGTGCTGGGCTCGCCCAAGGGGTCGCATGCACGCCTGAACTTTTCGCAGTTCTTCAACTCGCTGGGCACGACGCTGGGGCCGCTGCTGGGATCCAGCGTACTGCTGACCGGCGGTGTGTTCGCCGCGGGTGCCGTGGTGACGGCGGCGACGCGCGACGAATCCCTGCGCAGCATCGACTTCGCCTTCCTGGCCCTGGGCGGCTTCTTTGCTCTGGTCGCCTTCTTCATCTTCACGGCGCGCAAGAAGATCAACGCCGCCGCCGCCAGCGCCCAGAGCGATGCAGTGTCCTCGCCGCTCAAGGCCTTCAGCTCGCGCTGGGCCGTGTTCGGGGCCCTGGCCATCTTCATCTATGTCGGATCGGAAGTGACCATCGGCGGCCTGCTGACCAACTTCCTGGCCAGCCCGACCATCCTGAACATTCCCGAAGTCGATGCGGGCCGTCTGGTCAGCTTCTACTGGGGCGGGGCGATGGTCGGTCGCCTGATCGGCGCGGCCCTGCTGACGCGGGTTCCGGCGGGTGTGCTGCTGACGGTCAACACGATCATCGCGGCGATCCTCTGCCTGGTCGTCACCCAGACCTCGGGCACCACTGCCGCCTATGCCGCGATCGGTGTTGGCTTCTTCAACTCGATCATGTTCCCGACCATCTTCACCCTGACGCTGGAGCGTTCGACCGCGCCGGTTTCGGCGACGTCGGGCCTGCTGTGCACGGCCATCGTCGGCGGGGCGGTCCTGCCGCTGATCGGCGGCATGCTGGTCGACGATGCGGCGGAGATTTTCAACCCGGCCTTCTTCGTGCCTCTGGTGGGCTATGCCCTTCTGGCGGTGTTCGCGGTCGGGGCGGCGCGAAAGAAGCCGGAAAGCCGCGACGCTGAGACGGTGGCGACCTTCCACTAACGTCCGTCAATCCGCTCCCGACCACATGCCTTTCGCCTTCAGATAGGTTTCGTGGTCGGGCAGGGCGGCGACGGTGCGGGCCAGGATGTCGGACAGTTGGCGCAGGCCCGCCGCCGGGCGCTCTGCGTCGTTCAGGGAATACAGCGGATTGGCCCCCCGCGGCACGATGCCCTGGCCGTACATGACCGCCAGCCATGAGCCCTGGCTGAAATATTCGTCGGCCCCGACCTGATACAGAAGGGCGCGATCGCGGAAGGCCTCGACCCGCTCGGCAAGGCTGTCCGGTATCGGCATGTCGCGCACCTGCCGCCAGAAGGGCGTGTCGTCCCTCTGGGTCGCGTGATAGTGCAGGATGACGAAGTCGCGGATCAGCTCGACCTCGCGGCCCAGACGCCGGTTGTAGCCGTCGATGTTGACCGGGCTGAAATCCCTGTCCGGGAAATGCTGCAACAAGCGATAGATGCCCGCCTGGACCAGATGGATGCTGGTCGATTCCAGCGGTTCGATAAAGCCGCTGGACAGGCCCAGGCTGACGACGTTCCTGTCCCAGTACTTCCTGCGTCGCCCGGTGACGAACCGTAGCGGCCGGGGCTCGGCCAGCGCCTCGCCGTCCAGATTGGCCAGCAGGGTCTCGCGCGCCGCGTCGTCGGTGATGTGGTCCGAGCAATAGACATAGCCGTTGCCGGTGCGGTGTTGCAGGGCGATCCGCCACTGCCAGCCCGCCTCCCGCGCTGTCGAAAGCGTATAGGGCGTCAGCGGCTTCACGCTGGCACAGGGCACGGCCATGGCACGGTTTACGGGCAGCCAGTGCGACCAGTCTTCGTAACCGGCTTTCAAGGCCCCCTCGATCAGCAGACCGCGAAAGCCGGTGCAGTCGATGAACAGATCGGCCTCCAGCGTGCGGCCGTCCTCCAGCGTGACGCCCTGGACGAAGCCGTCCTCGGCCCGCTGGACCACATCGACGACCTTGCCTTCGACCCGCTCGACGCCGCGGCCTTCGCAGACCTTGCGCAGGTATTTGGCATAGAGGACGGCGTCGAAATGATAGGCGGTGAACAGACTGTTCAGCGGCGAGTTCGGGTCCGGATTGCGGTCGCCGACCTTGCCCGCGTCGGCGGCGCGCCAGCAGACGGAGTAGTCACCCAGATCGCCCGCCAGACCCTTGGCCTTCAGCGAAAAATAGGTCTGCTGGAAGTCCGCCAGCGTCGGGCCGCGCCCGAAGGTGCCGAACGGATGGACATAGCGATTGCCGACATGACCCCAGTCTTGGAAGACGATGGCGACCTTCAGCGTCGCCTTGGTCTCGCGCATGAACTCGGCCTCGTCCAGACCGATCATGGCGTTGAAGTCGCGGATCGGCGGCACGGTCGCTTCGCCCACGCCGACGATGCCGATGTCTTCGGATTCGACCAGCGTCACCCTGGCATGCGGACCCAGGGTGCGTTGCAGGGCCGCCGCCGCCATCCACCCGGCGGTGCCGCCACCGACGATCAGAACGCTGCGTATCGGTTCCGCCATGATGCCCTCCCGGCCTGTTGATCGACCTCTGATTCAGCTTAGGCGGGCGGGCCGGTCGCTCAAGCAAAAAGGCGTGCCCTGCGACCGATGCGCCGCATGGAAAGCCGGGCGACGCACAGGTCTTGAAAGCCCAGCTGCGTTCCTATACTGCGACGCGTTCTCATTCGCATGATTGTTGGTTCTGATGCTCCGTACCCTGCTGCTCGCTTCATCCGCCGCCCTGGTGTTGGCCAGCCAGGTGCAGGCCCAGGACGCGGAGGTGACCCAGATCGACGACGTGATCGTCACGGGCTCGCAGGTGACGCTGACGTCGCCCTATCCCGGTGGCCAGGTCGCGCGCGGTGGACGGGTCGGACTGTTCGGCAATCTGGGCGTCATGGACACGCCCTTCGCCACGACCAGCTATACCGAGGAACTGACCCGCAACCAGCAAGCCCGCAGCGTCGGCGACGTGCTGCAGAACGATCCGGCGGTTCGCGTGTCCAAGGGCTTTGGCAACTTCCAGGAGCTGTACGTCATCCGCGGCTTCCCGGTCTATTCGGACGACATGACCTACAACGGCCTGTACGGCATCCTGCCGCGTCAGTTCGTGGCGGCGGAGTTTCTGGAGCGGGTCGAGGTCTTTCATGGGGCCACGGCCTTTCTCAACGGGGCGGCTCCCGGTGGCAGCGGCGTCGGCGGGGCCTTCAACCTGACGCCCAAGCGGGCCCCGGACGAAGCCCTGACGCGGCTGACCGCCGGGATCGACGGCGAGAGCGAGCTGTATCTGGCTGCGGATGTCGCCCGGCGCTTCGGTACCGCCGACGACTATGGCCTGCGCCTAAATGTGGCCCGCCGGGACGGGGAGGCAGGGATCGAGGGGGAGAGCCGCGAGCTGACCGCCGTCGGACTGGGTATTGATCGGCGGGGCGCGCGGGCGCGGTTCTCGGCCGACATCGGCTATCAGGACCACCGCATCGACGCCCCGCGCCCGACCGTGACGCCAGCCGGGGCCGTGCCCGCGCCGCCGCCCGCCGACAGCAACTTCGCCCAGCCCTGGACCTATACCGACGAGCGTCAGCTGTTCGGCGTCGTGCGTGGCGAGTTCGATCTCAGCGACACGGTCACCGCCTGGGCGGCCTTCGGTGGACGCCAGGGCGAAGAGGCCAACGTTCTCGCCAACCCGGTGGCGCAGCCCGACGGCACGCTGAGCGCTTACCGCTTCGACAACACGCGCGAGGACACGGTCTGGTCCGGTGATATCGGCGTGCGTGTCGAGGTGACGACTGGTCCGGTCGGGCATACGCTGGTGGCCTCCGCCTCGCAGGTGCAGTCCAAGTCGCGCAACGCCTATGCCTTCTCCGACTTCGCGGGGTTCGCCAGCGATCTATACAATCCGGTCGTGGTGGCACCTCCGGTGCCGGACTTCTTCGTCGGCGGCGACCTCGACGATCCCCTGGTGACAGAGCGAGTCAACAACAGCAGTGTTGCCATCGCGGACATGATGTCCTTCATGGACGGGCGGCTGCTGGCTACGGTCGGGGTCCGTCATCAATGGATCGAGGTCGGGGCTTACAGTTATGGCGCAGGCACGCTCGACTCGAATCCCGAGGGAGAGGCGACCACTCCCGTTTTCGCTGTCGTCTATAAACCTACCGATGTCTTCTCCTTCTACGCCAACTACGCCGAGGCGCTGACACCGCCTCAGATCGCTCCGGCCTTCTCTGGCGGCACGATCATTAGCAACGTCGGCCAGGCGTTCGCTCCCTTCTTGGGAGAACAGGCAGAAGTCGGATTCAAGTATGACATTGGACGTTTCGGCGGCTCGGTGAGTCTGTTCCGCAGCACCCTGCAGAGCTCCTACGCCGAGGGCGGCGTGTTTTATGCGGATGGTGAGCAGGAGAATACGGGCCTTGAGATTGCCTTCTACGGTGAGCCGCGTGACGGCCTGCGTGTCATTGGCGGCTGGACGTTCCTGGATGCCGAACTGACCCGAACGGCGGACGGCATCTTCGACGGTAATCGCCCGATCGGCACACCCGAGGTCCAAGGCAACATCAATGTCGAATGGGATGTGCCCCAGATGTCCGGTCTGACCCTGGAGGGCCGGGCCATCTATACCGGCGATCAGGCGGTCGATGCCGCCAATGCCGTCGAACTCGATAGCTGGACCCGCTTCGATGCCGGTCTGCGCTATGTCACCCAGGTTGCGGATCGCCCGGTCACCCTGCGGGCCCGGGTCGAGAATCTGGCGGACGACGACCAGTGGGTCGCGGTCGGCGGCTTCCCCGGTGCCAACTATCTGACGCTGGGCGCGCCGCGGACCCTGCGGCTGTCGCTGTCGACGGATTTCTGAGGCGGATGCAGACACGCACCCTCAAGGGCTGGTCGTGGGTCCACAAGTGGTCGAGCCTGGTCTCGACCGTCTTCCTGCTGATGCTGTGCATCACCGGTCTGCCGCTGGTGTTCAGCCACGAGCTGGACCACCTGTTGCTGGACGAGCCCTGGGCTCCGGCCCATGCGGACGGGCGTCGCTTGTCGCTGGATCAGGTGCTGGAGACTGCACTGGCGCGTCAGCCCGGTGAGGTGCCGGCCTTCATGAGCTTCGACGAGGACCGGCCGGTGGTGAACGTCACCAGCCGGAGGCCTGATGCGCCCGAGGGACAGTACTCCTTCCAGCCCATCGACCGGACCAGCGGCGAGGCGGCTCCGCTGGTGGCCGGGCATCCGGTGATGGAGTTTCTGCTGCAGCTCCACACCGACATGTTCCTGGGCCTGCCCGGAATGCTGTTTCTGGGGGCGATGGGGCTGCTGCTGGTCGTCGCCGTGGTGTCGGGCGTGGTGCTGTATGTGCCGTTCATGCGGCGGCTGGTGTTCGGGACAATCCGGATCGACAAGGCCGCGCGGACCCGGTGGCTGGACTATCACAACCTGCTGGGCATCGTGACGGTGGGCTGGGTGCTGGTGGTGGGGGTGACCGGCATCGTCAACACCCTGGCGACCCCGATCCTGGCCTATTGGAAGGATACGGCGCTGAAGGAGCTGACGGTGGCCTATGCCGATCCGGCCCCGGTCGGCAAGCGGGCCTCGCTGGACGCGGCGGTGGAGCGCGCAAGGGCGGCCCTGCCAGGCAAGACGCTGCAGTTCGTGGCCTTTCCGGGCACCGCCTATTCGACGGATCACCACTATGCCGTCTTCTTCCATGGGGACACGCCGCTGACGACGCATCTGACGAAACCGGCCCTGATCGATGCGCGGACCGGTGAACTGGCCGCCGTCGCGCCGACGCCCTGGTATGTGAAGACCCTGGCCCTGTCGCAGCCGCTGCATTTCGGGGACTATGGCGGGCTGGCGCTTAAGATCGTCTGGGCGATCCTGGACCTGGCGACGATCATCATCCTGGGGTCGGGGCTTTACCTGTGGCTGGGCAAGCGGCGGAAGGCGATCTGATGCGCAGCCATCTGTCGCTGACCGCAATCCTGGGCCTTCCGCTGGTTCTGCTGGGTCTCAGCCTGGCCGGCCTGATCGGGGCCCTGTTGTTCGACGACGCCTGGGACCTGGCCTTCTCGGGGATGGTCGGCGCTGTGGTTGTCACGATCGTCTCGGCCTGGGTCCGCGCGCATCGCAAGGGCTGGACGCGCCCGTCCCGGTGATGTTGGCTGGTTTCGGACCGTTCGGCTGCTGACAGCGCCGTGCGGCGTACTGGCTTGCCGAGGACTGGCTGAATGTCGACTGAACTGTATCCCGTCGCGCCTGAATGGGCCGCCCGGGCCCATATGAATGCCAGGGCGTACGAGGCCGCGCGCGACGCGGTGCGTCGCGACCCGGACGCCTTCTGGTCAGAGGCGGCGAGGCGGCTGGACTGGGTGACGGTCCCGACGCTCATCAAGGATGTCTCGTTCGACAAGGCCGACTTCCGCATCCGCTGGTTCGCCGACGGGGTGCTGAACGTCGCCTGGAACTGTCTGGACCGGCATCTGGAAACGCGCGGCGATCAGATGGCGATCCTGTGGGAGGGCGACGATCCCAACCGGTATGGCGGCCTGACCTATCGCGAACTGCATGCCGAAGTCTGCCGCATGGCCAATGTGCTGAAGGGCCTGGGCGTCCAGAAGGGCGATCGCGTCACGATCTACATGCCGATGGTGCCCACGGCGGCCATGGCCATGCTGGCCTGTGCCCGGATCGGGGCGGTGCACTCCGTCGTCTTCGGCGGCTTTTCGCCCGACAGTATCGCGGGCCGGATCGAGGATTGCGGCTCGCGCTTCGTCATCACCGCCGACGAGGGCCGCCGGGGCGGCAAGCCCATACAGCTGAAGGCCAATGTCGATGCGGCCCTGGAGCGGCCCGGCGTTCAGGGTCTGGTCGACAAGGTTCTGGTGGTCTCGCACACAGCAGCGGATGTGCCGATCGTCGAGGGCCGCGACGTGCGGTATGAGGCCGCGCGAGAGAGCGTCTCCGAAGACTGTCCCTGCGAGCCGATGCAGGGCGAGGATCCGTTGTTCATCCTCTATACCTCGGGCTCGACGGGCAAGCCGAAAGGCGTCCTGCACACGACCGGCGGATATCTGTTCTGGGCCAGCTGGACCCATGAGCTGGTCTTTGATTATCGGCCGGGCGAGGTCTTCTGGTGCACGGCCGATGTCGGCTGGGTCACGGGACACAGCTATTGCGTCTATGGCCCCTTGGCCAATGGTGCGACGACGCTGATGTTCGAGGGCATTCCGTCCTGGCCCGACGCCAGCCGCTTCTGGCAGGTGGTGGACCGACATAAGGTCGAGATCTTCTACACGGCCCCGACCGCGCTCAGGGCCCTGATGCGAGAGGGCGACGGGCCGGTGAAGGCGACCAGCCGCAAGTCCCTGCGTCTTCTGGGCACGGTGGGTGAGCCGATCAATCCCGAAGCCTGGCGCTGGTATCACGAGGTGGTGGGGGAGGGGCGCTGTCCGATCGTCGACACCTGGTGGCAGACGGAAACGGGCGGCATTCTGGTCTCGCCCCTGCCGGGCGCGACGGCGCTGAAGCCGGGATCGGCGACCAAGCCGTTGCCGGGCGTCGAGCTGCAACTGGTCGATGCCGAAGGCGCCGTCCTGGAGGGGGCGACCGAGGGCAATCTGGTCATCACCGACAGCTGGCCGGGCCAGATGCGAACCGTCTGGGGCGATCACCAGCGGTTCTTCGAGACCTATTTTTCGACCTATCCCGGCAAGTATTTCACCGGCGACGGCTGCCGCCGGGACGCGGACGGCTACTACTGGATCACAGGCAGGGTCGATGACGTCATCAATGTCTCGGGCCACCGCATGGGCACCGCCGAGGTCGAGAGCGCCCTGGTCCTGCACGACCATGTCGCCGAAGCCGCTGTCGTGGGTTTCCCCCACGATATCAAGGGCCAAGGCATTTATGCCTATGTGACGCTGAAAGCGGGGATCGACCCGCACGACGATCTGAAGTCGGCCTTGATCGCCCACGTCCGCAAGGAGATCGGCCCTATCGCCGCACCAGACGCCATCCACTGGGCCCCCGGCCTGCCCAAGACCCGCTCCGGCAAGATCATGCGGCGCATCCTGCGCAAGATTGCGGCGAATGAGACCGACGCACTGGGCGACACCTCCACACTGGCCGATCCATCGGTGGTGGACGATCTGGTCGCATCGCGGTCGCTCGGAGACTGAAGCCCTCCGGCCGGATCAGTGGCTTTTAGGCGTCCAGCCCCTGACTAGTGCGTAGCGCCTGCGGGCAGGTGGTGCTTGTGGTGCCTGCCGACCTTGTCGATCAGGCTCTGTCCGGCCTTGTTCATGCCGATGACCTCGACCTCGGCCCCCTGGCGGCGATAGCGGAACACCACCTTGTCGACGGCGGCGACGCCGGTCAGGTCCCACAGATGGGCACCCGTCATGTCGATTTCGACCCGCGTCGGATGGCCATGATGCTCGAAGGCAGCGGCGAACACGTCGGCCGAAGCGAAGAACAGGTTGCCGGTCACGCGATAGCGCAGGTGGCCATCTTCGGGGACTTCGATCTCCTCGACGACGACGGTCTTGCCGACCTTTCGCATGAAGAAGATCGCCGACAGGACCACGCCCAGCACTACGCCCTTGGACAGGTCGTGGGTGGCCACCACGGTCGCGGTCGTGGCGATCATGACGATGGAGGACTGGATCGGGGTGGAGCGCAGTCGCAGCACCGAGCCCCAGTCGAACGTCCCGACCGAGACCATGATCATCACGGCCACCAGCGCCGCCATCGGGATCTGCGCCACCCAGTCCTGAAGCACCAGGATCAGGAACAGCAGGAACAGCCCGGCCCACAGGGTCGACAACCGTCCGCGTGCGCCCGAGGTCACATTGATGATCGACTGGCCTATCATGGCGCAGCCCGCCATGCCGCCGAACAGGGAGGCTGCGATGTTGGCGATGCCCTGGCCGCGCGTCTCGCGGTCCTTGTCGGAGGGCGTGTCGGTAATGTCATCCAGAAGATTGGCGGTCAGCAGACTTTCCAGCAGGCCGACGAAGGCCAGTGTCGCCGCCACCGGTCCGATGATCGTCAGGGTCTCCCATGTCAGCGGCACATTGGGCAGGTGGAACATCGGCAGGGTCGAGGGCATCTGGCCCATGTCGCCCACGGTCCGCACGTCCAGCCCCATGAAGATCACAAGCGCGCTGATGGCGACGATGGCGACCAGGGGCGACGGCACCGCCTTCGTGATGCGGGGGAAGCCGTAGATGATGACGAGTGCCGCGCCGACCAGGGCGAAGGTCTGCCAGTTGGCCCCGATCAGCACGGGCATCTGGGCCAGAAAGATCAGGATGGCCAGGGAGTTGACGAAGCCGGTCATCACACTGCGCGACACGAACTTGATGTAGCGCCCCAGCTTCAACAGGCCGATGACGATCTGGAACACACCGGTCAGCAGCGAGGCCGCGAACAGATATTCCAGCCCGTGATCGCGCACGAGGCCGACCATCAGCAGGGCCATCGCGCCCGTCGCCGCCGAGATCATCGCCGGTCGTCCGCCCACGAAGGCGATCGTCACCGCGATGACGAAACTGGCGTAGAGGCCGACCGCCGGGTCGACCCCGGCGATGATGGAAAAGGCGATGGCCTCCGGGATCAGGGCCAGGGCCACCACGGTGCCCGCCAGCAGATCGCGGCGGGGATTGGCGAGCCATTGCTGGCGCGCGGAAGCGAGAATGGTCATGCAGGTTTCATCTGGATGGGCCGCATCCGGCGACCCGATTTCCTGACGGATAGGCGGTCTGGATAGCCATCCGCTGCCGACGGGCAGACGGATCCAAGGTGAGGCTTCAGCCTGTGCCAGCATCTGACGAGGTGAGCAAGCCGGGAAGGGACGCTGCCATCATCGCATCTGCGAAAAACAGTGCCTTCCCGACCCTTATCCTGCCGCCCCATTCGACCCTGGGTGGAGACTGTCGCTCCTCGACGGCGGCGAATTTCCTTCATGGGGCTCCTTGCATCCACCTCTCAACGTCCCCTTGTGAGGGTTGGCGGGATCGGCAGCGATCCTCGCCGCGCGGGGGTCTTTCACATCGTCATCTTCATCTGAACCTCGGCCCGCATGCGTCCCGGACCCGGTCCCCCGCACGGCAGAAACGTCGTGTCTCCCGTCCGGAAATGTCTCTAGCCTTTTTCAGGAGACACCGGCTCTTCCGGACCCGTCCTCCGTCAGACGGGGAATGCGCGCCACCCCCTTTGCGTAACTCCCGACGCGGTCCATATCTGCGCTCATGCGCGGTGAACGGTCGGGGCGGAAATCGGATTCTCTGGCCAAGGCCGCCCAGGCGGGAATCGCCGCGCCCGCGACCGAGGGCCCGCCCACCTGGCAGGCGCTGGGTGACCTGATCAAGCTGGTCGGCCGGTCCAATGCCCCCCACCTCCGCCTGCGCCTTATCGGAGCCATCGCCATGACTTTGGCGGGCAAGGCCCTGGGCGTGCTGGCCCCTTTGGTGCTGGGCGCGGCGGTCAACCATCTGGCTGCAGACCAGCCCACCGGCGTCGCCATCGGCCTGGGCTTTGCCGGTTTTGCCGTCGGCTGGGCCATCGTGCGGCTGCTGTCGGCCATTGCGCCCAATGCGTCTGACGTTGTCTTCGCCCCCGTCCGTTCGGCGGCCCAGCGGACGGCGGCGACCGAGACCTTTGCCCACGCCCTGAACCTGTCGCTGGATTTTCACCAGACCAAACGCTCCGGCTCCCTGTCACGGACCATGGATCGCGGGGCGCGTTCGGTCGACTTTCTGCTGCGCATCCTGGCCTTCAACCTGGTGCCGACGGGTGTCGAGCTGGTGCTGGCCGCCGGCGTACTGGCGGGGGCCTATGACTGGCGGTTCGGCGCGGTCGCCGTGGTCGTGGTGGCCGTCTACGCCGCCTCCACATTCGCCCTGTCCAACTGGCGGCTGGAGCACCGGCGTGAAATGAACGCCGCCGACACAGAGGCCGCAGGCGTCTCCGTCGATGCCCTGCTGAACTACGAGACCGTCAAGTCCTTCGGAGCCGAGGCCCGTGCCGCCCGCACCTATGATGCCGCGCTCGGCGACTACACGCGGGCTTCGCTGAAGGCCAACAGCTCGCTCGCCCTGCTCAACGTCATGCAGGCCGTCATCATGAACGTCGGCCTGGGCGTCATGGCCGTCATGGCGGGGTTCGAGGCCGCTGCCGGACGGATGGGGCCGGGCGACGTCACCGCCGCCGTCCTGATCCTGATCAGCCTGTACGCTCCGCTGAACATCCTCGGCTTCGCCTATCGCGAGATCCGCCAATCCTTCATC
Organism: Brevundimonas vancanneytii; assembly: GCA_943372125.1. Classification (GTDB taxonomy): domain Bacteria; phylum Pseudomonadota; class Alphaproteobacteria; order Caulobacterales; family Caulobacteraceae; genus Brevundimonas; species Brevundimonas vancanneytii_D. Next base: position 14,982 of record CALRXI020000013.1, read on the forward strand.
GACATGGAGGAGATGCTGAAGGTCACGCGCCAGACGCCCCAGGTCGCCGATGCGCCCGACGCCATCGCCCTGGCCAAGCCGGACGAAGGCTGTGCCTCCGAACTGCGCTTCGAGGCCGTCGGCTTCCGCCACGACGCCCGGGCCAATGGGCTGGAGGACGTCAGCTTCGTCGCCGCGCCCGGCACCACCACCGCCCTCGTCGGCCCGTCGGGGTCGGGCAAGTCCACCATCGTCAAACTGGCCCTGCGATTGCTGGACCCACAGGAGGGCAGGGTGCTGATCGACGGGCGCGATGTGCGCGCCGTGACCCAGGAGAGCCTGCGCGCCGCCGTCGCCCTGGTGCCGCAGGATGTGGCCCTGTTCAACGACACGATCCGCGCCAACATCGGCTTCGCCCGCCCCGACGCCGACGAGGCCGCCATCTGGGCCGCCGCCGACGCCGCCGAGCTGGATGACTTCATCCGCGGCCTGCCAGAGGGCATGGACACCCGGGTCGGGGAGCGGGGTTTGAAGCTGTCGGGTGGCGAGCGCCAGCGCGTCGGCATCGCCCGCGCCCTGCTGGCCGATCCCTGCATCCTGATCCTGGACGAGGCGACCAGCGCCCTGGACAGCCGTACCGAAGCCGCCATCCAGAAAACCTTGGGCAAGGCCCGCAGCGGCCGCACCACTCTCGTCGTCGCCCACCGCCTGTCCACCATCGCCGATGCTGAACAGATATTGGTCTTGAAAGCAGGACGTGTCATCGAGCGCGGGGCCCACCACGAATTGGTCGCCCGGCAGGGCGGTGAATATGCCGCCCTCTGGCGCAAGCAGACACGCGGCGCGCGGACGGGTGTCGTCGCGGACTGATGCCGCCGCTCAGTAGGCTATGGCGATCCCGTCCTTGCGCATCTCGGTCGCCGCACCATAGGCCCAAGGCCCGCGCTCATTGATCTGACGCACCACGTTCTGATAGCCGCCGAAGCCGCCGTCGGGCGGGCCCAGCACCCAGCCCATCTGCTCCAGCGCCCGCTTCGTCGCCTCGGGCACGCCGCTTTCCAGATGCAAACGGCCGACGCCCTCCGCCGGCTGGCCGGTCGGCTCGGACGAGCCATAGTGCTGCCAGCGCGGGCTGTCCCCGGCCTCCTGCGGGTCCAGGCCGTAGTCGACCATATTGATGATGATCTGGGCCTGGCCTTGCGGCTGCATGCCGCCGCCCATGACGCCCATGGCCATCCAGGGCTCGCCGTCCTTGCAGGCAAAGCCCGGGATGATGGTGTGGAAGGGCCGCTTGCCGGGCGCATAGACATTGGGGTGGCCGTCGGTCAGGGCGAACAGCTCGCCCCGGTCCTGGAACATGAAGCCGAGGGTCCGGCCGTCCACGCCGTCCGGCACCAGGCCGGAGCCCATGCCGCGATAGTTGGACTGGATCCAGCTGACCATCATCCCGTCCTTGTCCGCCACGCTGAAATAGGTGGTGTCGCCCTGCGTCGGGGCATCGCCGGGGAAGACGCGCTCCATGACCCGGTCGGGCCGGATCAGGCTAGCGCGCTGGATGGCATAGTCCTTGGAGTTCAACCACTCGACCGGCGTACGGCTGAACCGCGCATCGGCGAACCATTTAGCCCGGTCCTCGAAGGCCAGCCGTTTCGCCTCGGCCTGATGGTGAATGCTGGCGGCGGACTGAAAGCCCATGCCCTTCAGATCGAACTGCTCGCAGATGTTCAGGATCTGGTTGGTCGACAGCCCCTGGGTGTTCGGCCCCAGACCATAGACCTCGACCCCGCGATAGGTGGTGCGGATCGGCTCGACCCATTCGGTGCGGTGCGCCGCCAGGTCGGCCCGGGTCATCCAGCCGCCGATGCGCCGGAAATAGGCCTGCATCTGATCGGCCAGCGGCCCGTCATAGAAGGCGTCGCGCCCGCCCTCTGCGATCAGGCGATAGGTGCGGCCCAGGTCGGGATTGGCGAAGACCTCGCCCACCCTGGGCGTGCGCCCGCCCGGCGCATAGACCCGCTTCCTGTTATCGTTTTCCTCGATCAGGGCGGCGCGGCGGTCAAAGCCGGCCATGCCCCGCTCCAGATACCAGGCGATCAGCTGGGGCATGGGCACGCCCTGCTCGCACAGCTCGGCGACGGGCAGCAGGACATCCTTCCACGGCAGCTTGCCGTAGCGTTGGTGCGCGCTCCACCAGGCATCGACCGTACCGGGCACATTGACCGTCACCGCCCCTACGGCGGGCAGATAGCCGTCCACCGCCTTTGACCGCGCCGTCGCCAGCGACAGCCCCTGCGGGCTGTTGCCCGAACCGTTGAAGCCGACAACCTTGCGCTGGGCCGGGTCCCACAGCATGCAGAAGGCGTCGCCGCCGATGCCGTTGGCGACGGGCTCAAGAAAGCCCAGGGCCGCATTGATGGCGATGGCCGCATCAATGGCCGAGCCGCCGCGCTTCAGGGTCTCGATACCGATCAGAGTGGCGGTCGGATGCGCCGTCGCCGCCGCGCCATTGGCTCCCCAGACGGTCGAGCGTCCGACGAACTTCACCCCGCTGTTGCGATCGCCGATGCCGATGCCGGCATAGGGGTCGGCTGGTCGGGTGCGGGGTGCGGGTGTCGCCGCGGTAGCTGGGGCTGGTGTCGGCCTCTGTGCCTGGCCGGCTCCCGCACTTGCCAGCAAGGCCCCGGCGGGCAGGGTCGAGAGAAAGGTCCGGCGGCGCATGAGGCAGGCTCCCTGAAAATCAGGGTTCGGACCGTATAGGGTTCGCGCAGCTTGTGAAGCGCCTTGGTCGCACCTGCGTCAGCCGGTCCGCCAGTCGCTCAATACGCTGCCGTCGGTATCCTCGAAGGCGACGCGGTCCATCTGGACGGCGGCGATACAGACCGGGCGCTGATCTACGCTGGCGGCCCGGCAGCGGATGGCCCGGCCGTCGGGGAAGGCTGCGAAGCGACCTTCCAGGACCAGACGATAGCCGCCGGTGTGCGGAGGCGGCGGCTGATCATCCTCGCCGCGGATCGTGAAGCTGTAGGCCCGGCCATTGCGGCGATCCAGACGCGATCCCTCCGGCTCGAAGACGGCGGCCAGACCGACGGTCTGGGGCGAACTGACGGCCGCCGGACCGGCCGGTGCCTGATCGGGGTTCACCTGTGGACAGGTCTCTGTGCGCAGCCAGGGCCGGCTCAGCCACACGCCCTCGACCGCTTCCCAGATCGGCGCTTCGCCCGCGACCAGAGCGGTCTCGGTCCAGTCGGCCGGCGTCAGCGTGAGGCGTTGCGTCTGCCCATCATCGCTGGCAGTCCAGCCGGCAAGACCGTCGCTGACGGCGGCTGTTGAGGGCAGGGGACCGCCGCACCCAAAGGCCTGACGGATCGTGAAGCGGCGCCCCACGAGGATATCCTGACCTGTCGAGGCGGTGCCGCTCGCATAGGCCGCGACAGCGGCGTCGACGGCAGCCAGAAATCCGGCGCGATCCAGCACGATGGGTGCGGCCTCGACCGTGATGGGCGCAGGTGCCGGGGCGGGAGCCGCAGGCGCGACCGGAGTTTCGGCCTCACGCTCGCACGCCGCCAGGCTCAAGGTCAGGCTGACGATGGTGGAGGCAACCAAAAAGGAGCGAAGACGTGCAGTCGGCTTGAACATGCAACCAGCCTAGCACGACGAGCGCTTTCGTGTGGACCCGCACCGACCGCATGGTTGACGTCTAGGGTCTGCGGGGGCAGCACAGCGTATGAATTTCGATCAGATTGCCGCCCTGGTGGTCCTCGTCGCTGTCGTCGGCGCGCTGATCTACGGAAAGATCCGCGCCGATGTCGTCGCACTGACCGGTGCCGCTGCCTTGCTGATCATGGGCGTCGTGCGGCCGGTGGAGGTGCAGGGGGCATTCGCCAGCCCGGCGGTCATCGCCCTGGCCGGCCTGTTCGTCATCGCCTATGCGATCGAGTTGTCGGGTTTGCTGGGCCTGCTGATCCGCAAGGCGACGGCCCTGGCGTCGCGGGTGGGCGCGCGGGGCATCTGGATGGTCATCGCCATGTGCGGGTCCGTCGGTGGGTTCCTGAATAACACCCCGGTGGTCGTGCTGGCGGCCCCGGTGATCCGCGATGTGGCCACCTCGCTGAAGCTGTCGCCCAAGCGGTTCCTGATGCCGCTCAGCCACGTCACGGTCATGGGCGGCCTGCTGACGCTGATCGGGACCTCGACCAACCTGCTGGTCAACGACATGGCCCGTAACGCAGGCCAGCAGGTCTTCACCCTGTTCGAGATCACGCCCGTGGGTCTATGCATCGCGGCCGTCGGCGGCCTGTGGCTGTACTTCGTGGGCGCAAGGCAGCTGGGGCGGTCGGTGGCGGCCGACGAGGCGGAGCAGGCCCGTCAGGCCGAGATGGAGGAGGCCCGTCGCCTGGCGGCGGAAGAGGCGGCCCGCAAGCGCCGACGCCTGATCCCGTTCGGCTTTCCGCGTCTGGGCGAGGCCCGCAACCAGGCCGACGGCTCCGGCGACGCCCATCTGGGGGACGTGGACCTGTATGGCGCGGCGGACCGGCCATTCCGCTTCAGGCCGGCGGCGATCTCGATGGCGATCTTCGCCCTGGTCATCTTCTCGGCCGCCGTGGGCTGGGTCCCCATCGCGGCGGCGGCCTTCGCCGGGGCGGTCGCCTTGATCCTGTTGCGGGTCATTACACCGGAAGAGGCCTATGCCGGTCTGCGACCGGAGATCCTCCTGCTGATCGCGGGCATGGTCGTGGTCGGCATGGCCATCGAGGTGACGGGCCTGGCCTCGGCGGGGGCCGAGCGGCTGATCGATGTGATCCGTCCGCTGGGACCGCTCGGGGCGCTGATCGTGCTCTACGGCGTGACCCTGTTTGCGACCGAGCTTCTGTCCAATGCCACGGTGGCGGTGCTGATCACGCCGGTCGCGGTGGCTCTGGCCGAAAGTCTGGGCGTCGATCCCCGGCCGTTCCTGGTCTGCGTCATGATGGCGGCGTCGGCCGCCTTCGCCACGCCGTTCGGCTATCAGACCAATGTGCTGGTCTTCAACATGGGCGGCTACAGCTACATGGACTTCGTCAAGATCGGCGTGCCGCTGAACCTGATCACCTGGGCCGCGGCCATGGTGGCGATCCCGATCTTCTTCCCGTTCTGATCGGCCGTCAGCCGCCCAGATCCAGCGAATAACCCGCTGAACGCACCGTCCGGATCGGATTGACGGTGCCCTCGACGTTCAGCGCCTTGCGCAGGCGGCCGACGTGGACGTCGACGGTGCGGGCCTCGACATAGACGTCGCTGCCCCAGACGGAATCCAGCAGCTGCTCGCGGCTGAAGACGCGGCCCGGGTGCTGCATGAAGTGGTCCAGCAGGCGGAATTCGGTCGGGCCCAGATGGATCTCATTGCCCGCGCGTCGCACGCGGTGGGCCACTCGGTCGATGACGATGTCTCCGTGGTTGATGCGGTCGTCGGCCAGGCCGGGACGGATGCGGCGCAGCACGGCACGGATACGAGCCGTCAGCTCGGTCATGGAGAAGGGCTTGGTCAGATAGTCGTCGGCCCCGGTGTCCAGACCCCGGATGCGATCGCTTTCCTCGCCCCGTGCGGTCAGCATGATAATCGGCAGATTGCGGGTCTCGGCCTTGCCCCGGATGCGGCGGCAGACCTCGATGCCCGACAGCTTGGGCAGCATCCAGTCCAGCAGCACCAGATCGGGCAGCCGCTCGTCGATCTGCAGCATGCCCTCCTCGCCGTCGGAGGCGACCACGACGTGGTAGCCCTCTTTCTCCAGATTGTACGACAGCAGGGTCGCGAGCGCGTCCTCGTCTTCCATCACCAGAATATAAGGCTGCACAGCGTATTCTCCGGTCTAGCGGGGTCGTCTAGTTGGGGCCGACGTCGGCGCCCGGCTGGTCCTCGGGATTCCAGCGGGGACGCTCCCCGGTGAATTCCTGGCCCGTGATCTCGTAATAGATGGTCTCGGCGATGTTGGTGGCGTGGTCGCCGATGCGTTCCAAATTTTTGGCCATGAACAGCAGGTGGGTACAGGCGCTGATCGTGCGCGGGTCGCCCATCATGTAGGTCAGCAGCTCGCGGAACAGGCTGTTGTAGTGCTCGTCGACCTCGTCGTCGGTGTTCCAGACGGCGACGGCCCGATCGACCTCGCCGGCGGCATAGGCGTCCAGCACGTCGCGCAGGCGCATCGATACCAGCTTGCCCATTCGCTCGATGGAGCGGGTCAGGGGCTGCATCGGCTCGCCCTCGGCCAGGATCAGCGCGCGCTTGGAGATGTTCTTGGCCAGATCGCCGGTTCGCTCCAGATCGACGGCCAGCTTCATCGCCGCCAGGGCCCGGCGCAGGTCCGAGGCCACGGGCTGACGCAGCGCGATCAGGCGGATGGCCTTCTTCTCGATCTCGCGGTGCATGGCGTCCAGCTTGGCGTCACGCTCGACGACCGCACGCGCGAGCGCCACGTCGCGACGAGCGACGCTGTCGACAGAATCGGCCACCTGGGCCTCGGCCAGGCCGCCCATGCGCGCGACCTCTGCCGTGAGCTGGTTCAGCTCGTCGCCATACGCCTTTACTGTGTGCTGGTTCATCAGCCGAAGCGTCCCGTGATGTAGTCCAGCGTGCGCCGTTCGCGCGGATTGGTGAAGATCTCTTCGGTATCGCCCGTCTCGACCAGACGGCCCATGTGGAAGAAGGCGGTGCGTTGGGACACACGGGCGGCTTGGGCCATGGAGTGGGTGACGATGACGATGCAGTAGCGCTCGCGCAGCTCGTCGATCAGCTCCTCGATCTTGGCCGTGGCGATGGGATCCAGCGCCGAGCAGGGCTCGTCCATCAGGATGACTTCGGGCTCGACCGCGATGGCGCGGGCGATGACCAAACGCTGCTGCTGACCGCCCGAAAGGCCGGTGCCGGGTGAGTGCAGCCGGTCGGCGACCTCTTCCCACAGGCCGGCACGCTTCAGCGAGGCCTCGACGACGACATCCAGCTCGCCCTTGGTGGAGGCCAGGCCATGGATGCGCGGGCCATAGGCGACGTTTTCGTAGATGGTCTTGGGAAAGGGGTTCGGCTTCTGGAAGACCATGCCGACGCGGGCGCGCAGCAGCACGGGATCGACCGCGCGAGCGTTGATGTCCTCGGCGTCCATCTCGATCCGGCCGGTGACCTTGCAGCCCGGGATGGTGTCGTTCATGCGGTTCATGGTCCGCAGGAAGGTCGACTTGCCACAGCCGGACGGACCGATCAGGGCGGTGACCGTCTTGTCCGGAATGTCCAGCGAGACGTCGTACAGGGCCTGTTTCTCGCCATAGAAGACCGAGACGTCGCGGGCGGCGATCTTGGTCGGCCCCACAGGTGCGCTGCCGTGAACCACCGGCGGGGCGCTCATCACGGGCGTGGTGCTGGCGGGGGCGCTTTCCGTGCCGTCGGCTGCGCGAAAGATGTTGAACTTCATAGCACTACCACCTGCGTTCGAAGCGCCGACGCAGGATGATCGCGGCGGCATTCATGATGATCATGAAGGTGAGGAGGACCAGGATGGCCGCAGCAGTCCGTTCGTGGAAGGCGCGTTCCGACGCATTCTCCCAGATGTAGACCAGCGAGGGCAGGGCCCCGGTCGGCTCGACGATGCTGGTCGGAATGCCCGGGATGAAACTGACCATGCCGATCAGCAGCAAGGGGGCCGTCTCGCCCAGCGCATGGGCCATAGAAATGATCGAGCCGGTCATGACGCCTGGCATGGCCAGGGGCAGGGTGTGCTGGAACACCGTCTGGGTCTTGGAGGCCCCCATGGCCAGGGCGGCCTCGCGGATCGACGGCGGCACGGCCTTCAGCGACGACCGGGTGGCGATGATGATGGTCGGCAGGGCCATCAGGGCCAGCACCAGACCCCCGACCAGCGGGCTGGCGCGCGGCAGGTGCATCCAGTTGATGAACAGGGTCAGACCCAGTAGGCCGTAGATGATCGACGGCACGGCGGCCAGATTGTTGATGTTGACCTCGATCAGGTCGGTCAGCCGTCCACGCGGCGCGAACTCTTCCAGATAGACGGCGGCCCCCACGCCCAGCGGAATGGCGATCACCGCCGTGATCATCAGCATCAGGGCCGAGCCGACGATGGCCCCCAACACGCCCGCCAGTTCCGGCTCGGTCGAATCGCCCTTGGTGAACAGGCCGGTGTTGAAGTGCGACGAGACATTGCCCGAGGCCTCCATCCGGTCCAGCCAGTCGATCTGCTCATCCGTCAGGCGGCGCTGGTCTTGCGGCGTGTCGCGGCTGATTTCGCCCTTGAAATACAGATCGGCGTCGTCCGACAGGGGCGCGGCGATGGGCAGGGTCTGGCCGATGACATTGGGATTGCTGGCCACGCGTTCGGCGGCCACAAACTTCAGCTCGGATGAGAACAGGCTGCGCATGGCCAGGGCCTTGGTGCCGGCCGCATCGTCGGTGATGCCGAACCGCGCCAGCTGCTGCTCCGCGACGAGCAGTTCGAAATTGGTGCCCTGCGGATAGGCGCGATCCACCCGCGCCGGGTCCATATAGACCGGCGTCGTCAGAGTGTGGGCATAGAAGGCCGTATGCCCCTGCTCGATGATCCGGCCCAGCAGCAGCACCAGGAAGCCGACGGCCACGGCGATGGCCAGCAGGCCATACAGCTTGAACCGGCCCTCGCGTGCATAGCGGCGCTTCAGGCCCGCGCGCAAACGGTCGGTGCGGGCGCTGGTGTCGGCGGAAGTGGGGGTCGCGTCAGTCATACTGCTGCCGGTATTTCTGGACGATGCGCTGGGCGACGATATTCAGCATCAGGGTCACCAGGAACAGGGTCAGGCCGAGGCCGAAGGCCGACAGGGTCTTGGCGCTGTTGAACTCCTGGTCGCCGGTCAGCAGCGTTACGATCTGGACGGTCACCGTGGTCACCGTATCCAGCGGATTGAGGGTCAGATTGGCGGCCAGGCCCGCCGCCATGGTCACGATCATGGTCTCGCCGATCGCCCGCGACATTGCCAGCAGCATGGCGCCCGCGACACCGGGCAGGGCGGCGGGCAGCAGGACCCGCTTGACCGTTTCGGACTTGGTCGCCCCCATGGCGTATGAACCGTCACGCAGGCTCTGCGGCACGGCATTGATGATGTCGTCGGACAGCGAGCTGACGAAGGGGATCAGCATGATGCCCATGACCATGCCCGCCACCAGCGCCATCTGGTTCTGCACCAGCATCAGATATTGCCCCAGCCCGTCCAGCGGTCCCCCGACCAGCATGGCCCCCACGTCGTTGAAGAAGGCGCGGAAGGCCGGACCCACCGTCAGGGCGGCGAAGAAGCCGTAGACCACGGTCGGCACGCCCGCGAGAATTTCCAGCACCGGCTTGATCATCGCCCGGAAGCGCGGTCCGGCGTATTCTGAAAGATAGATGGCCGAGAACAGGCCGACGGGCGCGGCCACGGCCATGGCGATCAGCATGATCAGGAAGGTGCCCGCAAACAGCGGCAGGGCTCCGAACGCGCCGGTCGAGCCGACCTGGTCCGCCCGAATGGCCGTCTGCGGGCTCCACTGGGTGCCGAACAGGAAGTTGGCGATCGGGATTTCGGAGAAGAACCGCACCGAATCGTACAGAAGCGAGCCGATGATGCCGATGGTGGTCAGAACCGCCACGGCCGAACAGACGAACAGGGCCCCGATGATCCAGCCCTCGACGCGGTTGCGCGCGCGCATGGCTGGACGGATCTGGCTGAAGACGAACAGTCCGCCCAGCAGGGCCGCCAGCAGGGCACCGACGCCGCCGCCCAGGCCGATGGTCTGACCGATGCGTTTGGCGCGCTGCCCCTCGACAGGCAGCAGTTCGGCATAGGGCGCGGGCCAGATCTGGGCGGTCGGCTGGCCGGCCCCCACATTGCGGGCATCGGCGAAGAAGGCCTCTCGGCGAAGCGGCTCCAGCTGCTGCACGGCCTCCGGCGCACCCGCCAGGGTCAGCGACCGCTCCATCGGGGCCGAGAAGACGGCGACGCCCAGCAGCACGACCAGGGCCGGAACCGCCGTCCAGATCAGGGCGTAGGCTCCGTGCTGGCCCGGACGGGAATGGGGGTTCTGACCCTCGCCGCGCTTACGCGCCAGACGCCGCGCCGCCAGATAGGCCGCGACCACGATGACGATCAGAATGGGCAGGAAAAGCCAGGTCATGGACGTCCGGAACAGGGAATCGGAACGCGCCGGTCCGCCGGTTCGTCCGCGGCGGAACCTGCCCCGGAATGGTCAGCGGATTAAGACGGCTGCGTGACAGTTCTGTTACGCCGCACAGCTGGGCTGTGACGGGACCGTCACACTGGCCGAGGCTACCCTCAAAGAGCCACGTCTCGCGAGGTTTCGGCTACGGAAGCCACGCGCTTCTCCGCTACCGGGAAATAGGCCGTAAAGGTCGCGCCCTGACCGGGTTCGCTCTCGACCGTCAGCCCGCCGCGATGGCGGTTGACGATGTGTTTGACGATGGCCAGGCCCAGGCCCGTGCCCGCCCGCTCGCCGCTCTTCTGACCCTCGACGCGATAGAAGCGCTCCGTCAGCCGGGGCAGGTGCTCGCGCGCCATGCCTGGCCCGTGATCCTGCACCGTCACCGCAGCATAGCGCACGCCCGTCTCCCGGTCCGGCGTCACCAGGGGTAGGCGTGTCGCCCCGGCCCCGCGATTGCCGCCCGACCAGGGCGCGGATACCTGATCCAAGGTCATGTCGGGGCGAATGACGATCTGCACCGTGTCGCCCTCGGCCGAATATTTGATGGCATTGTCGACCAGGTTCTGGACGACCTGGAGAATCTCGTCGCGATCGCCGCTGACAGGGGCAGTGATGTCGTCGGCCTCCAGCTCGATCTTCACTTTCCGCTCTGCCGACAGGATGCTGACCGCATCCACCACGTCACCCGCCGCGCGGGCCAGGTCGACTCGCCCCGAAGGCGGAATGTGTTCGTTCAGTTCGATCCGGCTCAGCGACAGCAGATCGGCCACCAGCCGGCTCATCCGCTCCGCCTGGGTGGCCATGATGTCCAGGAACTTGTCCCGGGCCTTGGGGTCGTCGCGGGCGTGGCCTTTCAGCGTCTCGATGAAGCCGCTCAGCGAGGCGAGGGGCGTCTTCAACTCGTGGCTGGCATTGGCCAGAAAATCGACGCGCATCAGCTCCATGCGCCGCACGTCCGTCTCGTCGCGCAGAACCAGCAGGGCCAGCGAGGCCCCTTCGGCGGCGGGCAGGGGCCGGGTCATGGCCCGCCAGTGGCGGGTCTGGGCACCCGATCCGCCATAGTCGGTGGTGCGTGCCATGCCGCCGAACAGGGCCTCGTCCACCGCCTCCAAGACCCCGGGGTCGCGCAGGGCCGAGACTAGCAGCGCCCCCTCGCGAGGAATGCGCAGCAGCTCGCGCGCCGCCGCATTGGCCAGAACGATGCGGCGGCCGGCGATGTCGTCCGCCTCGCCGCCCGCGATCACCATGACCGGATCGCCCAACCCCTCGAACACGCCATCCAGCAGGGTCGGGTCGGCCAGATCGAGCGACTCGATGACCTGATCCGCAGGCGGACCATCCGGGGCCTGTGCGGGAGGGTTACGATGGATGGTCCAGGTCGCCAGCGCGATCACAGCGGCCGCACCGAGCAACCAGACGGCCAGTTGCGGCTGCATCACCGCCAGCCCCAGCAGGACGGCGACGGAAATCCCCGCGCTGGCTCCCACGGTCCACAGGCGCGATCCGGTCTGCGGCACAACGGGAGAGGGGGCGGCGTCGTAGGTCATTCAGGCGTCCGGCAATCGAGCGGTCTTATGCACCGAACATGACACGGAATTCATGACAGGACAGAGCGGATCGACTTGTAAACTGTCCTTTACACCCCCTATGATCGTTTCGACACGAGGAACGGGGTTGGACCATGACGACAGCTTTGACGCTGGAGGGCGTGAGCAAGCGCTACGGCGATTTCCAGGCGGTGCGCGATCTGAGCTTTCAGGTCGGCAAGGGCACCATCTGCGGCTTCCTTGGCCCCAATGGTGCGGGCAAGACCTCGACCATCCGCATGATCCTGGGGCTTCAGTCGTCCAGCGCGGGCCGGATCGAAATCCTGGGGGCCGACGACGGGCGCAAGGTGCGCGACCGGATCGGCTTCCTGCCGGAGGAGCGCGGTCTCTACAAGAAGATGACGCCCATCGACGCCATAGCCTTCTTCGGCTCGCTGAAGGGCGTGCCGCTGGCCGAGGGTCGCAAGCGGGCCAAGGCAATGCTGGAGGCGCAAGGCCTTGGCGCGTCGAGCAGGAAGAAGATGAAGGAGCTGTCCAAGGGGATGGCGCAGAAGGTGCAACTGATCGCCTCCGTCGTGCATCGCCCGGAGTTCGTGATCCTGGACGAGCCGTTCAGCGGTCTGGACCCGGTCAACCAGCAGGGGCTGGAACAGGTCATCCGGGGCCTGGCCGAGGAGGGGGCCACGGTCCTGTTCTCCACCCACGTCATGCAGCATGCCGAGCGGCTGTGCGACAAGGTCGTGCTGCTGGCCCGTGGCCAGAAGGCCTTCGAAGGCACGGTGGGCGAGGCGCGGGCGACCTCGCCGCGTTTCCTTGAACTGGAAGGGGCCATCGAGGCCGCGCAGGCGGCGACCCTGCCGGGCGTCAGCGGCGTGGAAGTCGTGTCCGAGGCCGACGGCGTGCGGGTGCTGAAGGCCTCGCTTGGCGGCAACGCACAGGGGCAGGAGGCGCTGAAGGCAGCCTTCCTGGGCGGGCTAGACGTCCGCCGGTTCGAGCTCAAGGAACCCAGCCTGCATGATGCCTTCATCGGCCTGACCGGGGATCACCCGGATCAGGACCAGTCCGTCAAAGTCCCCGGTGTGGAGGCCGCCCGATGAACCGCATCATCCTGATCGCGCGGCGCGAATATGCCGCCTATGCCAAGACCGTCGGCTTCTGGCTGTCGCTGCTGGCCCTGCCGCTGTTCGGCGTCATCGGTGGCGGTGTGGGATATCTGACTGCCGCATCGGAATCGCCGGCCCAGTCTGTCGCCCTGGTCGAGGACGGGCGCGAGGCGACCGGACTGGCCGCCGCCGTGCGTGATGCGCTGGCCGGCGACGCCGAACGCAGTGCGGCCCGCGCCCAGGCCGCCATTGCCGAGGCCACGAAAGGCCAGCCCCTGCCGCCCGGAGCCGCAGAGAATGCGGCAGCTTCGGTCAGCCGAAAGGGTCTGAACCTGATCGCCACCCCCGCCGATCTGGCCAGCGCCGCCCCCGGCGCGGCCCAGGAGGCTCTGGTGCGTCAGTATCTGGATGATGAGTCGGACAAGTCTCCGCATCTGGACGCCATCGTTTTCCTGACCCGCACCGACGGCAAGCCTACGGCCCGGGTCTGGAGCGCTTCGGCCACCAATGACAATGTCGCCGACGCCATCGAGGACGCCCTGAAATCCGTCAACCGTCGCGAAGCTTTTGCCGCCGCCGGGATCGATGCCTCGGTCGTCACCGCAACCGACGATTTCCGACCCACCGTGACCAGCTTCTCGCCGAAATCCGCCAGCGGTGGTGAAGTCTCGATGCGCGACCAGATTCCCATCTTCATCGGCCTAGCCGCCGGTTTCCTGCTGTGGTCGCTGGTGATCACCGGGGCCTCGATCCTGCTGAACAGCGTGATGGAGGAGACGTCGAACACGATCCTGGAGGTGCTTCTGTCGTCTGCCTCTGCGACCGAGATCATGGCCGGCAAGGTGCTGGGCGTCGCGCTTCTGACGCTGACCGTTATGGCCTTCTGGGGCATTCTGGGCGGCACGGGTCTTGTCGTGGCCAATCCGCAGCTGGCGGCCGACGTGGGGGCGGCCCTGATGGATGGGGGGCTGGTCTTCTACTTCTTGATCTACATGGTCGGCGGCTACCTGATGTATGCGGTGCTGTTCGCCGCCATCGGGGCGTTCTGCGAGACGCCGCGCGACGCCCAGACGCTGATGGGGCCGATCATGATGGTGCTGGTCGTGCCGATCCTGATCATGCAGCTGGCGATCCGCACGCCCGAAAATCCCATCGTGCAGATCGCGTCCTGGGTGCCGTTCTTCACGCCCTTCCTGATGAGCGCGCGGGCCCCGTCCGAGCCGCCCCTGCTGGAGATCATCGGCACCATGATCGGGATGTTCGCCTTCGCCGCCCTGATGATCTGGGTTGCGGGACGTGCCTTCCGCGCCGGTGCCCTGTCCGACGTGAAGCTCAGCTTCAAGAGCTTCGCCGGCGCGATCCGGGGCGGGGGGCGGTAATGCCATCGTCTCCTCCCCGTCGCCGTTTGGCGATGGGGAGGGGGACCGCGCGTAGCGTGGTGGAGGGGGCGGCGCGGTCGAAAGGGATTGGCGTTTCGTCTGGCTCAGACCTGCGCCGCCCCCTCCGTCACGACGCGAAGGAGCCTCCGATCCACCTCCCCATCGCTGCGCGACAGGGAGGAGACAAAGAAAAAGGCCGCCCCGGTTTCCCAGGGCGGCCCTTCAAATCTGTAACTCGCTGTCGGCTTAACCGCGCGGAGCACCCTGGCCGGGCACGCGGGGCTTGGGCGCGGGCAGCAGGCCTTCGCGCTGCATGCGCTTGCGGGCCAGCTTGCGGGCGCGACGAACGGCCTCGGCCTTCTGGCGGGCGCGCTTTTCCGAGGGCTTCTCGAAATGCACGTGGCGCTTCATTTCACGGAAGCTGCCTTCGCGCTGCATCTTCTTCTTGAGGGCCTTCAGCGCTTGATCGACGTTATTATCGCGAACGAAAATCTGTACCAGGTTGAACTCTCCTTTGGCCGCCCGCCGCGTCCTGTGAGGGAGACGGGCGAACAAATAAAAATCGCGCTCCGAACCTGAGGGCTCGCGAGTGAAGGCGGGCTGATACACGAGCCGACCGGCCCTGTCCAGATCGTCGCGCCTATATCTGAAGGCTCGAAACCCACCGATTACGGGCTTATGCTGCCCGGATGACCGATGCGCCACACCTGTCGAACGAGGCTCCGGAGCAAGACTGGGGCGACCGCATGGAGCAGGCGGTGCTGGACGCCGCCATCGTGCGGGCCCCCGTCATGGGCTGGAATAGTCGCATGGTCCGCGCGGCCTGTGACGATAACGGCCTGTCGCTGGGCGACCAGGAACTGCTGCTGCCCAACGGGGCACGTGATCTGGCCGCCCTGCTGTCGCGCCGTCACGACGACCGGGCGCTGGCGACCCTGGCCGAACTGGACGTCGCCTCGCTGAAGATCCGCGAGCGAATCGCCCAAGCCGTCTCCGCCCGGCTGGAGGCGGGGGCGCAGGACTTGGAGGCCACCCGCCGCTGCGCCGCCTTCCTGGCCCTGCCGACCAATGCCGACCTGGGGCTGAAACTGGCCTGGGAGAGCGCCGACCATCTCTGGCACTGGGCCGGCGACACCGCCACCGACTGGAATCACTATTCCAAGCGGACCATCCTGTCGGGCATCCTCATCCCCGCCATGACCATGCGCTGGTTCGACGGCCGCGACGCCGCCGACGCCTTCGTGTCGCGCCGCATCGACAACGTCATGGCCTTCGAAAAATGGAAAGCCGGCAAGGACTTCGACGCGCCGTTGCGCAAGGTGACCGAGGTGCTCAGCCGGATGCGGTATGGGGCGAAAGGCTGACTAGAGGAACCGCTCACCTCCCCATCGCAGATGGGGAGGGGGACCGCGCGAAGCGTGGTGGAGGGGGCGACTCCGGCGCTGGAAGGCGTTCCCTGACAACCCTCACGATAAACGCCAGAACGCCATCCAACTCATCGCGCACATCGACCGCCGCGATCCGGATAACCCGGACTCCCTGGTTCGCAAGCCACCGCGTCCGCCGCGCATCATGCTGCAACTGATCCGGGTGCTCGTGGACGCGCCCATCCACCTCTACCGCCAGCCGTGCCGCCGCGCAGTAGAAGTCGACGATATAGGGACCAATCGGATGCTGCCGCCGAAACTTGAAGCCGTGCAGCCTATGTCCGCGCACTCGGGTCCACAACCGCGCCTCTGGCGGCGTCATCGGTCGGCGCAGGCTCTTGGCGCGACCATATGTGGACGTGTCCGACATCCACGAAAGCTTGCACGTTCTGTCTTTGTTCGCAATCGGAAAGGCCGGTGCCGCCCCCTCCTGGCCGCTGGCGCGGCCTGTCCTCCCCATTCGCCTTCGCGAACGGGGAGGTGAGGGTCAGAGTGGTTTGACCCGGTTCACATGTCCCATCTTGCGGCCCGGCCGGGCCTCAGCCTTGCCGTAGAGATGCAGCCGGGCGTCAGGCTCACTCGCCAATGACCGCCACTGTTCGACCTCACCGCCCAGCAGATTGGTCATCTCGACCTGAGCATGGGCATTCGTCGGGCCGAGCGGCCAACCGGCGATGGCGCGGATATGCTGTTCGAACTGGTCGCAGACGCAGCCGTCCTGGGTCCAGTGGCCGGTATTGTGAACGCGCGGCGCGATCTCGTTGACCCGCAGGTCGCCGTGTCCCAGTTCGAACAGCTCGACGCCCAGAACACCGACGTAATCCAGTCCCTCTAGCACAGCGCGCGCGATGGCTTCGGCCCGCCCTTGCGTCGCCGCATCGACTACAGCCGGGGCCAGGGTCGTCTTCAGCACCCCGCCCGAGTGAATGTTCTCGCCCAGCGGATAGACGGCGATCTGTCCGTCGCGACCCCGCGCGGCGATGACCGACAGTTCGCGCACGAACGCGGCCTTGGCTTCCAGCACCGACGGCCGCTCGCCGACCGCATGCCAGGCGTCGGCGGCCATGGCGGCGGAGGTGACCCAGATCTGGCCCTTGCCGTCATAACCCTCGCGCCGCGTCTTCAGAAGGGCCGGAGTGCCCAGCCGCTCCAACCCTGAGATCAGGTCCTCGACGTTGTCGATCACAGCGAAGTCGACGGTGGTCGCCCCGACGCCGTTCAGAAAGGTCTTTTCCTCGACCCGATCCTGGGCCACGGCCAAGGCGCGCGGGCCGGGCGCGACCAGGGCGCCACCCTCGGCCAGATATGCGACCGAGGCGGCAGGGACGTTCTCGAACTCGAAGGTGACGGCCTGACAGGTCTGGCCCAGCACCCTCAGGGCCGTCGGATCGTCATAGGCGGCGACGATCTGGCCCTGGGACACCCGCCCCGCCGGGCTGTTCTCTTCCGGATCCAGGATCACGACGTTGAAGCCCAGCCGCGACGCCGCCTGACTGAGCATCCGGCCCAGCTGGCCGCCGCCCAGGATGCCCAGGGTCGATCCGGGGGGGAGGAGTTTCGATGACACAGGCGTGGCGCTCAAGCTCAGTCCTCGACCGTCTCGTGAACGCTTTCGGTCTGGGCCGCGCGGAAGGCCGCCAGCCGTGCGGCCAGCGCTTCGTCCGACAGCGCCAGGATCTGCGCCGCGAGGATGCCCGCATTCTTGGCCCCCGCCTCGCCGATGGCCAGGGTGGCGACGGGGACGCCGCCGGGCATCTGTACGATCGACAACAGGCTGTCCATGCCCTTCAGCGCCTTGGATTCCACTGGCACCCCCAGCACCGGCAGGTCGGTCATCGAGGCCGCCATGCCGGGCAGATGCGCCGCTCCGCCCGCGCCTGCTATGATGATCTTGTGGCCCGCTGCCCTGGCCCCTGTGGCGAAATCGTACAGCCGCTGCGGCGTGCGATGGGCGCTGACGACCTGCGCCTGCCAGGCGACGCCCAGCCGGTCCAGCATGTCGGCGGCGTGTTTCATGGTCGGCCAGTCCGAGCGGCTGCCCATGATGATCGCCACAGGAGCTATCTGGTTCGCCATGCCGTCGGACCTTTCGCGGAAAGCGGCGCGATACAGCACACACGTTGCGCCCGCAACCGACGGCGTTAGGCTGCATGCGGGCCGGGCGGGGTGAGTCGCGCGGACCGGGGAGCTGGAATTCACCCTTGACCGACGCGGCCGTCATCGACCCCCACGCCGAGATCGAGCGCCTGCGCGCCGAGGTCGAGGCCCTGCGCCTGCGCGCGGAGGCGGCGGAGGCGGCCGCCGATCACGACGTGCTGACCCCCGCCCTGAACCGGCGCGGCTTCGTGGCCGTGCTGGAGCGCACCATGGCCTATTGCAAGCGCTACGAGGCCACGGCGGTGCTGCTGTATCTGGATCTGGACGGGTTCAAGGGCGTGAACGACAGTCTCGGCCATGCCGCCGGCGACGCTGCCCTGGTCCATGTCGCCAACCTGTTGCTGGCCAATAGCCGGGCCGCCGATGCCGTCGGGCGCATGGGCGGCGACGAGTTCGCGCTGCTGATGCTCAATGCCGGCCTCGACGAGGGCCGCGACAAGGCCGCCAGGCTGAACGCCGCCCTGGCCGAGGGTTTCGACTGGAACGGCACGCGGGCACCGCTCGGCGGCTCCTTCGGCGTGCGCGCCTGGGTGGATCACGAGGATGCCGAGGTCTGGCTGGCCGAGGCCGACGCCGCCATGTGGGTCAGGAAACGCGGGCGCTAGCGCCTATTTCAGGCTGGCACAGAACCGCTGGATCCGCCCGCAGGCCTCTTCCAGCATAGTCTCCGAGGTCGCATAGCTGATGCGGAAATAGGGGCTCAGGCCAAAGGCCGTGCCCTGGACCACCGCCACGCCCTCGGCGTTCAGCAGTTCGGTCGTGAAGGTCTCGTCCCCGTCGATGACCACGCCCGCCTCGGTCGTCTTGCCGATCAGCCCCTCGATCGACGGATAGACGTAGAAAGCCCCTTCCGGATTGGGACAGCGGATGCCCGTCGCCTGGTTCAGCATCGACACCACCAGATCGCGCCGCTGCTCGAACGCCTTGCCCCGCTCTGCGATGAAGTCCTGCGGCCCGTTCAGCGCCTCGACCGCCGCCCACTGGCTGATGGAGGAGGGGTTGGACGTCGTCTGTCCCGCCACCTTGCGCATCAGGTCGATCAGCGGCTTGGGCCCGCCTGCATAGCCGATGCGCCAGCCCGTCATGGCATAGGCCTTGGACACGCCATTGATGGTCAGGGTCCGGTCGTACAGGTCCGGCGCAACTTGGGCCATGGTGGTATATGCGAAGTCGCCGTAGATCAGGTGTTCGTACATGTCGTCGGTCATCACCCAGACCTGCGGGTGACCGCGCAGGACCTCGGCCAGGGCCTCCAGCTCGGCCCGCGTATAGGCCGCGCCGGTCGGGTTCGACGGGCTGTTCAGGATCAGCCATCTGGTGCGCGGCGTGATCGCGGCCTCCAGCGCCTCGGGCTTCAGCTTGAAGCCATCGGCCTCATGCCCCACGACGACCACCGGCTCGCCTCCGGCCAACAGCACCATGTCGGGATAGCTGACCCAATAGGGGGCGGGCACGATTACCTCATCCCCCGGAGACAGGGTGGCGACCAGGGCATTGTACAGCACCGCCTTGCCGCCCGGCGCGACGTGGATCTGGGCGGGCGTGTAGGTCAGGCCGTTCTCGCGCGCGAACTTGGCCACCACGGCGGCCTTCAGCTCGGGCAGGCCGTCGACGTCGGTGTATTTGGTCTCGCCGCGCTGGATGGCAGCGATGGCGGCGGCCTTGATGTTCTCCGGCGTATCGAAGTCCGGCTCTCCGGCCCCCAAGCCGATCACATCGCGCCCCTCGGCCTTCAGCGCGCGCGCCTGGGCAGTCACGGCCAGGGTGGCGGACGGCTTGACGCGGGCAAGGGCGGACGACTGCAGGCTGGACATGGCGAATCTCGGAGATGTCGGGAGCCGGGGAGGGCATCTCCTGTTTACGGGCAGGGTCGGGCCGGTGCAAATGGTCAGGACGATGTTCGGTAAGGAGTTCGCCCATGCTTGCTGCGCTGATGATGTTGCTTGTCTTGGCGGGGCAGGAGCCCGAGACCAAGGGCCGCAACTGCATTGACGACAATGGCGCGGATCGCTGCGCGCGTCTTGCCGAGGATGCCCGCACGCTGGGCATGCCGGCGCTAGATCAGGAGCAGACTAGTGGCACGGAGGTCTATCGCATCCTTCAGATCGACGGCTATGGACGCCTGATGCCGGGCATCGCCTATGAGCGACGCGCGGGCTTCTCGCCTCAGGTGGTCGTGTACGGCAATGAAGGGGCGCGGATGTCGGCTCCGGTCTCCCCGGAGGAGTGGCGGGCCGTGCAGGGTATGGCGCGGTTTGCCGACCGCGAGCTGGCGGCACTGCCCGATGAGCAGCCCAACGCACTGGCGGGAATCTGTATGCATTCATGGCTCAGCACAGTCGAAATCGCCAACGGCGCACAGCGTGGCGTTCCCAACCAGCCGATCCGCCGGCGCACTGAGAGTGCCTGCGGCGGTGGCTTGACGACGATGTTCGCCTTCGACCTGACGGCCATGGCCATCAAGCGGTTTCCGGCTTGCGACCTGTTGGACAAGGCTGACTATCGCAACGACATGACCCGACTGGAGCAATGTCTGCGGTTCAAGGGTGACCGGCTCGCGGCGGTGGAGTTGATGAATCAGGTCGGCTGGCGGTTTGTGCCGGACGATGCCGAGGATAAGGCCCTGGCCTGGGCCCGGCGGTTGCAGCCCAGACAGAGCACGCGTCTGGACTGGGGTGGCACCATCACGACAGGCGGCGGCGGCGCGCGATCGCCGGTCGCGGCCTTCATGGCGCAGTTGCAGACGCAAAACCCCGGCCTGCGTGGATACATATCCACTCTGAATGCCCTCTCCTCGACGCGGGTCGAGGCGACGGGCCGCATGGATATGTCCGGTCCCGACGACACGGATTTGACAGCCCCCTTTACCCAGACCTGGGTCTGGGATCCCAATAGTCTGGCGTGGACGCTCGAAACCTGGATCGTCCAGCCGTTCGCGCCTAGTCGCTAAGCCTGCATGCGCCGCCTCCTCGACTTCATCCTGAATATGGAGGCCGCACGTTGGCGGGCCTTGCTGGCGACCGCGGTGCTGCTGGCGGCCGTCACCGGCCTGTTCCTGTTCGGCAAGCATCAGCTGGACCTAGGGGCGGAGCATCAGCTCGAGTCGTGGATGAGCGGGTTTCGAAGCGGCCCCTGGGGCGTCTTCGTCGCCATCGCGGTCTTTACCCTGTCCGCCTTCCTGGGGGTGCCGCAGTTTCTGTTGATCGCCGCCTGCGTGGTCGCCTTCGGGCCGTGGTTCGGGTTTCTGTACAGCTGGATCGCCACGGTGGTGTCGGCGGGCGCAACCTACTGGCTGGGCCGCGGGCCGACGGCGCGGGCGCTGGAGCGGTTCGGGGGACGCACGACCGACCGCCTCAAAAGGTTCGTCGGCGACAATGCCTTCTATGCCAGCTTCATGATCCGCAATGTGCCTTCGGCTCCGTTCATCGTGGTCAATATGGCGTTTGGGGCGACACGGGCGAATTTCTGGGGGTTTCTGACGGGCTGTGCCTTGGGCGTCTTGCCCAAGACGGTGCTGGTGGCCTTCTTCGGCGGGGCCGTGGTTTCGGCCGTCAGCGGGGACGGCATCTGGACGTCCCTGATCCTGGCTGGCGTGGCCGTGGTCTGGCTAGGCCTCATGCTCGGTGTCCGCGAGCTGGTCCGTCGGCGGGAGAGGGCGACGGAACGAGAATAATCAGGAACTGCTATTGTTACGGATAGGGCGCGCCTCTATCTGCGTTGTCTATCCAGTCCATTTCAGGAGATCGACATGCTCAAGCTCTATATCTCGCCCGGTGCCTGCGCCACCGCCTCGCATATCGCCCTGGAAGAGGCGGGAGCGGACTACCAAACGCAGGTCATCGACCTGAAGACCGGCCAGCAGAAGACGTCGGAGTATCTGGCCGTCAATCCAGCGGGTGTGACGCCGGCGCTGGAAACCGATCATGGTGTGATCACCCAGAATGCGGCTATTCTGGCCTTGGTCGCCCAGACCCATCCGGACCGCAACCTGGCCCCGACCGAGCCGTATGCCTTGGCCACCTTCAATGCCTTCAATGGTTTTCTCGCCTCCTCCCTTCACCCAGCCATCGGCAAGGTGCTGTTCAGCCGCCCGCCGTTGGAAGGCGAAGCCAGGGACCAGGCGGTAGAACTGGCCCTGTCGAAATATCAGCTGGTCGAGGATCACTATCTGAAGGGTGACTACGTCCTCGGCGACACCTTCAGCCTCGCCGATGGTTATCTGCTGATCTTCGAGCGCTGGGCGCGTCAGGCGGGCTTGCTGGATACGGCCCGCTTCCCGCGTCTGAATGCCCATCTGGATCGCATTCAGGCCCGGCCTGCAGTGCAGCGCGTTCTGGCTGCCGAGGGACTGTCGGCCGTCTGATCTTCAGACCTTGGCAATGTCTATGGCCCAGCCTCTCTTTTTCGAAGGAAGGCTGAAGCCATGGACACCCAAAGGCTTCGCCGGGAGCATGGTGCGCTTCTGCGATTTGCCAGCCAGCTGACCGGTCTCGCCGCGACCCTGAAGACCCGCGCCGACGCCGTCGAATGCCGCGCGGTCATGGACGGTATAAACACCCAGATGGTCAGCCACCTCACAGTCGAGGATGACGATGTCTATCCCGCCTTGATGGCTTCTCCTGATCCCTCGCTTCAGTCCCTGGCGCGCGAAGCCTTTGCAGAGATGGGTGTCATACATGGCGGCTGGACCGCCTATCGCGATCTGTGGACAGTCGACCGAATTGTGCAGGACAAGAGCGCATTTTCCACGGCGACGGCGGCCCTGATGAAGGCCCTGAGCCTGCGGATCGCGATGGAAAATGAAATCCTCTATCCGGCGCTGGAGCGGGCAACCGAAACGAAATGACGCTCGTCCGACGTGCGGGTCGATCACCTCACGGTGATCGGTGGCCTGCAAGCCCCACCTTGGCGGCAAGGGGGTTGTAATCGCCGTCGCACAAGGGCAAACCGGCCCACGGTCAGTCAGGCGATAATGATCAGGTGGCGTTGCGTATGGGGATGCGCGGTGCCGGGGCGTCGCCGAAGCGGATCACGACGACCAACGCCCTTCTCAGGCCCGAACCAGACGGTATCCCAAGCCCATGTTCAACACCCTCTTCGGCTCGATCTCCAACGACATCGCCATCGATCTCGGCACCGCCAACACCCTGATCTACATGAAGGGCAAGGGCATCGTTCTGAACGAACCGTCCGTGGTCGCCCTCAGAAATGTCGGTGGACGGAAGATCGTCCATGCCGTCGGCCTGGAAGCCAAACAGATGCTGGGCCGTACGCCGGGTCACATGGAGGCCATCCGTCCCATGCGTGACGGGGTCATCGCCGACTTCGAAGTCGCCGAGGAGATGATCAAGCACTTCATCCGCAAGGTTCACAACCGCAAGGGCTTCGTGAATCCCAAGATCATAGTTTGCGTCCCCTCGGGAGCCACGGCCGTTGAACGTCGTGCCATCAACGACAGCTGCCTGAACGCCGGCGCGCGCCGCGTCGGCCTGATCGACGAGCCCATGGCCGCCGCGATCGGCGCGGGTCTGCCCATTCATGAGCCGACCGGGTCGATGGTCGTCGATATCGGTGGCGGCACCACCGAAGTGGCCGTCCTGTCCCTGTCCGGCATCGTCTATTCGCGTTCGGTCCGCGTCGGTGGCGACATGATGGACGACGCCCTGATCAGCTACATGCGCCGCAACCACAATCTGCTGATCGGCGAGACGACTGCAGAGCGCATCAAGAAGGACATCGGCACGGCCCGCATCCCCGCCGACGGCGAGGGCCTGTCGATCGACGTCAAGGGCCGCGACCTGATGCAGGGCGTCCCTCGCGAGGTCCGCGTCTCGGAACGCCAGGCCGCCGAGGCCCTGGCCGAGCCCGTCACCCAGATCGTCGAGGCGGTGAAGGTCGCCCTGGAAGCCACCCCGCCCGAACTGGCCGCAGACATCGCCGACAAGGGCATCATGCTGACCGGCGGCGGGGCCCTGCTGCGTGGCCTGGACATCGAGATCCGCGATCACACCGGCCTGCCGGTCTCGGTCGCCGACGATCCGCTGTCCTGCGTCGCCATCGGCTGTGGCCGGGTGCTGGAGCATCCGCGCTGGATGAAGGGCATCCTCGACTCGGCGCTCTGATCGGCCGGATTCATCCGACCTGTAAAATCCGCGTCACCGCACGACACGCCCGTTTCCAACGGGACCGGATTTTGCCATAGCCTGTCGATAATGGCGGTATGATCCGCTCGACTCGATCTGTTCGAGTTCACTCAAGTCAGGAAGGCGCGCCGTGGCGTTTCGCGACGGACCGTTCGAGAATATCAAGGTTCCCGTGGTCTGGACGGCTGCGGTGGCTCTGGTCGTCTGCGCCCTCGGGGCCAGCCTGCTGCTGATCAGCGACGCGCATGGCGAGGCGACCTATCGACCGGTCCGTTCGGGCGTCGAAAGCACCGCCGGTCCTGTCGGCGGCGTCCTGGCCGCGCCGGTGCGCTGGTTCGGTAGCCTGGGCAACGGCATCAGCGGCTATTTCTTCGCCGTCTCAGAGAACCGCCGCCTGAAAGCCGAGCACGTTGAACTGCTGCGCCTTCGCGACGAAAACACGGCCCTGCGCATCGAGAACGCCCGCTACGAGACCCTGCTGGCGATCCGGCCCGACCCGCCTGTGCCCATGGTCAGTGGTCGTGCGATATCCGATGCGCGCGGACCCTTCTCCAATGCGCGGCTGATCGACGTCGGCTCGGCAAAGGGCGTCAAGATCGGGCAGCCCGTGGTCAACGAGCAGGGCCTGCTGGGCCGCGTCGTCGGCACCTCCGGAAACGTCAGCCGCCTGCTGTTGCTGACCGATGTGGCCAGCCGGACGCCGGTGATGATCCAGCGCACCGACGCCCGCGCCCTGCTGACCGGCGACGGTTCAGGCAACCCTCGGCTGGAGTTCGTGCGCGGCGTCGGCGCTGTGCAGGTCGGCGACCGCATCCTGTCGTCCGGCGACGGCGGGGCCTTCCCACGCGGCGTGCCGGTCGGTGTCGTGGCCAAGGGTCTGGACGGGAGTTGGCGGGTCAAGCTGTTCAGCGATCGCGGGCCCATCGACTACGTCCGCGTCATGCTGTTCCAGGACTTCGGCCAGCTGGTCGGCCCGCATGAACTGGACGCGCCACCGCTGGCGGGCCTGACCCCGGTACCTCGCCCGGCACCTGCTCCTGCCGCGCCAGCGCCCTCCACACCTGCGCCCGAGACTCCGGCCCCCGCCACCGGAGGCCCCGGATGAGACGGCCCGTCGCGGTCCGCGTGGTGGGGCCGGTGCAGTGGATCTTCATTCCCGCCGCCGTCACCCTGGCGGTGACCCTGCTGCTGGCCACGCCGATCAGCCTGTTCGGCCTGCATCTGCCCGAGCCGGTCATTCCCATGGTGCTGGCCTTCGCCTGGGCCATGATCCGCCCCTCAATAGTGGCCCCGGTGATGCTGCTGTTGATCGGCCTGCTGCTGGACGGCTTCTGGGGCAATCCGCTGGGGCTCTGGCCTTTGGCTCTGCTGGCCATCTATGGCGTGGTCCTGTTCTCGCGCAGTTTTCTGGTGGGGCAGGAGACGGCGGTATTGTTCGTCACCTATGCGGCCTGCTGCCTGATGGCCTATGGCCTGTGCTGGCTGATCATGACCCTGGTCACCGGCACCTTCCCCAGCCTGGTCGCCGTGGCGGGCAGCCTGATCCCGACCCTTTTGCTGTTTCCCTTCGCCAATCGCATGATCGAGCGGTTCGAGGACGGCGATGTGAGGTTCCGATGAGCTCGGAACCCTCGCTGATCTTCTCCGATCCGAACCAGCGGCAGGGGGCTTTCCTGCGCCGGACCCTGGTGTTCGGCGGCCTGACGGCGCTGGGCGGCATCGCCCTGGTCGGCCGGCTGGGCCAGCTTCAGGTCGTCCAGGCCCAGGAATACGCGACCCTGGCCTCCAACAACCAGTTCAACTTCCGGATCGTGCCGCCGCCGCGCGGGCGGGTGCTGGACCGCAACGGCGTGGTCATCGCCGGCAACCGGCCCAGCTTCCGCGTCCTGGTCGTGCGCGACGAGACCAAGGATCTGGACCAGACGCTGGACCTTCTGGGTCGCCTGCTGCCCGACACCGTCGACCGCCGCCGCACCATCATCCGCGACGTCAACGCCGCCCCGCGCTTCTCGCCCGTGCCGGTCAAGACCGACCTCAGCTGGGACGAGTTCGCCCGCGTCAACCTGTATGCCAACGAGCTTCCGGGCGTCATGGCCGACATGCACGACGCCCGCTATTACCCCTTTGGCGGGGCTTATGCCCATGTGATCGGCTATGTCGCCAAGCCCAACGACCGCGACGTCAAGGCCATCAGGGACCGCGGCGAGACCGTACCGGAGCTGCTCTACAATCCCGGTTTCCGCATCGGTCGTTCGGGGCTGGAGAAGGCGCTGGACCTGGAGATGCGCGGCACCGAGGGCGGCAACCGGGTCGAGGTCGATGTGCGCGGCCGGGTAGTGGCCCAGGATGTCGGCGGCTCCCGCGCCCCCATCCCCGGCAAGGATGTGGTCCTGACACTGGACAACGACATCCAGAACCGCGCTCTGGAGGTGTTCGGCGAGGAGGCGGGCGGCTGTGTCGTCATGGATGTTCGCACCGGCGACATCCTGGCCATGGTGTCCTCGCCGTCGTTCGATCCGAACCTGTTCGTCGAGGGTGTGCCCTCGCGCATGTACCGCGCGCTGGCGGACTACGAGCGTCGCCCGCTGACCGACAAGGCCATGACTGGCACCTTCGCGCCGGGCTCGACCTTCAAGCCGGTGGTCGGTCTGGCGGCGCTGAAACGGGGGGTCAGCCCTGACCGCCGCATCGTCTGCACGGGCGGCTACTATCTGGGTCGTCGGTTCGCCTGCCTGGGGCGGCACGGTGCGCAGGATATGCGCTCGGCGATCAAGAACTCCTGCAACGTGTATTTCATGACCCTGGCGGTCGAGATGGGGCCGGACGCAGTGGCCCAGACGGCCCGCGACCTGGGCTTCGGCCAGACCTTCGACATTGGCATCGACGGTCAGAAAAAGGGCTTGGTCCCCGACACCCGATGGCGGCGTGAAAACCCCGTGCGCGGCGACGGCAAGTGGTATCCCGGCGAGACCCCCAGCTATGCGATCGGGCAGGGGGCCCTGACCGTCAATGCCTTGCAGCTGGCCGTCTACACCTCGCGGATCGCCAACGGGCAGAAGGCGGTCGTGCCGCGCCTGATCAAGTCGATCGGCGGAGTCGAACAGGCACCGGGTGCCGCCTTTGCCGACCTGCCCTATGACGCCGAGTGGCTGAAGATCCTTCGGGAAGGCATGGAGGCCGTGACCGACGTCGGGGGCACCGGTTTCCGCAACAGCCAGCTGGGTCTCGGCCCCATCCGCATGGCGGGCAAGACCGGCACGGCCCAGGCCCGCAACTATGGCGCAGGCAGCCGCAAGGGTGCGGGCCGTCCGTGGGAGCAGAAGGACCACAATCTGTTCATCGCCTATGCCCCGACCGACGCGCCGCGCTATGCCGTCGCCGTCATCGTCCAGCACGGCGGTCTGGGCGGGGGCACGGCCGGGGCGCCGCGTGCGCGCGAGGTGATGCGCGTCGCCCTGCTGAAGGATCCGGAAATCCGCGCCCGCCTGGAGCAGTCGGGACTGGCGGGACCGGCAGAGGTCAACCCGCAGGACGCCCAGGCGCTGGAGGCGGGGGCCGCGACCGGCACGGTTGCACCGACACCGACACCCGACGCCGCCCCGGCACCGGATGCCGCGTCTACTGACGTCGCGCCTGTCGCGCAGGCTCCGCAATGACCGCTTCCGCCCTGACCCGTCCGGGCGAGCGCGATCGCGTCTCGTCCAAGATCAGCGAGATCGACTGGCGGGTGGTCGGCCTGATCACGCTCATCTCGCTGGCGGGCTGCGCCATGCAGTATTCGATCGCGGGTGGCAGCTGGTCACCCTGGGCACTGAAGCAGATGATCCGCTTCGGCGGCCTGCTGGTCATGATGCTGATCCTGTCCATGGTTCACCTGAAATGGTGGTTCCGCGCAGCCTATCCGCTGTATGCCGTGCTGCTTGTGCTGGTTCTGGCCATTGAATTCACGCCCCTGGGCTATACGGCGGGCGGCGCCAAGAACTGGCTGAACCTGGGCTTTACCCGCATCCAGCCGGCCGAGTTCATGAAGATCGGTCTCGTCCTGGCCCTGGCCCGCTGGTACCACGACCATACGGCCCAGGACGCGCGCTGGTCCTGGAAGCTGCTGATCCCGGCGGGCATGATCGGCCTGCCGTTCATCCTGGTCGCCAAGCAGCCCGATCTGGGTTCCGCCATGATCATCGGCCTGACGGGCGCGGTGGTCATGTTCCTGGCGGGGCTCAGCTGGCGGGTCATCGCGACGGGCTTAGCCGCCGCCGTCGCCATCGTGCCGCCCTTCGTCATGTTCGGCATGCACGACTATCAGCGCAATCGCGTGCTGACCTTCCTCAGTCCGGAATCGGATCCGTCCGGCACCGGCTACAACATCATCCAGTCCAAGATCGCCCTCGGCTCCGGCGGCCTCTTGGGACGCGGCTATGGTCTGGGCAGCCAGAGCCAGCTGGAGTTCCTGCCCGAGCGGCACACCGACTTCATCTTCTCGACCCTGGCCGAGGAGTTCGGCTTCCTCGGCTCCTTCACCCTGCTGGCCTGCTACGTCGCCCTGATCCTCACCGCGCTGCGGATCGCGTCCCTATCGTACAGCCATTTCGGGCGCATCGCGGCGTCCGGCATGGTGGCCTTCTTCGCCCTTTTCGTGCTGATCAACGGGGCCATGATCATGGGCCTGGCTCCCGTCGTCGGCGTGCCGATGCCGCTGCTGTCCTATGGCGGTTCGTCGATGACGACGATCATGATCGGCTTCGGTCTGGTCCTTTCGACGCGCGTGCACCGCTACGCCGAGCTGCCGAAAGGGCAGGGGCTGTTTTGATCTCGGGTTTCAGGCGTTAGGCTGAGGTCATGAGCAAAGCCAAAGCCGAACCCGCCGCCGCGTCTGTCGTCGCTCCTGCCTCGATGTTCTCCGACTGCGGCGACAAGCCCTGTCCCGAGCCGCTGCTGCCTAGCGCGACCGCCGAACAGACGGCGGCCCTGACCGACGGCGTCCGCATGCGCGAAAACCCGGCGGAATGGGCCTTCGTGCGGCTGTCCAAATTGATCGAGGATTTCGAAAAGGGCCTCGACAAGGATGAGGAGATCGGGGCCCGGATCGTCGGCCTGCCCGGCGACGGGACCATGCAGATTCAGGACGTCGGCTTCTGGGGTCCCGACTTCATCATGTTTCTGGGCAGGAACGGCGACGGCAAGCCCGTGCGCCTGATCCAGCACTATGCCCAGATCAACGTGCTGCTGGACGCCCGCAAGAAGCCCGAGGAACGCCCGGCCCACCGTATCGGCTTTCAGCTGTCCGAACTGGTCCAGAAGACCAATCCGAAATAGCCGTCAGTCGAACAGATCGCCGCTTTCTCCATCTAGCGCTTCGCGCGCCAGGGCCCGCGTGACCGGCCGGTGCAGATCATCCAGCCGCTCGACGATCGCCGCCGCCGCTTCCGCTGATCGATCGATGCGACGCACCAGATAGGGAATGACGTCCTTCGGGGGGCGAATGCCGCGCTCCGCGAACCTGGCCTCCAGCATGGCCGCCAGGACAGCGTCGTCCGGTGCCTCCATCGGCACGCTGAAGACGGCGTTCAGCCGCGAGCGCAAATCGGGCAGGGTGGCGTGCCAGGCGCTGGGGGCCGGACGCGACAGCATCAGCATAGCCCCGCCGGGGGCCTGGGCCAGATTGATCAGGTGAAACAGCGTCTCGTCGTCTGCATCCACGGCCCGGTCCAGCAGGACGG
This sequence comes from Brevundimonas vancanneytii, assembly GCA_943372125.1. GTDB lineage: Bacteria > Pseudomonadota > Alphaproteobacteria > Caulobacterales > Caulobacteraceae > Brevundimonas > Brevundimonas vancanneytii_D. The sequence continues at coordinate 44,644 of CALRXI020000013.1, forward strand.
GCCGTCCTTCCAGCTCCATCGGATCGATCACCGCCGCCTCGCCGCCGTGGATGGCGACCGCCCCGACCCGCTCGGCCCAGATCTGGCCCAGGCGGCTCTTGCCGCATCCGGCGGGGCCGCAGATGGCCATGACGCCGCCGATCAGACTGGGCCAGTCGGCTACCGCCTCGACCGCCGCGCGGTTGCAATCGGACACGACGAACCCGTCCGCCCCGTCGGGCAGGTCGCTTTGCAGCGGCAGGCGCATCTGGTCGATGGGCGCGGTCATGGCTTTACCATAGCATCTTGGCGGTAACCTTGATGACCTCGGTGCAGACAGCGGTGCAAGGCTTTGCGCAAGCTGTGGATTTTCCGTCCGTCGTCAGAGGAACTGCGCCATCTCCGGATGATATTTGCCCGGCGCGAACTCAATGACTTGATAGCTGGCGACGCCTGCGATCTGGAACGGGTCGTCCTTCAGCAGGGCCTCAAGCTCGGCCTTCGTCCCGCCGCCGCGGGCCAGCAGAACCCCGCCCGTGCGCGGCACCTGCGGTCCTGTCGCGATCAGCAACCCACTGGCCACATGCGGGTCCAGCCATGCGCGGTGGTCGGCAGTGACCGCTTCCACTTCCGCCATCGGTTTCACATAGGTTAGCAGGACGACGTACATCGGATCACTCGCAGCAGAAACAGCACCGCCGCACCCTAATGATCCAGCTTCGTGACTGGCAACAACCATCGCCCTGATATCCGCCGCAAACCTTGACTTTCAGAGGCGATGATGCGCCCTTCCGGCCTCCCGATTTTACAGTCACGCGCGACTGCCAATCCAAAGATTTCGATCATGCACGCCTATCGCTCCCACACCTGCGGTGCCCTCCGTCTGACCGATGCCGGTGCCAATGTCCGCCTGTCCGGCTGGGTGCACAGGAAGCGCGACCACGGCGGCCTGTTGTTCATCGACCTGCGCGACCACTACGGCCTGACGCAGCTGGTCCTGCACCCCGAAACGCCGGGATTCGAGGCGGTCGAGCGCCTGCGCGCTGAAAGCGTCATCCGCGTCGACGGCGAAGTCGTCGCCCGCGACGCCTCGGTGGTCAACGCGACCCTGCCCACCGGCGAGGTCGAGCTGAAGGTCCTGGCCGTCGAGGTCCTGTCCGAGGCCGCCGAACTGCCGTTGCCGGTCTTCGGCGAGCCGGAGTACCCCGAGGAAATCCGCCTCAAGCATCGCTACCTCGATCTGCGCCGCGAGACCCTGCACAAGAACATCGTCCTGCGCTCGAAGGTCATCTCCTCCATCCGCCGTCGCATGGTCGATCAGGGCTTCTTGGAATATCAGACGCCGATCCTGACCGCCTCGTCGCCGGAAGGCGCGCGGGACTTCCTGGTGCCGTCGCGCCTGCACCCCGGCAAATTCTATGCGCTGCCGCAAGCGCCTCAGCAGTTCAAGCAGCTGCTGATGGTCTCGGGCTTCGACCGCTACTTCCAGATCGCCCCCTGCTTCCGCGACGAGGACCTGCGCGCCGACCGCTCGCTGGAATTCTACCAGCTCGACGTCGAGATGAGCTTCGTCACCCAGGAAGACGTTTTCGCCGCCATCGAGCCCGTCATGCACGGCGTGTTCGAGGAATTCGCCGATGGCAAGCCGGTGTCGCCCATTAGTGGGATGCATAGTTTCACCAACGACTTCGGCCAGACGATGGAGCACGCAGGCTTCGAGCGCCTGACCTACGAACAGTCGATGAAGTGGTACGGCACCGACAAGCCGGACACCCGTAACCCGATCAAGATGCAGGACGTCTCGGACCATTTCCGCGACGGCGGCTTTGGCCTGTTCAACAAGATCCTCGGTGCCGACGACAAGAACGCCGTCTGGGCCATCCCGGCCCCGACCGGAGGCTCGCGCGCCTTCTGCGACCGCATGAACTCATGGGCGCAAGGGGAGGGCCAGCCCGGCCTCGGCTACATCTTCTGGTCCGACGACCAGCAGGCCTGGGGCGGACCGATCGCCAAGAACCTGGGTCAGGAGCCGACCGACGCTCTTATGACGGCGCTGGGTCTCGGCAAGGGCGATGCCGCCTTCTTCGCCGCCGGACTTCCGTCGGTGTTCGCCAAATTCGCCGGCCTGGCCCGCACCCGTGTCGCCACCGAACTGAAGCTGGTCGACGAGGACCAGTTCAAATTCTGCTGGATCGTCGACTTCCCGATGTTCGAATGGTCCGAGGAAGAGAAGAAGGTCGACTTCAGCCACAATCCCTTCTCCATGCCGCAGGGTGGTCTGGAGGCGCTGGAGACCCAGGATCCGCTGACCATCCGCGCCTATCAGTACGACATCGTCTGCAACGGCTACGAGCTATGCTCGGGCGCGATCCGGAACCACAAGGCCGAGATCATGCTGAAGGCCTTCGACATCGCCGGCTATGACGCCTCGGTGGTCGAGGAGCAGTTTGGCGGCATGCTGAACGCCTTCCGCTACGGCGCGCCGCCGCACGGCGGTCTGGCCCCCGGTATCGACCGCATCGTCATGCTGCTGGCCAATCAGACCGCCATCCGCGAGGTCATCGCCTTCCCGCTGAACCAGCAGGGCCAGGACCTGCTGATGAGCGCGCCGTCGGACGCCGCCGAGCGTCAGTACAAGGAACTGCACATCCGGGCGGCGCTGCCGCTGAAGGGCTGAGCCATAACGACAAAGGCCCCGTCGGTGACGGGGCCTTCGATCAGTTGCCGCTGGCGATGATGAAGTTGCGGGACCGGGGCGGAACCGGAGGCGCAGGCGGTGCCGGCGGCACGATCCGAAGTGTGACGCCGCGACAGGTCCTGGCCGTGAGGCCGCTGGGCAGGCGCGTTGAGGCGTCGCCGCAGGCCCTGCCGATCTGTTCCTGGCTCAGGCCGCGCGCGCCGACCAGATTGGCACCGCGAATGTCGGTGCGATTGAACTCCACATCCGTGAAGTTCGCGCCGCTGAACTGGCCCCCGGTCAGCCGCGCGCCATTAAGGACCGCGCCGCGGAAGTCCACATTGCGGAAGTCGCCGTTCGACAGGTTGGATGCGGCCAGTTCGGCCCCGTTGAAGTTGGCCGAGCGCGCACTGACATTGGCCAGGGTCGTGCCGTTGGCTTCGACACCACGCAGGGAGGCGCTGGTCAGGACCGCGCCGTTCAGGTTGGCCCCATTGAGCTCGGCACCCGTCAGATTGGCCGAAGCCAGCCGGGCCCGCATCAGCGATGCGCCCATGGCCTCGACGCCCGTCAGATTGGCCGAGCTGAAGTTGCTGCCGGTGAAGTTGGCACCGACCATTTCGGCACCGCTGAGGTCGGCCCGGCTGAAATCGCTTCCCGAGAAGTTGGAGCCGACCAGTTCGGCCCCGCGCAGATTGGCGCCGACCAGGGTCGCGTTCAGGAAGCTGGCACCGGTAAAGGCGGCACCGGTCAGGTCGCGGCCCGACAGTTCGCACCGGCTGCACGAGCCGCCCAGCGACACCATCCGGGCCACGTCGCGGTCCTGAAGCTGGAACTGGATCGTCACCTCGGCCGAGGCCGGTCCGGCGACTGCAAGCGCGGCAACGGCTCCGCCCAGGGCGGCAGCAAGGCGACGGGAAAGGGTCAGGTTGATCTGGGACACGCCCCTTAATGCGCCCGAATGCCCGTCCACCCTACTTAAATCGCGGTAAGGTCGTCGCCGCATCTGTGACCATGGCTGGACGCGTCAGCAGCGGGGGATGGTCAGGCCACGCGGCAGGCGGGTCGTCTCGTCGCCACAGGCCTGATTCAGGCGGCTCTGGGTCAGGCCCGTCGCCCGCAGCAGCGTCGCGCCGGACAGGTTGGTGCCCGTCAGGGTCGCGCCCGAAAAGTTGGCCCCGTCCAGATAGGCCCCGACGAAGCTGGCATTGGTCAGGTTGGCGCCGGCGAAGCTGGAGCTGGAAAAGACCCCGCCATAGGCCTCCACATCGCGCAAGTCCGCGTTGGAGAAGCGCGTGCGGTTCATCACTGCCAGGCTGAGGTCCGACTGACGCAGGCGGGCCCCGTTCAGGTTCAGGCCGCTGGCCTCAAGCCCTGTGAAGTTGCCCTGGAACAGATTGCAGCCCGCGCAGCTGGCACCGCCGCGCACACGCGCGATCTGGCTGGCGTTCTGGGCGAGGACGGGAGAGGCGGCGGTGGCGACGAGCGCGACGGCGAGGATCAGCAGGCGTTTCATTCAGGCAGGCTCCGAAGCTGGCATGACCAGCACTGCAATATCGGGACCAGCCTAGCGCAGAGGTCGTTACGATCTGTGGCGTGCCCTGATCTCAGCCACCCTGCATCGAGGGCGTGATCCCGCAAGCATCGCAGACCCAGACACCGCCGCGCTTCTGTAGCGTGAAGTCTCCGCAAGCCGAACAGGCATCGGCGGCGACGGGTGAGACAGGTCTTGGGGCGGTGTCGGGGCGACCGAAGGGCAGGACGACGAGGTTGTCGGGGGCTGCGCCGCGCGCAAAACCCTTGGAGATATAATGCGCTGCGGGCACCAGCTCATCGGCCTTGCCAGAGCCCAGGCCGTCGGCATCCAGAGGCTCGGCATCCGCATTCGCCAGCTCGTGCCGCCCCAGATAGCTGACGCCCAGCTCGCGGAAGATGTAGTCAAGGATGGAGGTCGCCGAGCCGATGGAGTCGTTGCCGGTGACCCGACCCGCCGGCTCGAACCGGGTGAAGACGAAGGCGTCGACGAACTCGTCCAGCGGCACGCCGTATTGCAGCCCGATCGAGATGGCGATGGCGAAGTTGTTCATCAGCGAGCGGAAGGCGGCCCCTTCCTTGTGCATGTCGATGAAGATCTCGCCCAGTTCGCCGTCGTCATATTCGCCGGTGTGGATATAGACCTTGTGGCCCCCAACGGCGGCCTTCTGGATATAGCCCTTGCGGCGGTCGGGCAGTTTGCGGCGGGTGCGGTCCCGCTCAATCACCTTTTCCACGATGCGCTCGGATGGCGGTGGGGTAGACGGCTCCTCGCGCCGGGGGCGGTCGTCGAGCGCGGGCAGGTCCAAGGCGAAGTCGGCGGGGGCGGGGTTCCGTCTGAACCGCACAGTCTGCGCGCCCGCTTGAGCGGCCGAAGCCAGTCTCGAAGCCACCTCGCCGAGCGAGGCGCTCCAATCCAGCTGGACGGCTCGGGTATCGAGCGCGTTCAGCGCTTTCAGATACGCGCTCATCAGCCGGGCCTCGAAGGCAGCAGGATCGGCCAGAATCGGGCTCAATCCTTCCGGCGAGTCCGGCCAGCCTGACAGATCATCGTGTCCGAAAGCCCAGGCTTCGGCCTGCACGACCGAATCGGCGTCGAACCCCAGCGTCGCGAGCAGATCAGAGGGCTCGGTCGTCACGCCGAGAACATCCCGCAGGAAGCCAGGATCGAGGACCGGTGCGCGGAAGACATCGGCCAGACTGTCCACGCTCAGCAAGGCCGTCTCGACGGCGTCCAACTCGACATCCGTGAAGCCGACACCGCGCAGCGCCGCGTGGTCGATGCCGGGAGCATTCACCAGGGTCCGATGACCGAACAGATGGCGCTCAGCGGATGCGATGTCGCTGCCCGCCTGCGCTATAGCCGCAGCGATCGAGGGGCGCAGGCGGGACTGGATGTCTCCGTCATAAGTTTGCCAGACCTCGGTTGATGCGAATGCGGACAGGCCGAGCCGCAGATGCGCCTCAGGATCGTCGACGATGCCACCCAAGCGACGATCGGTCCCCACGGCCTTGCGCACCACCCTGGCCACGTCCCCCGCAAAGGCGACCGGATCCGCAGCGGACAGCGCAACATCGCCCAGCCCGCCCAGACCGATGTTCAAGGGTTGATCTGGCACCGTCAGCGCTTTCGACCACAGGACACACAGCGATTCGACGAGCGCCAGGACCTCATCGCCGGCGACGGCGGCGAGCGCGGGCATCGACAACAGGATGCCGGGCGCGCCAGCGGTGTCGATCAGGGCCTGCGCGTGGTCCGCCTCGAAAACGACGATGACATCGCCGTCCGCCATCAGGCCTGCGATCGCCGAAGCGGATGTTACCAGCGCGGTACGGTTCGCCAGTGCGATGATCGGTAGGGGAGCCGGACGGGCGGCGGGCACCGGCGCAACCGCTGTCTCGCCTTTCGACGCTCGCAGAATGTCCAGGTCTTCGGCTCCGGCCAGTCTTGCCTGCGCGGCCGCACGGGCGAACGCGGGGTTACACGCGGGATCGGCGCAATCGGCCTGCGGGCCCTCGCAGCGATCCACGGCCTCGGTCACCCGCGACAGGGCTGTGC
>CALRXI020000014.1:0-48789 GCA_943372125.1 Brevundimonas vancanneytii
CGCCGGGAAGGGCGCAAGGCCTTGCGGCTTGTCGCGGCGGGAACGAGATGAGCGGGGTGGGGTGGCCTACGCACCTGCAGGCGTTGGCTGTGAGAGACCTTCGGGCCTCAAGCAGCGAGCCCTCGCAGGGCGAGCGTTAGGCCCCTCCAGCAAAGAGCGTATGGCAGGGAACCTGCGCTGTTCACGGGATCGGGTTCGCAAGGCTCCGACCGTCCCGCCGGAGGCCATGTCGGCAAGGCGCTAAGAGCGTCGCTGGTCCTGGGTGGGGGAAGCCCCTTCATCCCAGGCCGACAGCCACCGGGCAGACATCTCGTGCGGAGCGTTTGTCTGTCGCCGAAACACACATCTCCTACGGTCTCCGGGCGACAGCCCGGCGCTCCGCCGGCCCATCCCACCTTCCACCGGCTGCGGGTTTCCGCAGGCGGGGAAAGCGCCTGCCCGATGTCCACCTTCACGCGAGAGAACACCCATGTCCCGACCCCTGCCGCGTCGCCTCCCTCCCCCCGATCCCGCCAGGATCGCCCGCGAGGACGCCAGCCTGGCCGCTCTGCGAGCGCAGTTGCTGGTACGTCTCGATCGTCTGGCCGCCGGGTTCGAGGCCAAACGGCTGCGCGAGAATTTCAGGAACGGCCTGCCCCTCGTCCCGCGCGATACCTGCTCGCCCGAAATGCTCCGGGCGTGCTTCGCACCAGATGATCCTTGTCTGGCGGCCCTGCCTTCGCTAGCCGTCTCCTAAAGAAACTCTCGGAGCTCTCTCATGTCGCGCACGGCCGACCGGTTCGAAGGCACGTCGAACTATATCGCCACCGACGATCTGAAGATCGCGGTCAATGCCTCGGTCGCGCTCGAACGTCCACTGCTGATCAAGGGCGAGCCCGGCACCGGCAAGACGGTGCTGGCCTATGAGATGGCCAAGGCCCTGAACGCCCCCCTGATCACCTGGCACATCAAGTCCACGACCAAGGCCCACAACGGCCTCTATGAATACGACGCCGTCAGCCGCCTGCGCGACAGCCAGCTGGGCGACGAACGCGTCCACGACGTGCGCAACTATCTGAAGAAGGGCAAGCTTTGGGAGGCCTTCACCTCCCCCGTCCGTCCCGTCCTCTTGATCGACGAGATCGACAAGGCCGACATCGAGTTTCCCAACGACCTGCTGCAGGAACTCGACCGCATGGAGTTCTACGTTCAGGAAACGGACGAGACCATCAGCGCCGCCGTCCGCCCGGTCGTGGTCATCACCTCGAATAACGAAAAGGAACTGCCCGACGCCTTCCTGCGTCGCTGCTTCTTCCACTACATCCGCTTCCCCGACGACCAGACGATGAAGGCGATCATCGAGGTCCACTTCCCCGGCATCAAGCCGCGCCTGGTCTCCGAGGCGCTGCGCACCTTCTATGAGATCCGCGACACGCCGGGCCTCAAGAAGAAGCCCTCGACCTCCGAACTGCTGGACTGGCTGAAGCTGCTGATGGTCGATGACGTCGATCCCGAGACACTGCGCGAGAAATCGCCCCACAAGCTGATCCCGCCGCTGCACGGGGCCCTGCTGAAGAACGAACAGGACGTCCACCTGTTCGAGCGGCTGGCCTTTCTGAACCGACGGGAAGGCGCGCGTCCCGGCGTTTAAGCCCTCGAACGGCCCGTCCGATGCACCGGTTACCGCGATTTCACTGGATTTGCGGCCCCGTCGGCGCAGGATGACGTCAGAGGCTAAGGATTTGCGACCATGATGGCTCGACCCTTTCTGATCCCCACCGTCTGTGCGATCGCCGCGCTGACGAGCGCCTGCGACAACAATTCCGTGCGCATTTCCTCGACCCGCACCATCGACAATGACTCGACCGGCGTGCTGCGCGTGGTCGAGGCCCTGCAATGCCCGCAGACCCTGGGCTCTCTGACCCGCAAGGGCTCGGCGACCGAACAGGGCACCGTCTGCACCTACGGCGGCCCGCGCGGGGCCGAGGTCATCCTGCATCTGGTCAGCCTGTCGGGCACCGACAGCACGTCTGCGCTCAAGGCCTTCGAAGACCGTCTGTCCGCCTCCCTGCCCCAGGCCGTGGCCGGCATCCGCGCCCAGAACAGCGCCACCGCGACCGCCGAGGCCACCGCGTCAGGCGGCGACGGCGCCTCGGTCAAGGCCCCCGGCGTCGATATTCAGGCCGAGGGCAACAAGGCGACCGTCCGCCTGCCCGGGATCAGCATCGACGCCGACGGCGAAGACGCCTCGGTCAACATCGGCGGCTTCAATGTCGAGGCCAATGACGCCGGGGCCAATGTCGATATCCAGGACGGCGGCGACAGCGTCAGCGTCCAGGCCAACGACGCCGCCACCGTGGTCCGCACCTCGGCCGCCGGCGACGCCACCCGCGCCAACTGGATCCTGACCGACAACCGCCCCTCGGTCGAAGGCTGGCGCCTGGTCGGCTATGAGGCGCGCGGCCCCGCAGGCGGCCCCATCGTCGTCGTCACCGTCCGCTCCAAGGACCGCGAGGGCGGCGACGTCTTCGACGACGCCAAGGCACTGGTCACCCTCAACGTCGGGGAATGATCGCCAACAGCTTTGTCCCACCCGGCCTTGATCCCGCGGCCCCGATGCGCCACCACACCGGGCCATTCCCGCAGGAAACCGTCTTGGCCGTCACTCCCCGATCCTCCGCTGCAAAAGCCCCTCGCGCCTGGCAACGCATGCTGTCCGGCCGCCGCCTCGACCTGCTCGACCCCTCGCCCTTCGACATCGAGATCGAGGATATCGCCCACGGCCTGGCCCGCGTCGCCCGTTGGAACGGCCAGACCATCGGCGAGCACGCCTTCTCCGTGGCCCAGCATTCCTGCGTCGTCGAGGAGATCGCGGCCCACATCAAGCCGGGCCTCGAGCCGAAATGGCGTCTGGCCGCCCTGCTGCACGACGCCTCCGAATACGTCATCGGCGACATGATCTCGCCGTTCAAATCCGCGCTCGGCGTCAACTACAAGGCCTTCGAGGCGCGGCTGGAATCGGCCATCCACGTCCGCTTCGCCCTGCCGCCCAAGTCGCCCGTCGCCATCAAAACCCTGATCAAGAAGGCCGACCGCGCCTGCGCCTATTTCGAGGCGACCCAGCTGGCCGGGTTCACCAAGACCGAATCCCTCTCCCTGTTCGGCGCTCCGCCCGCCGGCTACGACCTGGTCATCGAGCCCCTGCCCGCCCCCGTCGCCCAGGCCCGCTATCTCGAACGCTACCGCATCCTGGCCGAGGCCACCGGCCTGACCCCCGGTCCCGACGCCTGGCACACGGAATAGGACCGATGGCCGCTCAGGACGAACAGGGCGTTCGCATTGGTCTGTCGGCGGTCGTCATCGCCGTTCGTGACCGCACCGCCTGCGTCCTGACCGTCACCGGCGACGACGGCCAGACAGCCCTGCCCTTCGGTCCGTTCGATCCCTTGCGCGACCGCACTTTCGAACGGGCGCTCCGCGACTTCGTCACCGCCCAGACCGGCTTTGGCCTCGGCTTCGTCGAGCAGCTCTACACCTTCGGCGACCTGGGCCGCGCCAGTCCGCGCGCCACCCCCGGCCCGGAGCGCCGCCGCGAGGTCTCCGTCGGCTACCTCGCCCTCACCGCCGACGCCGCCGACGCCCCGCCGCTGGCCGAGGCGCGCTGGACACCCCTGCTGGATGTCTTCCCCTGGGAAGATCGTCGTGACGGCCCCGCCGCCTGCCTGCCCGCACTCATCGCCGCCCTGACCGACTGGGCCGCCACCGATCCCCGTCGCCAGACGCGCGTCCAGACCCTGTTCGCCGCCACGCCTCCCCATCGCTGGAACGAGGGCCGCGTGCTGGACCGCTACGAACTGCTCTACGAAGCCAGTCTGGTCGCCGAGGCCGACCGCGATCACGACCGCCCGATCGCCCCTGCCGGCCCCGGCCTCGCCATGGCGTCCGACCACCGCCGCATCCTGGCCACAGGCCTGGGCCGCCTGCGCAGCAAGCTGAAATACCGCCCCGTCCTGTTCGACCTGATGCCCGCGACCTTCACCCTGTCCGACCTCCAGTCTACCGCCGAGGCCATCAGCGGGCTTTCGCTGCACAAGCAGAACTTCCGTCGCGGCGTCGAGCGCACCGGCCTGGTCCAGCCCACCGGCGTCATGTCCTCGGCCACCGGCGGCCGGCCCGCCGAACTGTTCCGCGTCATCGACGGTGACCTGACCGGTGGCGACACTCTGGGCCTTCCGCTTCCTGCGCAACGCTGACGGTTTTTCCCGCTTGCGGCCCGGACGCTGCGCCATTAGAGAAGCCCCTCGCTCGACCAAGCGACTTCGGCACCGCGGAGAGGTGGCAGAGTGGTCGAATGTACCGCACTCGAAATGCGGCGTGCCTTTACGGGTACCGTGGGTTCGAATCCCACCCTCTCCGCCACCGGGCTATTACAGCATGACGAACGATCCGTTTTCCGATCTAGGCACAGCTGTGCAAAAGTCCCCCGATCCAAACTCGATCCGCGTCGGACTGATCGGCTATGGCTATGCCGGCAGGACGTTTCATGCGCCGCTGATATCGGCCACCGAGGGTCTGACGCTTTGCAAAGTGGCATCCGGTAGCGCAGAAAAGGTTCACGCCGATTGGCCAGAGGTCAAGGTTTGCGGGGACGCAGCGGCATTGATCTCAGACCCAGAGATCGATCTGGTTGTAGTTGCCAGCCCGAATGCAACCCACGCATCGTTGGCCCGGCTCGCTCTCGAGCATGGCAAGGCGTTGGTGGTGGACAAGCCGTTCACCGCAACGCTGGCGGAAGCCCGGGATCTGGTCGCACAGGCCGATGCGACGGGGTGCCTACTGTCGGTGTTTCACAATCGGCGCTGGGACAGCGACTTCCTGACCGTGCGTCAGGCGATGAACGAGGAACTCATCGGCCGCGCCACACATTTCGAATCCCGCTTCGACCGCTATCGTCCCGAAGTCCGTGACCGCTGGCGTGAACAGGCAGGGCCCGCATCCGGGATCTGGTATGACCTGGGGCCACATCTGGTCGATCAGGCGCTCCAGTTGTTCGGACTTCCGGACCGCGTCATGGGAAGCTTGGCCGCCCTGCGTACGGGAGCCGTGACCGACGACTGGGCCCATGTTGTTCTGATCTACGGTCAACGCCGCGTCACCCTTCAGGCCAGTATGCTGGTGGCGGGTGGGACATGTCGCTTCCTGGTCCACGGCGCGACAGGCAGCCTAGAGAAACGACACGCCGATCGCCAGGAAGCCCAGTTGCTGGAGGGTCTAATCCCGGGGAGCGACGGTTGGGGCGAAGATCCAGACCCGCTGACCCTGTATTCAGCCGACGGATCGACCCGGGAGATCGCGGCCCAGGCCGGAGATCAGCGCGCATTCTACATCGGCGTACGGGACGCGATGAGGGGTCTTTCGGGCAACCCGGTACCGCCCATTCAGGCGCTCGCCGTCATGGCGGTCGTGGAAGCCGCTGTGCGGTCGTCGGCGGAGGGCGCTTCGGTTGATATCGGCTTGAGCGAAGCGGAGCGAACGCGTTGGGCCGCCGACCAGTAGACCCGTCAAGACCATAGCGCTCACTTTACCATAGCGCTCACTTTCGGTGACACAGCCCCGCTGGAAGGCCAAGGCGCTTACGCTGAGACGTTCGTTGACCTAGTCTGGTGTCAGCCCGCTCTCAGCCCCCAACCATCTTGAGGCCTGCCTTTGAATACGCCGCAGCTGATCTGGGATTGCCGATGCGAACTGGCCGAGGGGCCGGTCTGGGTCGCACGCGACCGGGCCGTCTGGTTCGTCGACATCAAGGGCAGGCAACTTCATCGCTACCGGATCGATGACGGCGAGAAGACCAGCTGGACGACACCGGATCAGACCGGGTTCGCCCTGCCCGCCGAGGACGGCAGCTTCATATGCGGCGTGCGCTCCGGATTACACCGCTTCGACCCGGCGACGGGCCGATTTGACCTTTTCGCGCAGGTCGAGGCTGACCGCCCGCAGAACCGGCTGAACGACGGCTTCGTGGCCCCCGATGGCAGCCTGTGGTTCGGCTCCATGGACGACAGCGAGGCCACGGTCAGCGGCGCACTATATCGGTTTGCCGACGGCTATATCACCCGCCACGACGACGGCTACAGGGTCACCAATGGGCCGGCCATGAGTCCGGACGGGACCGTTCTCTACCACAACGACACGACCGAGCGGCGGGTCTATGCCTTCGATCACCGAGACGGCGTTCTGTCCAGTAAGCGGCTGTTCGCCGAGACCACGGATGGCTTTGCAGACGGCCCCAGCGTGGACAGTGCGGGCGTCGTCCATGTCGGCCTGTTCAACGGCTATGGCATCGCGCGCTTCTCGCCCGAGGGCGAACGGATCGGCAAGATCGACTTCCCGGTTCGCACCGTGACCAAGGCCGTCTTCGGGGGGGATGACTTGCGCACCCTCTACTGTACCACCGCGTGGCTGGGCCAGGATGCGGCGCTGCGCGCGGCCGAGCCGACGCTGGGCGGACTCTATCAGGTCCGGGTGGATACGCCCGGCCTGCCCCAAGCGCTGATACGCCTCTAATGGCTGTCGCGCGGCAGGCCGAACCGGTCGATGATACGGTGATATTTGACCGCTGGCTCCAGGACCGCGCCGGTCTCCAGCTGCCCTACCATGCCGCGCTGAATTTCCTGCCAGGGTGTCTGGGAGGCCGGATAGGCATAACCGCCCGCCGCTTCCAACGCCTCGCGGCGCTTGGCGATCTCCTCGTCGGAAATCAGAATGTCCGCACGCCCGGTATTGAGGTCTATCCGCACGCGATCGCCCGTCCGCAGGATGGCGATGTTGCCACCGGCTGCCGCTTCCGGTGAGGCATTCAGGATGGAAGCCGAGCCTGAGGTGCCGGACTGTCGCCCGTCGCCTATACAGGCCAAAGCGGTCACGCCCTGCTGGATGAGATAAGCTGGCGGTCGCATGTTTACGACCTCGGCCCCGCCGGGATAGCCGATGGGACCGGCCCCGCGCATGAACAACAGAGTTCGCTCGGTGATGCCCAGGGCGGGATCGTCGATCCGCGCGTGATAGTCTTCCGGCCCGTCGAAGACGACCGCTGGTCCTTCGAAGGCATTAGGGTCGTGCGGGTCGGACAGATAGCGCTCGCGGAACTCCGGACTGATGACACTCAGCTTCATAATGGCCGAGCTGAAGAGGTTGCCGCTGAACACGACGAAGCCTGCATCGGTCTTCATCGGGGCATCGAACGGCTTGATGACATCAGGCATCTCGGTAGCGCGACCAGCGCAGTTCTGGCCGATGGTCCGGCCGGTCACCGTAACGGCGTCCTGACGGATCAGTCCCTTTTGCATCAGTTCGTGAACCACGGCCGGAACGCCGCCCGCGTGGAAGTAATCTTCGCCCAGATACTCGCCCGCGGGCTGCAGGTTGACCAGCAGCGGCACGTGCAGGCCATGGGTTTGCCAGTCCTGCAGCGGCACCTCGACGCCGGCGTGTCGCGCCAGGGCCGTCAGATGGATGGGCGCATTGGTCGATCCGCCGATGGCCGAGTTGACGACGATCGCGTTCAGGAAGGCGTCGCGCGTCAGGATGTCCGACGGCTTCAGATCCTCGCGCACCATCTCGACGATGCGCAGTCCGGTCTCATAGGCGACCTGCGCCCGCTCGCGGTAGGGAGCGGGAATGGCGGCCGAGCCCGGCAGGGACATGCCCAGCGCCTCGGCCAGAGAGTTCATGGTCGTGGCCGTGCCCATGGTGTTGCAGTAGCCGACCGACGGGGCCGAGGACGCGACCAGCTCCAGAAAGCCGTCGTAGTCGATCTCTCCGGCCGCCAGCATTTGGCGCGCCTTCCAGATGATGGTGCCCGAACCGGTCCGCTCGCCCTTGTGCCAGCCGTTCAGCATTGGCCCGACCGACAGGGCGATGGCGGGCATGTCGACCGTCGCGGCCGCCATCAGGCAGGCCGGCGTGGTCTTGTCGCAGCCGATGGTCAGTACGACCCCGTCCAGCGGATAGCCGTACAGGCTTTCGACGAGCCCAAGATAGGCCAGGTTTCGGTCGAGGCCTGCCGTGGGGCGTTTGCCGGTCTCCTGAATCGGATGAACCGGAAACTCCATGGCAATGCCGCCAGCCTCGCGGATGCCTTCGCGCACTCGTTCGGCCAGCACCAGATGGTGGCGGTTACAGGGGCTGAGGTCAGAACCCGTCTGGGCGATGCCTATGATGGGCTTGTCGGACTGCAGCTCACGCCGCGTCAGGCCATAGTTGAGGTACCGCTCCAGATAGAGGGCGGTCATGTCGGGATTGTCGGGATTGTCGAACCAGGCGCGACTGCGAAGGGTCTTTCTCACGGCGGTCAGATCCAGCCGCCGTCGACGACATGGTGCTGGTTGGTGATCGCTCCCGCCTCTTCCGAGCTTATGAAGACCACCACCTTCGCGACATCGTCGGGGACCAGGCGCCGCTTCAGGCACTGGTTCTTATAGATATCCTTCTCGGTCTCGGGCGTGACCCAGAGTTCGAGCTGGCGTTCCGTCATGATCCAGCCGGGGGCCACGGCATTGACCCGCACGCCGAACTCACCGAAGTCCCGCGCCAGCGACCGGGTCAGACCCAGAACGGCGGACTTGCAGGCCGTATAAGCCGCCATACCCCCCTGCCCGATCATCCAAGAGGTCGAGCCCAAGTTGACGATCGATCCGCGCCCGGACGCCTTCATATCGGGCAGCACGGCCTGCGCCGCAAAGAACTGGTGTTTCAGATTGACCGCGATCCGCCCGTCCCAATAGGCCTCGGTGACCTCCAGCGTGTCGTGGCGCTCGTCGTGGGCGGCGTTGTTGATCAGAATGTCGATTGGGCCGAACCGCATGCGTACGGCCTCGACGGCATCCTGCAAGGCCCTGACGTCGGTCAGGTCGCAAGCGACGAAATGGATGGCCTCGCCCAGTTCGGCCTGGAGCCGCTCACCGCGCGTGATGTCGATGTCCAGCACCCCCACCTTGCAGCCCTGGGCATGGAAGGCCCGGCTGATGGCCTCGCCGATTCCTCCCGCCCCGCCGGTGACGATGACGGTCTGGTCCTTGAGGTCGGGATAGATGGCCGCCATGAATTGCGCCTCCCCGGCGCCCGCCGCCTTGCCGGCGATCCACGTGTTGCAGAACTTTCACGAATGAAAGTCGTTTCTGCATACAAAAATGCGCAGGGGTTCAGGCGAAGTCAACGCCCAAGCGCGTCAGGCCTGCAGAACGCCGCTCATGTCCTCGGAGATCCGCGCCACCGCTGCCCGCAGCAGGTTGACTGCCTGCGGCATCGGACAGGTCGGGGGGGTCCGTTCGATATAGGGCGTGATGAGTGTGGCGATGATTCCGTCCGCCCCCATGATCGGAACGACAAGATCGGTAACGCCCTTCACGAAGTCGCTGGCGCGCTCGACATGACCGGCCTCGGCCGCAGCCTGGGCGGCCGCCGCGAACCGTCGCACCTTCTGCACCCCGAACCGGTCCACAAGCATCTGATGCAGATGCGCCCGAGCCCTCTCATTGGCACAGCCGTAGAACATCAGACCGGACGTCGCTTCGATGATGTTGCGGCGGTAACCGATGCGCACGGAATAGCCCAGGTCGCCCGGCCCCTCGATCCGGGCGATGACGACGATCTGGTCTCCGCTGGGCACCACCAGATGGCACGACTGCATCGTCTGGTCCGCCAGGTCGCGCATGACCGGCAGGGCCACGTCGACCAGCGACCGGATCGGAGCCTGGGACAGGCCGAGCGTGAAAAGTCGGTTCGTCAGTCGGTAGGCACCGGACGACTGTTCGATATAGCCGCGGAACTCCAGCACCTGGATCATGCGGAACAGCTCGCTGACCGACCGACCGAGCGTGGCCGACATCTGGGACGGCGTCAGAGGTTCGCCGTGCGAGGACAGCAGTTCCAGGACGTCCAGCCCCTTCTCCAGCGCGGGCGCGCGGTACTTGCGGTCATCGCTGTCTTCGACGGAAGCCATGTCGATCCTGAAGGTTGTCACGACCTAAGCACTAGGGGAGCCATCTCCCGTCGGCAACACGAGACACTCCACGTCCACGATTATCGCCGGTGAAATCGTTACACACCTGTGAAAAATCATTTGCGGGCGTCGCCACCCTGACCTAGCCTTTTCCCGAGCCCGTGAAACAGGGCATGGCCGGGGAGGCCCATCGTGACGCTTGCGACCATCGATCTCGTCATTCTCGGCGTCTACGCCGTCTTCATATTCGGCCTGGCCCAGTGGGTGTCCAGAGACAAAGCGGGGGTCACCAAGACCTCCACCGACTACTTCCTGGCGTCCAAGAACCTGCCGTGGTGGGCCATCGGGGCTTCGCTGATCGCCGCCAATATCTCGGCCGAACAGATCATCGGCATGAGCGGATCGGGCTATGTGATCGGCCTGGGCATCGCGGCCTATGAATGGATGGCGGCGCTGACGCTGTTGATCGTCGGCAAGTTCTTCCTGCCGATCTTCCTGCGCAACGAGATCGTCACCATGCCGCAGTTCCTGCAGCAGCGGTACGGGCCGACGATCCGCAACGTCATGGCCGTGTTCTGGCTGCTGCTGTACGTCTTCGTGAACGTGACCTCCATCCTGTGGCTGGGCTCCATTGCGGTGAACACCGTGACGGGTCTGGACCAGACCTATGCCATCATCGCCATCGGCGTCTTCGCACTGGCCTATCAGCTGTGGGGCGGACTGAAGGCCGTGGCCCTGACCGACATCGTCCAGGTGGCCCTGCTGGTGGCTGGCGGGCTGATCATCGGTTTCATCGCGCTCAGCGAGATCGGCGGCGCTTCGGGAGCGCTCGGCGGGTTCAACACCCTGCTGACCCGCTTCCCCGAAAAGTTCGACATGATCC
This sequence comes from Brevundimonas vancanneytii, assembly GCA_943372125.1. Classification (GTDB taxonomy): domain Bacteria; phylum Pseudomonadota; class Alphaproteobacteria; order Caulobacterales; family Caulobacteraceae; genus Brevundimonas; species Brevundimonas vancanneytii_D. The sequence continues at coordinate 10,863 of CALRXI020000014.1, forward strand.
TGTCGCCAGACAATCCCAACTTCAACGAACTGCCGGGCATCGCCGTGCTGCTGGGCGGGCTGTGGGTCATGAACATCAGCTACTGGGGCTTCAACCAGTACATCATCCAGCGCGCCCTGGCCGCCAAGTCGGTCGGAGAGGCCCAGAAGGGCATCGCCTTCGCCGCCTATCTGAAGCTACTGATGCCGGTCATCGTGGTGCTGCCGGGCATGGCGGCTTTGGTTCTGGCCCCGGCCCTGTCGGCTCCGGACCAGGCCTATCCGACGATGATGAACCTGCTGCCGGCAGGCCTGAAGGGCCTGGTCTTCGCGGCCCTGATCGCAGCGATCATCGCCTCTCTGGCGTCCAAGGTGAACTCGATCTCAACCATCTTCACCCTTGACCTCTATGCCAAGGCCAACAAGGCGGCGTCGGAGCGCCAGCTCGTGACGGTCGGCCGGATCGCCGCCGTCGCCGCCATGATCATTGGCGTCCTGACGGCGCGTCCGCTGCTGGGCAATTTCGAACAGGGCTTCCAGTTCATTCAGGAGTTCACCGGCTTCTTCACCCCGGGCATCGTGGTCATCTTCATCCTGGGCCTGTTCTGGAAGCGCGCGTCAGAGGCCGGAGCCCTGACGGGAGCCATCCTGTCGGTGGTGCTGTCCGCCGTCTTCTGGTGGCTGCAGTACGCCGAGATCTTCGCCTTCCCCTTCATGAACCGGGTCGGCGTCGTCTTCCTGATGTCGCTCGCCGCCGCCATCGTCGTCTCCCTGATGTCGCCGCCCAAGGAGGGCACGATGCAGATCCGGCTGGACGGCGTCAGCTACCGCACCTCGACCGGCTTCAACATTGCGGGCGTGGGCGTGATCCTGTTCCTGATCGCCGTCTATGCCATCTGGTGGTGAGGTGACCGACGGCCCGATCGATGACGGGGCCGCCCTGATCGGGCTGGACTGGGGTACCAGCAATCTGCGCGTCCTCAGGATCGCGCCGGGCGGCGCGGTGCTGGCGGCCCGTTCGGACCCGCGCGGGGCGGGCGGGCTGAGCCCCGACGCCTTTCCCGACGTCCTCGCCGAGGTCGCTGGCTCTTGGCTGGACGACGGCCTTCCCCTCCTCGCCTGCGGTATGGCGGGCGGGCGCGGCAAGTGGCGCGAGATGCCGTATCTCCCCTCGCCCGCCTCACTCGCCGATCTTGCGGCGGGGCTTGCCTCGCCCGAAGGCCGGGCCGATGTGCGCATCGTGCCAGGCGTCCAGCGCGTCGAAAACGGTCGCATGACCGATGTGATGCGCGGCGAGGAGACCCAGGTCATGGGGCTCGAGCTCGCCCCCGGCCGCCACCGCATCGTAGCCCCCGGCACCCACAGCAAGTGGATCGAGGCCGAGCCAGGACGCATCTTCAGCCATCGCACCTTCATGACGGGCGAGCTGTTCGCTGCCATTCGCAAGGGCACCATCATGGGTGCCGGCATGGGCGAACCGGGCGTCGATGCTTCAGCCTTCGCAGCCGGGGTCGATCGGGCTCTGCAGGACCCTGCCCTGACGGCTGCGCTCTTCTCCGTCAGGGTCGAAAGTCTGGCCGATCGCCTGACGGCAGAGGCCGCCGCCGACTATCTGTCCGGCCTGCTGATCGGTGCCGAGATCGCCGCACAGGACGACGACCGGGATAGCCCCGTCACACTGGTCGGCACAGAAGCACTCAACATCAGATATGCCACCGCCCTTGCCCAGGCCGGCTTTACCGACATTCGTCCCGCAGATGGGGCTGTGGCCACCGCGCGTGGCCTGTGGCGCATTCATGAAACCAGCCGATGATACAGACCCTCGACTCCCTGCCCCTCATCGCCATCCTTCGCGGGCTCGAACCCGAGAATGCCGTGGCCGTCGGCGAGGCCATTGTGGCAGCCGGTTTCGTCTGCCTGGAAGTTCCGCTGAACTCGCCCCGCCCGCTTGAGAGCATCCAGCGTCTGCGGGACGCCCTGGACGGGCGCGCCCTTGTCGGGGCCGGCACCGTGCTGACTGTCGAGGCGGCACATGACGTCGCTGCGGCCGGGGGGCAAATCGTCATCTCTCCCAACACCAACCCCGATGTGATCCGTGCCGCCAAGACCCTCGGACTGCTGTCGATCCCGGGTTTCTTCACGCCGTCGGAGGCTTTCGCAGCCTTGGACGCCGGGGCCGATGCCCTGAAGCTGTTTCCCGCCGAGGTCGCGGGTCCCCAAGGCCTGAAGGCCGTGCGGGCCGTCCTGCCTGCCGATACCCGCGTCTATGCTGTCGGCGGCGTCGCGCCGGACACGATCGCGACCTGGCGCAAGGCGGGCGCCTCCGGCTTCGGCATCGGCTCAGCGCTGTTCACGCCGGGCCGCACAGCCATCGATGCAGGCGAGGCCGCCGCCGACTTCGTGGCGGCCTGGAAGGGCAGCTAGCCCGGCTCGCGCCTAATCCGCTGTGGCCTCCGGCCAGCGATAGGCCGCTTTGGCCCAGTGGGCGGCCATGGTGACGTCATTGCCCTGACGCCAGTCGAAGAAGGTCGCATTTTCCCAGTTGGACCCCCTCCCCCAGCGTGTGGAGCAGCGCGTCGACACCCAGGCCGGCTCCCAGTAGACGACCCCCGTCCCACCGTTGTCGATCACGACCTGGGTGATGTCGGTCATGTAGCGCAGCTGCCCTTCTTGGGTCGCCGGATACTGCGGCAACAGGGTGTCGGGCCCCAGCAGATTGGGCGACGTATCGGCCCCGTCATTGGTGAAGGGATAGGAGGTTTCGACCACCACCACATCGGCGTCATAGGTGGCGTTGAGCCGCTGGATCGTCGCGCCCAGACCCGCCAGGTCCTGGGTCGACCATTTGCGATAATAGCTGACGCCGATCAGGTCGTAGTCGGTCACGCCATATTCAGTCGCCGCCGCGAACCAGGGCTCCACATTCTCCGGCTGCGCGATATGCAGCATGATGCGGGGCTTGATGGCGGTGGTGGCCGACGCGTCCCGAACCGCCTTGATCCCCGCCTTGAGGAGGGCCGAGTTGCGCGCCCAGTCGATACCGTTGCGCGTCTCCTTCCAGTCCAGCTCGCCCATCATCTCGGGATTGGTCTCGTTGCCGACCTGGACCATCTCCGGCATCAGTCCTTCGGCCTCCAACTCCGCCAACGTGGCGACCGTGAAGTCGTACAGGGCCTGCGAAAGCGCCGGCACGTCGTCGCGGATGGGACGCCAAGCCTTGGGCACGATCTGCTTGTCGCCGTCAGCCCAGTCGTCGGAGTAGTGGAAGTCCAGCAGCACCTGCATGCCCTCGGCCCTCGCCCGCCGGATGGTCTCCTTGACGTCGGCCAGGTCGCTGTAGTCCGTCCATTCCGGATCGTTCCACAGCCGAACCCGGACCAGGTTGTGACCCGTCTCGGCAAAGATGGCGTAGGGATCGTAGGCCTGACCCCCGACGCGATAGACCGCGCCGCAATCCTCCATCTCGTTCACATAGGACAGGTCCGCACCGAAGTAGAAGCGCGGCACCTCCTGAGCCTGCGCAGGGAAGGAGACCAGCACCGCCAGCATGGATGTGGTCGCCAGGAATGATCGGATCATAAGCCTTACTCCATGGGCCGACCGATGCCTGCGCACCGGCCGGCTTGTCTTGATCTAGCCGCCGAAGCGGTAGGTGGCCCCCAGGAAGAAACGACGCCCGAAGGTCTCGTACCGTCCCTGACGCGCCCGATCGCCGTAGTAGGTCTCGAACGCTTCGTCGGTCAGGTTGTTGGCCTGGAACAGCAGCTCGACGCCCGACAGCGGCGAGGAGTCCGGAAAGACGTAGGACGTCTGGAAATCGACGACCGTCTCGGCTTCGTTGAACAGGATGCGATCGGTATCGCCCAGCTCGGTCGCATTCTCGCTGCGGTAACGGCCCGCGATCCGCGCCTCGAAACCGTTTTTGTAATAGTAGAGCGACAGGTTGGCGACGTGCTCCGACAGGCCCGGCAGCGGGATGCTGTCGATGGCGTTGTCGTTCTCCGGCACCGTGATGTCGCTGTCGGTGTAGGAATAGTTGGCATAGACGCCGAAACCGTCGAACGGCGCGGGCAGGAAGGTGAAGGCCTGCTGGTACAGCACCTCAAAGCCGCGGATGTAGCCGCCCTCGCCATTGACCGGCTGGCGGAAGGTACCCGCCGTCGGCGTGCCGTTCACATCGACGATGATCTCGGTGATCTGCGGGACGATGTAGGTTTCCAGGTCCTTATAGAAGGCCGAAATCGTGAAGGCTGTGTCGGCCCCGAAATAGCGTTCGTAGGTCAGGTCGAACTGGTTGGCGCGGAACGGTTCCAGCAGCGGATTGCCGCCGAACGCCTGCGGGGCTCCGAACACGAAGACGCCGAAGCCGGCGTTCAGATCGTCGAGTGGCGGCCGCGAAATGGCCTTGGACGCCGCCAGTCGGATCTGCTGACCCTCGGCCACCTTCCAGGTCAGGTTCAGCGTCGGCAGGGTGTCGGTAAAGCTGTTGGTGATGGTGACGGGCGTCAGCACCACCGCCCCGCCGGTCTGGTCGCCCTGATCGACCCGCGTGCTTGACGAGGTCGTTTCCGTCTCGATGACCCGCACCCCGACATTGCCGGTCAGATCGCGGCCTACGAAGGACGTCTCGAAATCGACATTGGCATAGGCGGCCCGCGTCTCCTCCTGGACTTCCCAGCTGGAGCGGCGATCGAAGTCTGACGTCGTCGGGTTCAGGTCGCCGAAGAACTCGTCGATCACCCCCAGGATGTCGAACGACAAGGTGCGCGGCACGCCGCTGAAATCGCCAGGGAACACCACCGGGCTGTTCAGCAGGTTGGTCGGAACCGGGCGGCGGTTCGCCGGATCGACGAAACCGAACTGGGTGCGCTGGGTGTAATCCTTGGACCGGTCCGTAACCCGCGCCCCGACCTGAACCGCCGTGAAGAAGCCGTCTAGCTCATGCTCGAAGTCAGTCCCCGCGCTGAGCAGCTCGTCGTTGATCAGGGGTGCCCCGCCGCCGTTCTCGGGGATCTGGAATTCTGTGACCAGATTCACCAGCGGATCGGTCAGATCGACGTTGAAGCCATAGTCCGCCGCCTGACCCGGCCGGGTCCGGAAGCTGGCCGACACGCCCGAGGTACGCTCGAACGGCACGCCCCCGGCATAGTCGTGAACCTCGGTGCGAACGGTGATGAACCGCTGGTCCCGCTCGGTCGTCGAATAGGCCAGGTCGCCCTTCAACGTCCAACGGTCACCGCGATATTCCCCGTTCAGGCCACCGGCCCACAGCACGTCCGTGAATTCAAACAGTTCGTTGACGTTCCGCAGTTGCAACCCGAAGTCCGCAGCCTTGGTCGCCGTCAGGCCGGTCACCCCGCCGTTCTCGACCGTGACGTCGGTGAACCCGTTGCCGAAAGGCAGATCCTCCAGCCGGAAGCCCCTCTGGGTCTCGTCATAGGCGACCTTGGAATAGAAGAGATCGGCATTGATCGACATGTTGTCGGTCGGCTCATACTGAATGGTCGCCAGGCCGCCGTCGCGGATGTCGTCCCCGCCGCGCACCAGGGCCTCAAACCCGAACGGGATCTCGTCATTGCCCTGGCCGTCGCCGTTCAGGTCGCTGAAGCTGTTGGTATAGCGGAACACATTGGTCCTGGCCGTGGCCACGGCCTGACGGCGGCCGGAATAGCCGATGGCCACGCCCAGCTTCCCGTCCAGAAACTGGTCGATGTAGGAGAAGGACGCGATGTAGCCATAGGGGTCGGCATCGGGGATGTCGGCGGCCAGATCGCTGTAGGTGCCCCGCACATTGCCCACGATGCGGCGGCTGGAATAGTCCAGCGGACGGATGGTGCGCAGATCGACCTGACCCGCGATCGCCCCCTCGACCTGGGCCGCCGTCGGCGACTTGTAGACGAAGGCACCGTTGATCAACTCCGCCGGAAACTGCTCATAGCGGATGTTGCGGCTGGCCTCGGCCGAGACCAGTTCGCGGCCGTTCAGCAGGGTGTTGACCAGATTGGGGCCCATGCCCCGGATCGAAATCTGAGTGCCGTTCCCCCGGTCCCGGTTGGAGGTCAGGCCCGGTAACCGTGCCAAGGATTCGGCGATTGAGATTTCCGGCAGCGCCCCGATGTCGTCGGCAGACAGAACCTCTACGACATTGTCGGCCGTTCGCTTCTGGGCCAGGGCATTGCGCAGGCTGGCGCGGATACCGGTCACCACCACCTCGTCGATTTCGGTGGCAGCCTCCTGGTCCGCGGCAGGCTGCGGCGCGGTCTGGGCGCTCGCACCTTGCGCTCCCAGCAGCAGGGCAGCGGTCAGGGCCGAGGCCCCCAGCAGTCCGGTCCTGAACGTCTTCATGTCGCGTCTCCCCCTTGTTCCGCCTTTCCGAGATGGCGGGATGTTTTGATGAATGCTCATGCGGCCCTCAGCCGGACCGTGGCCGGGCGCAAGCCGGGCGCGCTGGCGGTCACGATCACGTCGCCGCGCATGCGCCCGGCCTGGTAAATGGCCTGCGCCAGGCTGTTGAAGGTCAGGCGGCGGTTCGTACGATCCGGCTCGTGACTGGTCGGATTGCCGTTGCCGACACCGATGATGCGGCCCGGTCCCTCCACCTCGAAGGTGATCGGGTTGGCCGCCTGCGGCACAGGTCGCCCGCGCGCATCGAGGATCTGGACGGCCAGCATGGCGACGTCCTCGCCGTCTGCCTCCAGACGGGTCCGATCCGCCGTCAGCTCGATCCGGGCTGCAGCCCCTGCGGTCTCGCGGCGCACCGGCGGCAGGGCACGACCATCCTTGTAGCCTCGCGCTTCGATCACACCGGGCGCATAGGGGACCTGCCACTCCAGATGCCGGTTCCGCACGACATCCTTCGAACCCAGCGATCGTCCGTTCAGGAACAGCTCGACCCGGTCCACATTGGCGTGAACCCAGACGGGAATATTCTCGCCCTCGCGCCCTTCCCAGTTCCAGTGCGGGAACAGGTGAACCAGAGGCTCGGGCCGCCACCAGGCGCGGTAGTACCAATAATTGTCCTTAGGGAAGCCGCAGCTGTCCATCGCGCCGAAGTACGAAGACACGCTGGGCCAGCGGTTGAACGGCGTCGGTTCCCCGCGATAGTCGAAGCCTGTCCAGATGAAGCCGCCCGCGATATATGGCCGTTCCGCCGCCAGCGTCCACCAGGCCTCGGCCGTGGAGGCCCACCACGGATGCTCTGTGTCATAGGCTGGCACGATGTGACGCGCGTCGTCGCGCACATATTCGCCGCGCGTCTGGACGGTGCTGCCCGTCTCGCTTCCCAGGATCGGCTGGTTTGGGAAACGCGCGTGATAAGGCTCCATCTGCGGCGTGCGATAGTTGAAGCCCAGGATGTCCACGACACGCGAGACGCCTTCGCCGAAATCCTGGTCGAGGGCCGCCGTGATCAGGCGGGTGGGGTCCAGACGGTTGATCAACCGCTTCATGGTGCGCGCGATGTTTGCCCCGCGCGCCGTACCTTGGATGGCCTGCTCCTCGTTTCCGATCGACCAGGCGATGACGCAGGGATGGTTGCGGTCGCGCCGGATCAGGGTGTCCAGCTCGGCCATGGCCGCGTCGTCCGAGGCCATTCGCCGGGTCTCGTCGATGACCAGGATGCCCATGGCGTCGCAGGCGTCCAGCAACTCCGGCGTCGGCGGATTGTGCGACGCCCGATAGGCGTTGCAGCCCATGGCCTTCAGCTGCTCCAGCCGCCAGACCTGCAGCCGGTCGGGGATGGCCGCCCCGACCCCGGCGTGATCTTGGTGGCAGCAAGCTCCCAGCAGCTTGACGACCTCGCCGTTTAGCAAGAAGCCCTTCGCCGGATCGAACACCGCGGTTCTGACACCGAACGGCTGTTCCATCCGGTCGACCAACCGACCGTCCGTTCGGAGTTCGGCGATCAGACGATAAAGATGGGGATCCGTCGTGGACCACAGCCGCGCTTCCGACCAGGCCAGCGACGTCGAACACGTCTCCTGTCCTGCGGGCGGAACGGTGACGGTCTCGCGACCCTGAGCCACGGTCCGCCCAGCCGAATCCATGACGCTGAGGACAACCTCGCAGCGCGTGCCCGTCTCGGCGACATTGGCCACCTCGACCTTGACCTCCGCCCCGGCGCCGGTACCTTCAGGGCGCGCCCGTACCACGACGCCCCATTGCGGAATGTGCACCGGCTCGGTCGCGACCAGCCAGACATGGCGGTAAAGACCGGCCCCTTCATAGAACCAGCCTTCACCGTGCGAGGCATCGACGCGCACCGTCAGAATATTGGGCTCGCCGGGGCTGGCGACATCGGTGATATCGACCTGGAACGGCGTGTAGCCGCCTTCGTGCTCATGCACGATGTGTCCGTTCAGCAGGACGGTGACATCACGGAAGGCTCCATCGAATTCCAGCGTCAGCCTCTTGCCCGCCAGGGTCGCCGGAAGATCAAGCAGGTGCCTGTACCAGCCCACGCTCGTGGCGGGGAATTCACGCCCCAGCGGCTTGTAGCCATGGGCGGCACGGGGATCATCGGTCCCGGGCGGCGGCGCCTCGGGATTGTCGACGAACGGCAGGTCGATAGCCCAGTCGTGGGGAAGCTGCACGGCTTGCCAGCCGCTGTCATCGAACGCGATCGCCGCCGCAGGCGTGACCTTGCCTGCCTTGGCATAGGTCGACTGGTTCATGCCAAAGCCGAAATCCAGATCGGGGTCCTGGGCATGGCCGAGGTGGAAACGCCAGTCGAAGGCCAGTTTCGTGCGCCGCTTCGGTAATGCTGACACCTCTGCGGCCTGCGCCTGCGCCGCTTGAGGTAGCGCCATCACGACGGCCGAAGCGGCCGACGCCTTCAGCAGTGTCCGCCGCGACGGCGTCACGACTGCTCTCCTGCCCACAACAGCATGATGCCGAAGTGGACGTCATCCAGCCGATTTGAGGCGATCTGACCCATCTGTCCTGGTGATTCCCGCGCGCCTGTACCGACGCTTGCCGATCAAAAAGGCCCCCGGCGCGATCACAAGTCAATCGGTTTCATCACGACAGGTAAAAATGTTTTCATTGATGAAGCGACGTTGGGGTCGTTGTACTATGCCGCTGGACGCCTCAGTGGCACGGAGGCTCACGCGCTTCGGATGCGCGCGCCGTCCTGATGCAATGGGTGAAAGGCCGATCCGCTACGCTGAGTTGACCGCCGCAGGACTGGCAGGCAGCGGCAGGATTCGACCAGCTGTCGAGGGTAATCATTGAGAGTGACAAACCGCCTGGACGATCGAAGGTGGGGAGAGACGGCTTTGCACCAGTTTCACGGCAGAGCCACCGGCTCCGCCCGCCACCCGTCGAATGTCATCATCTCGCTGGTCGCAGAGACATCGAGCGACTTCCATCATAGGACCCCGCTCTCGCTTCACTCAGGACCCGACCGGGGCATGCCGGCTTAGAGAATGCCGGACTACGCACCCGGAACGATGCAGCTGCTGTTGCCGTCGTTGCTGATAAGGCGGATATCCGACAGTGACACCTGCGAGGTGCCCGCCGAGCGCAGGCTGAATGGCGCTTCCACAGCTGTCACTCCAACGCGATCGCCGTCAAGGCAGCTCAGCCTGAGCTTGACCGACTGCCAGGTTCCGACAGCGCCCCCACTGACCATCGGCTCTATGTCCGCGCGCTGACGACCGAAGCCGATCTCGATCGGTCCCGACGGCTCAGCATCCAGCCGAACAGAGAAAGCCAGCACCATGTCGCCGTTGCGCTGGCGGGATAGATCGACCGGTGCGCCATAGATCAGTGCCTCACCCGCTCCCGCAAACGTCAGGGCCATGGCGCTTTCCTGCGCCGCACCATCCGTCGGACGAACCGTCACGGCACCACGTGGGCTTGTTCCGCTCAGAACGGTGCCGACACGGCTGTCGCCGCCTGCGTCGCGCAGCATCAACGACCAAGGGGCTTGGACACGACCATCCGCGAAATAGACGTCCAAATTACTGGCCGTGGCGGACACGCCCGGCTCTTCCGACAACTGCGCCGTCACGGCCGGTGTCACATAGGTCAGGCCAAAGCCGTAAGGGAACTGAGGCTCATAGTCCGCGTCCCCGATATTGAGCACGTCCTGCCCGGCGTCCCTGGGCCAGGAAAAGGACAGCCGTCCGGTGAAGTCGAAACGGGGCTGACCGTCCGTGCCGGCCACTAGAACATCGGCCACACCCGCGCCCTCCGTCCCCGGCAACCACGCGGCGACGAAGGCGTCGGAGGCGTTGATCTCGGGATTGGTCCAGAGGGGGCGTCCACTCAGAAAGACCGAGACGGTCGGAATGCCTGCCGCCTTGTAACGACGCAGCAGTTCCAGCGGCTCCTCGGGCGCGAAATCGAGGGTTTCGACATCCCCCTGAAACTCGGCATAGGGCGTCTCGCCGAAGACCACGATCGCGACGTCCGGGCGCGTCTGGAACGACCCGTCAGCGCTCAGTTCGGCCATGCCCCCTGCTTCCGTCACCGCCGCGTTCAGACCGGCCCAGATCGAGGTACCGCCCGGGAAGTCGGCATTGGTGGTGTCGGTGCCCTGCCAGCTGACGGTCCAGCCGCCGGACGCCTGACCGATCGAGTCCGCCGCCTCTCCGGCGACCAGAACGCGTGCGCCGGGACGGATGGGCAGCACGCCTTCGTTCTTCAGCAGAACCAGGGATTTGCGCACGGCCTCGCGCGCCAGGGTACGGTGATCGGCGGAACCCAGAATATCGGTCCGGCCCTCCAGCGAGCGGTCGCGGTCAAAGACGCCCAGCTTGAACTTGACCCGCAGGATGCGACGCACGGCGTCGTCGATCCGGGCGGCGGGGATTTCTCCCGATTGCGCCTGCGCCAGGGTGTTGGTGTAGAGGCCGCGCCAGCTATCGGGGGCCATGAACATATCCAGCCCGGCATTGATGGCCTCGGCACAGCTTTCGTTGCTGCATCCCGGGATCTGGCCGTGTGCGTTCCAGTCGCCGACGACGAAGCCTTCGAAACCCATTCGCTCCTTCAGCACGTCGGTCAGCAGCGACCGGTTGCCGGTGATCTTCACGCCATTCCAGCTCGAGAACGACGCCATGACCGTCAGCACGCCTTCGTCGATGGCGGGCACATATCCTTGGGCATGGATCGCGATCAGCTCGGCCTCAGAGATCACGGCATCGCCCTGATCCACGCCGTTCTCCGTGCCCCCGTCGGCCAGGAAATGTTTGGCAGAGCCCGCGATGCGGTCGGCCTCGAGCGGCCGGCCCTCCACCAGGGCCCCCTGCAGTCCCAGCGTCATCGGCCCGGCATAGCTGGTGACGATTTCGGGGTGTTCGCCATAGCCTTCATAGGCCCGGCCCCAGCGGTCATTGCGGGGTACGGCCAGCGTGGGACCAAAGGTCCAGTCCGCACCCGAGGCTGCGACTTCCTGGGCCGTCGCTGCCCCGATCCGCCCGATCAGGTCCGGATCGCGTGCGGCTCCCAGGCCGATGTTGTGCGGAAAAAGGGTGGCGCCGACGATGTTGTTGTGGCCGTGCACGGCGTCGATGCCGAACATCAGCGGGATGGCCGCACCCGGGCGGCTGGCGGCAGCTTCGCGGAAGGCTCGCGAAAGGGCGACCCAGTCGGCCAGGGGCGCACGCTCATTGGCAGCCGGGGCCGAATTTCCACCTGCGAGGATGGAGCCGATCGGATAGCGGGCGAGGTCGGCGGGCGTGATCGAGCCGATATCGGCCTGGATCAACTGGCCGACCTTCTCTTCCAAAGTCATGCGCGCCATCAGGTCCGTGATGGCGGCTTCCGTGCGGGCATCGGTGATGGCGGTCGGGCTGGCGGCGGCGGGCCAGGCGGAAGGGTTCGCGACGGCGGCCTGCGGACCGCCCGCGGGGACGGTCTGCGCCGTCGAGACGCTCCCGGTCATGAGCACGGCCAGGGCTGCGGCACACAGAAGCGCTGGGCGGGACGCGGTCATGATCGGCCTCGATACTGAAAAAAGTGACGGCGCGGCTGGAGGGCCGCGCCGTCGAGGGTCAGGGAGATCAGAAGTTGGCGCGCAGACGCACGCCCAGGGTGCGGGCCTGATTCAGGAACAGCACATTGACGACCTGGTCGGAGACCAGCTGCTTTTCGACCACCGTCTCGTCGAACAGGTTGTTGACGTAGCCCTCGATCCGGTAGCGCCCGCTGGACGGCTCCCAGCCCGCACCGATGTTGACAGTGACATAGCCCTCCTGACGGGCCCAGAAGCCGCCGTCGCGGGCGTCCGTGCTACGCAGGAACGGGCTGGCCAGGGGAGCGGTCGGGTTGATCGTGGTGCCAGCCAGCGAGGCCTTGAAGGCATCATAGGCAGCCTGCTGTGCGGGATCGGTCGGACGTGCCGTAAACTGGATGACCGGCAGCTCGTTGTAGATGTTGAGATAGTAGGACGAGCGATAGTTGGCCAGCAGGTGGAAATCGGCTGTCCCGCCGAACAGATCGACCGTCTGCTGCAGATGGGCGTTCAGATTGACCTTGGACACATTGGGCAGGTCGTTGCCGCCGATGTCGATGTTGAAGTTCGGTGTGCCGTCGCCGTAATCGGTCCCCCGCGTATCGGTCAGCACACCCTCATCAGCCTGAGCGTCGATATAGGAGCCGATGATGTCCAGACGCATGCCATAGGGCAAATCGAACCGGGTCTCGATTTCGAAGCCCTGGATAGTCGATTGGGCGACGTTGATGTTCTGTTGCGAGAAGCCGGCGCTGGCCCCGCCCGGGCCTGTGCCCAGAGAGACCAGGGTCTGGAAGACCTGATCGGCATAGTCATAGAAAAAGACGTTGGCATTGACGTCGATCCGGCCGCTGGCGGGGCGGAAGGTGTTCTTGGTGCCCAGCTCGAAGAGGGTCACCGATTCCGGCGCGAAAGTCGGAGCCGTCGAGACGCCGTTGATCACGATGGTGTCGTTGAAGCCGCCCGACTTGTGACCCGTCGAAACCGCTCCGTAGAACAGGTTGTCCGGCGTCAGATCGTATTCGAAGCCCACGCGATAATCGCTGAAGGAGTCCTCATAAGAGCCGACCTGTTCGCCCGGCGCGGAGATCTGGAAGAAGCTATGCTGGCCATTGGCGGGACAGACCTGGGGGTTGCCGCCGGGCTGGGTGTCCGGACGGTTTACGCAGGTTCCGTTCGGCCGCGAGCCATCGGCGACGCCCGCGATCTGATCCAGGAAGGTGTCACGCGCGCCGGGTGTAAAGGCACTTGCAAAATACCGAGCCGCGGCAGCGTTGTCTCCGGGTGTCGGCGGCGCATAGCTGTCGCGACCGGTAAAGTTGGGGCGGAACCCTTCCGTGCCCAGGCGAGTGACGAAACAGCAGTTGAAGCCTTCGGAGCCCAAGCCCAGCGACCAGTTGCCACCGATACCGCGGCGCGACTTGTTCTCTTCGGTATAGCGGAAGCCGCCCTTCAGTCGCAGCTGATCGGTGACGGGGAAGGTAATGTCGGCATAGGCGGCGAAGGAATCGGACTGCACGTCCGGGAAGGTGAACTCGGTGCCGGAATAGAACTGGCCCTTGTCGACCACGGACAGAAAGCCGACCTGCTGGCTTTCCTTGAAATAGAACAGTCCGGTCGACCAGACCGTCTCCGCGCCCGGGGCCGAGGTCAGTCTAAGCTCGTGGATGTCGGATTCAGAGAGGGTCAGCCAGTACTGGGTACCGAAGTTGTCATAGTCGACATTGCTCGCGTCATAGCCGGGACGGACCACGCCCTCATTGGCGGCATTGACCTGATAGTAGTCCACGCTGCGACGGCTGGCGGTGTATTCCAGCACCGCGCCTCCGAAGTCGTAGGACGCGTTCAGCGCAAGACCCCAGTTATCGTTCTCCACCAGACCCTGCGGCCCGCGGAACAGGACCTCGCGCAGCTCCAGCTGGTCGGGCGTGCCGCCACCGACCAGGCCGTTGCGGACATTGGTCGCCGGATAGCCCGTACCGCGCTCGGATTCAAAGTCGCCCATCAGGGTCAGGCGGAAGCGGTCATTGGGTTGATACAGATAGGTCGCGCGGGCCGAGAACAACTGCTGCTCGCCGGTCGGATCCAGGGTCTGATCATTGCCCACATTCTCATAGGCCGTGCCGCGATCGACGCCGTATATCGCCAGACGCAGGGCCTGATCGTCGCCTAGGGGCATGTTGACCGCCCCCTCATAGCCGTAGGTTTCCATGGTGCCGACTTCACCCTGGATGAAGCCTTCGCTAACGCCCAGACGCGGCATGTTGGGAATGATGTTCAGCGTGCCGGCCACGGCGTTGCGGCCGCGCAGTGTGCCTTGCGGCCCCTTGGCCACCTCGACGCGCGCCAGGTCGAAGAACAGGCCGCCCAGACCGCGCGGACGCGGCAGGTAGATGCCGTTCAGGTGGGTCGCCGCCGACGGATCGCCCAGCTCGGTGTTATTCGCCGTGCCGACGCCGCGGATGTAGATCTGTACGTTACCTTCCTGATTGGAAATCGACAGGCCGGGAATGGCGGACTGCAGATCCTCGATCTGGTCGATGCCTACGGCACGCAGGTCCTCGCCGGTGATCGATTGTGCAACGCCGGCATAGTTCTGCAGGCTCTGTGTACGCCGTTCGGTGGTGACGACGACCTCGTCCAGCTCGGTCGGGTCCTGCTCCTCTGCGACCGGAGCCGAGGGTGCCGTCTGCGCATGCGCCATCCCGGCGGTCATCGCCAATGCGGCGCAGCCGAGCAGCAGCGAGCGTTTGAACTGGATCATGGTCTTCCTCCCCGTGGCCCCTGTTTCCCAGAGTGCCGTCGTGACGACGCACGTGACGTGCGCCTGTTTCCCGACATCAAACTGTCTTCATTTGACAGCGCTGTCAACCGGCGACAAATTCAGTCCGCAGGACGTGTCGAAAGCCGTTCTATCAGGGCGTAGTCCACCTTTTCCGCCTGTCCGGGCTGACCGCGGGTTGCGGGAATCAGCAACCGCGTCGCCACGGCCGCCATCTCGGTGACCGGCTGGCGAATGGTGGTCAGGGGCGGTGTGCTCAGCATGGTGCTGGGGGTGTCGTCGAAGCCGCAGACCGCGAGATCATCCGGCACGATCAGGCCCGACGCCGCCGCGGAGTTCAGCACGCCCAGAGCCATATCGTCGTTGGACGCGAAGATGGCGGTGGGTCTATCCTTTGTGCTCAGAAGGGCCGCGCCCGCCTGTCGGCCCGCCTCGAAGGTGAAGTCGCCCTCGGCGACGAGGGCCTCGTCGACAGCCAGCCCGTTTTCGGCCATCGCCGCCTGAAAGCCATCGCGTCGGGCGCGACTGGCCGCATAGCTACCGGGGCCGGAAATGAAGCCGATACGTCTGTGCCCACCGACGATCAGATGCGCCGTCATGTCGAAGGCTGCCTGACGGTCATCCATGAAGACCCGCATGCCGCGATCCAGATGGGCCTCGGCCCCTAGCCGTACGAACGGCGTGCCGTTCCGCTCCAGCACATCCAGCACCCGGGGGTCGTCCGAATTGGGCGGGGTCAGCAACACGCCGTCAGGCCGCAGGGACCGAAGCAGCGACAGCAGATTGGCCTCCAGACTGAGCGAGCCGTAATCGACCAGTTCGACCAGCAGGTGGTAGCCGGCCCGGCGACATTCCACGAGCGCGCCGTATTCCAGTCGGCTGAGGTAGTCGTTGCCGCGGCCGCTGCGCCAATGCTCCAGCGTCAGTTCCGCATCGACGAAGGCCGCGATCAGATAGGATGACGCCCCCGCCAGGGTTCGCGCCGAAAGGCTGGGTCGGTAATCAAGACTTTCGACCGCGGCCTTGACCTTGGCTTCCAGTGCCGGGCTGACATTCGGCCCACCATTCAGGACGCGGGACACGGACTTGATCGACACGCCGGCCAGGGCGGCGACATCGTAGATTGTCGCAGTCATGGTCGCCCCCCTCCCCTGACGAGCCGCCGGACCGCCGTTCGAGCCTGTATGCGGCGATTGGCGCAAGTCGCGCAAGATTTCGCTCGCGCCTGAAAAGGAGTTTGGCCAAAGTCGTCGACATGAAGGCTGTTTCCGACCTTGCAGCCAAGCCCCTCCCGCTTGTCGGCCCGGGCTTCATCGCCAGCCTGACACTGGCCTATGTCGGAGCCTTCATCGCCTTCGTGCCCCTGCTCAGTCTGCTTGTGCCCCTGCAGGCCGAGGCCCTCGCGCCAGCGGACAAGATCGGCCTGCTGAGCCTCTTGACCCTGGTGGGTGCTTTGGTGGCCAGCGCGACCAATCTCGCCGTCGGGTGGGCCAGCGACCGCACCCGCCACAGACTGGGCCGCCGCCGCCCCTGGATGGCAGGGGGGCTGATCGGCGTGATGGTCGCCTATGGCCTCATCGCCACCGCCACCGGGCCCGCGACGCTGGTAGCGGGCATCGTCGTGTTTCAGCTGGCCTTCAATATGCTGTTCGCGCCGCTGACGGCGGTCCTCGCAGACCGTGTGCCGGACGCACAGAAAGGCCGTGTCGCCGCCTTTCTCGGCCTTGGTCCGCCCCTAGGTGCCGCCAGCGGCGTTCTTATTACCCACCCGATCATCGCCGATACGACAGCGCGAATGGCGTTGACGGGCCTGCTGGTCGTCGCCTGCCTGCTGCCCTTTCTACTGACCTATCGGGACAATGCACATCTGAACGCGGCCGCAAACCAGGTGACGACAAGACTTCGGTTGTCGCGAGACTTCGGCTTTGCCTGGCTGTCGCGCTTCTGCCTGCAGATCGCGGCCAGCGTCGTGAACGCCTATATGCTGTTCTATCTGGCCGACCACGCCCGCTATGCCGAGCAGTTCCCGGGCACCACGGTCGAGAGTGGCCTGGCGCGATTGATCACCCTGTCCACGATCCTGATCCTGATATCGGGATTTCTGGGAGGCCTCGCTTCAGATCGCCTGAACCGGCGCAAGCTGTTCATTCTCCTGGCTGCCGGCCTGATGGCGTGCGGCCTGATCGTATTCGCCGTCTGGCCCGGCTGGCCCGGGCCCCTGATCGGCTATGGTCTGTATGGCATAGGCTTCGGCCTCTATACGACAGTCGACGCGGCCCTGGTCGCCCAGGTCCTTCCGTCCCGTCAGGATACCGCGCGTGATCTTGGGATCATGAACCTGACCAACACCCTGCCCGCCGTTCTGGCACCCGTCGTGGCCTTGGTCGCCCTCGGGCCGGAGCGTCAGGATTGGCCCCTGCTGATGGTCACCGCCGCCGTTCTTGCCATGCTCGGCGGCCTCGCTGTCCTGGGCGTGAGGCGGGTCCGCTGATACCCAATGTGTTCGCCCGATTGCTCGCACGCGATTGACGACAGCGCTGTCATCCTGTTGCCCTGCCGGCGCGAAGGGGATTTGGCGGGGGCATCGATGTCGATTGAGAGAAAACGGCGGCCGAATCTCCCGGTCTTCTTGGCGATCCTGACCCTCTGCATCTGGCCTGACGCCACAGCCTCGGCCTCGGATCGCCCCACAGCGCGTCAGGCCGCAGAGACCATGGGCAAAGGCTTCAACCTGGGCCAGATGTTCGACAACACCCAGCACCCGCCGACTCTGGACGTCGCCCGGTCCAAGATCGACGCTTACTATGCGCGCGGGTTTCGAACCGTTCGCATACCAGTGACCTGGACGGAGGCTGTCGGCGGCACGACCCTGGCGGACCCCCAGACAGGCCGGATCGACCGGGCCTCGCCGCGCCTGGCGGAACTGACCGCGGTGATCGATTACGCCCTCGCTCAGCCCGGCCTTCATGTGGTGATCAACGCCCACCACGAGAGCCGGCTGAAGGATTCAGGTGACGCAGCCATTCTGGCTCAGTTGTGGACCGACATCAGCAACCTGTTAGGCAACCGCGACGGTCGGCTGCTGTTCGAAATCCTCAACGAGCCGCACTTGTCCAACAAGGAGCCCATGCTGCCCGCGACCCTGCGTGAGATAACAGGACGTGCCTATGCCGTCATCCGCCAAGACGACCCCGCCCGTATCGTCATCATCGGCGGCAATCAGTGGTTCGGCGCGCACGAGATGGCTTTGACCTGGCCCAATCTGGATGCTGTCGGCGGTGGTCGCGACCCCTATGTCATGGCGACCTTCCATCACTACAGCCCCTGGGAATTCAGCGGCGACAATCAGGGCGACTATGCCGACCCCTGGACGGACCAAGAGATGGCTTCCCCCATGCAGGTGATGGCCGACTGGGCATCAACGACTGGCCGCGGCATGCCCGTCTTCATCGGCGAATGGGGCGTCGGATGGGGCAGCCGCTACGAGACCATGGACTGCAACAACATCCGCCTGTGGTACGCGCGCTTCGACGCTGTCCATGCCAGACGTTTCGGCATGCCGACCGCCGTCTGGGACGATGGGGGATGGTTCGAGGTCTATGACCACGACACCGACAGCTTCCGGAACAATCTGATCGACTGCCTGGACGGGAACTGCGCGGCGTCAATGTCCGAGCGGTTCGGGCCAGACTGCACCTGACCGACATATCCCTGTCGTCCAGATATGCGGTTATCGTCCCGCCCGCGACGGATAGGGCCGGATAAGGCCGAGGATGCCATGGGAGCCAGAAGAGGCTACAAGCTTGGCCATGAGGGATGGGGCGCCACATAACGGCGCTCGGAGGCGGTCGTCTCAACCAAACGGTCGCACTGTGGGGGAGACTGTGGATGGAACCGTCTTATGCCGCCATGTTCGGTGCCTTGGCGGGTTCGCTGATAGGCGGCCTGACCTCTTTTTCGACAGTCTGGTTCCAGCAACGCGCCCAACATCGCGAACGCAAGACCGAAGCGGACCGACAGCGACGTGAAACCCTCTACGCCGAATTTATCAGGGAAGCGTCGCGGCTGTACGGCGATGCCATGACGCACGAGAAGGACGACGTCACCGATCTGGCCGGCCTGTACGCGGCGGTCAATCAGATGCGGCTGTTCGCGACCCCGGCGGTGATCGAGGCCGCCGAAAGAACAATCGACGATATCGTGAAGACGTATCTGACGGCCAATGTGCCGCTGCATGCAATGGCCCGCTTTGCCGAGGCCGGCGGGATGAGGCCCATGAATGCCTTTGCTGCAGCGTGTCGACGAGAGCTGGAAGCCTTCGTCTGATGGCGGTCACCGTCTCTGGCCCTTCTTGGTCTATTGTCTGAAGGACATCCGCAATGGTCGATAGTCGACACGACGAGCGCTTCCCCACCCTCAATGAGGATGAAATCGCTATCGCAGCCCGTTTCGGGTCGCGAAAACATTATGCGGCCCAGACGTGGCTGTTCCGGACCGGAGACACAGGGATCGGGCTGTTCGTCCTGATCGCCGGCCACGTCTTCATCACCCGTCACGATGGTGTGGGACATGTCGCGGAAGTGGCGCAGCATTCGCCCGGGTCTGTGATCGGCGAGACAGCCGGCCTGCTGGGACGCCCTGCCCTGGTCGACGGGACCGCGATAGACGACGTCGAGGTCATCGCCCTGTCACCCGAGGGTTTGCGAGCCCTGGTCGTGGCGGATGCCGATCTGGGCGAAAAGATCACCCGGGCCCTGATCCTGCGCCGTGTGGACCTGATCGCCGTCGGTGCGGGCGGGCCCATACTGATCGCGCCGGCGGACAATGCGGCGCGGGTCGGGCTGGCCAATTTCCTGCGGCGCAATGGCTGGCCATTCTCTTCCACGACACCCACGGACCCGGAGGGAGCGGACCTGCTGGCCCCCCTGGAGGTCGGTCCCGACGATCTGCCGATCGCCATTCTGCCCGACGGCACAGTCCTGAAACGGCCGGACCAAACCCAGTTGGCGCGTGCCCTCGGCATGATCGCCGACGCAGACCCGGATCAGATCTACGACGTCGCCATCGTGGGCGCAGGACCGGCTGGTCTGGCCGCCTCTGTCTATGCGGCGTCCGAAGGGCTGTCGGTCGTAGTTCTGGATCAGCGCAGCTTCGGCGGCCAGGCCGGGGCCAGTGCGAGGATCGAGAACTACTTTGGCTTCCCCACCGGCATCAGCGGCCAGGCCCTCACCGCCCGGGGCTTCGTTCAGGCCCAGAAGTTCGGGGTGGAGATCGCCATCCCGACGCGAATAACGGACCTGGTCTGCGGCGGCAGCGGTGGCGTTCATCGTCTGACGACTGGCGACGACCGGACCTATTGCGCCCGGGTGGTGGTGATCGCATCCGGGGCCCGTTATCGTCGGCCCATACTGGACAGACTGGACGAGTTTGAGGGGCGTGGCGTCTGGTACTGGGCATCGCCGCTGGAGGCGCAGTTCTGCAGCGGCCAGCAGGTCGCTCTGGTCGGTGGCGGAAACTCGGCGGGCCAGGCAGCCGTCTATCTGGCCAACCATGCGTCAAAAGTCTGGATGCTGGTCCGCGGCGAAGGCCTGGCCGCGACCATGTCGCGCTATCTGATTGATCGCATAGAAGCCAATCCGCGGATCACCCTTTTGCCCCATACCGAAATTGCGGCGCTGGATGGAGACCCCGCAGGTCTTTCCGCTGTGCGCTGGCGAAATCGCAAGACGGGGGAAGAACGGGATGCGCCGGTGCGCAATCTGTTCCTGTTCATCGGTGCGGACCCGGAAACCGACTGGCTCTCATCGTGCGGCATCGGGCTGGACAGTCGCGGCTTCGTCGCAACGACAGCCAACAGTCGCGCCACGGACCACCCCGGCGTATTTGCCATTGGCGATGTGCGATCCGGTTCCGTCAAGCGCGTGGGCGGTGCCATTGGCGAAGGTGCCGCCGTTGTGGCCGAAATCCACGCCTATCTGGATGGCCTGAAGACCTCCATTGCCTAGAACCGCTGCGCGCCGCCGTGTCCGTTCGCTTCGCGGATGGATCAGCCGCCGTAGCCGCGCCCCCCGCCGCCGAAACCGCCACGCGACACCACGGTGGTGCGGTTCTGAACCCGCGATGGGGCCTGGCGCGCTTCGGGCGTATGGTCCCGCGCATTGGTGATCGTTCGGCCGGTCCGGTAGTCGCGGCTGAGGTAACCACCGCCGTAACCGTTGGAATACTGCCCGTCGCGATCGCGATACAGCGGACCGCCACCCCGATAGCCGCCGCCGTTCAACAACTGGCCGATGATGAAGCCAGTGGCCAGGGGGCCGAAGAAGGAGCCGCCGCCATTGTTCAGCGGGCGACACTGTTCGGGGCCCCAAGCGCCTTCGCATTCGGCCTGCGTCGCATAGCGGGGCGCGCTTTCGGCGGCGACGCGCTGGGCTTCGGCATAGGCGGTGTCGCACTCGGCATCGGGGATGTCATTGGCCGCCTCGCATTCCGCGACCGAGGTATAGGCCAGGGCGGGGACAGGCTCGGGCACCGCGCGTTGGGGCGATCCGCAGGCGGCCACGGAGAAGCTGACGGTCGCCATCAGGCTGGAAACATGCAGCGTCCGCGAGCGCTTCAGACGTCGCATGGTGGAGGTTTCGGGGGTCTGGGTGTCGTCGGTCATCGTGCCCTCACGCCGTCATGCAGGCGGCGTTGAGCAGGCCCACGCCGATGGAGATGGAGCCCAGATAGATGCCGGCCGCCATCTCGCCCGCCTCGATCCGCGCGGCCAGACCGCGATAGACCAGTCGGCTGACGACGATGAAGGCCACGATCTGGATCACGCCGGCCAGCACGGCCCAGAGCGCGAACTCCATCAGGCTGACGGTCTGTGACAGGGCCGAGGCCAACGGCAGGACGAAGCCGATCAGGGCTCCACCCAGAGACACTGCGGCCGCGGTGTTGCCCTGCCGGATCAGGCTGCTCTCATGATACGGCGTGACCAGCTGGTAGATGAATTTGAACGCCACGAAGAACGCCACGGCCGCGGCAAAAGCGATGATGAAGGCGGTGGCCCCCGTCTGAAATGCGAACCAGTCGAACATGTTACCCCCAGTCAGTCTTGCGCATCAGGCGCGGAACTCGGCCATTTCCAGTGGAATGCCGATCATGATTTCGTGTGTGACGTCGCCGACGATGTCGTCCTGATCGTGCGGTTCCATTTCCAAGGCCAGCATCAGCTCGCGCCCGCCGGACAGGTCGCGTGCATACAGCATGCAGGTCTGGAAGATGCGGCTGTACGGTGCCGTCGCTGTGCGATCGTCGAACAGGGATTCCCACAGCTCCACCGGCGGCTGGATCGCATCGCTTTCGGCAAACCAGAAACGGGGATAGGCTGGCAGATCCTCGGCCGCGCCGTCGAACACCGGAGCCGACAGCCGGTCGCGCCACATCCGCCGCTCGCGCTGCCCCGGCGGATAGGCCGAGGTCCAGGGAACGAACAGGGTGAAGTCATAGGCCCCCTGACCATCGGCGCTGTCGCTCATGGCCTGAAGCATCACATGGTCGTCGGTATAGAAGCGGTGCACATACTGGCCGCCGTCCAGAACGACCCGCCCCTGGGCCGTGATCTCCAGCGCGTCGCGATCCAGCTTGAAGTGGGTCTCGTCGCCCAGCCGCTCCCACGCCAGCGGATCCAGCGATACGGTCCGACCCACGGTGATGTTGCGCACCTCGGCCAGGGTAACCGCAGGCGGGGTCTTGTCGCCGGAACCAAACAGTCGCTTGAACATCGCCTCGTCTCTGGTCCGTTGCCGCCCCGCATGCAAGCCTGACCGGACCATCATCAGCATCGCCATGCTCTGGCCAATGTCAATCGTTCCTGTTACGCGTTACATGAAACATGCGTAATCAAGCCTCGAAACCCTTGCCGTCGGCGAATGATCGTATACGTGCTTGGCGCAAGGCCCGGCGTGAAGCGGGCATGGTCAAGCTGGAGTTCTGGGTGCCGGAACCCGCGCGAGAGGATGTGAAGGCGGCGGTCCACGCCATCGTCACCGAGTCGACACGCGGACCTGAGATCGTTCGCCGCCCGCGTCGCAACCCTTTCCCCGATCCTTCTGGAGTGAACCATCCCATGGATGCCGTGATTGAAACGTCCTGGACCGTACCGGCCATCAAGACTGCGCTGGAGAGTTCCGACCTGGTCCGCGAGGGCGAAATGACCCTGCGGGTGCTGGAGGGGGCCGAGCCTGTCCTGCTGGCCACGATGAATGAATACGGCGACCTGCCCATATATCTCTCGGTCGGCGGAGCCCAGATCGTTTGTTCGGTGCTTCTGTGGCCGGTGTCCGAACAGAAGGACGCCGACCGGTTCAACGCCTTCCTGCTGAAGGCCCAGCGGGTGGTGCCCCTGTCCAATTTCGCCATCACCACGGTGGATGGCCAGGACGTCTATGAGCTGATGGGCGAACTGTCGTGCAAGACGACGCTTCAGACCATACTGATCGAACTGCGCACCTTGGCAGAGAACGCGATCGACGCCACCGAACTGCGCGAAACCTTCGGCGCCGACGCGGCCTGAACCGGGAGAGAAAATCATGTCCATGCTCGCCAAACTGTCGGCCCTGTTCCGCGGCACCGCCCATGAGGCGGGCCAGCAGGTCGTCGACGCCAATGCCCTGAAGATCCTGGATCAGGAAATTCGCGACGCCGACAATGCCCAAGGCAAAGCCCGGGACGACCTGGCCGGTCTGGTCGCGCGTCGCCGTATGGCCGAGAACGAGCTCAAGAGCTTCGGCGAGCAGATCAGCAAATACGAAAACTCCGTCCGCGCCGCCCTGGCGCAAGGCAAGGAGGATCTGGCACGTGAGGTCGCGGTCCGTATCGCCGAGCTGGAGCAGCAGATTGGCGAGCGCGAGCCCATGATCGCCGGCATGAAGGAGGCCGAGACTCGCCTGCGCACCGCCATCGCCCAGACCGATCAGAAAATCGAGACCCTGCGTCGCGAGATCGACATCGTGAAGGTCAATGACTCGGTCCAGAAGGCCCAGACGTCCGTCGCCCTGCAATCGGCCGGTGCCCATTCCCGCATCGGTTCGGCCGCCGACAGCCTGGCCCGCATCAAGCAGCGTCAGGCCGTCAACGAAGAGAAGCTGCGCGCCGGTCAGGAGCTGGAGGACAAGCGCACGGGGGCCGACCTGGACGCCAAGCTGAAGGAAGCAGGCATCCTGCCGGGCCATTCGTCCGCCGACGACGTCCTGGCCCGCCTGTCCGCGCCCAAGGAAGTTCAGGTCGTGACATCGCTGATCCAGCAGGGTGAGACCGTGGACCGGGACAAGGCCTAATCTCTTGCAACGCCTGAAATTCGACCCGCGCCCGGACTGGCAGGCCCGCGCCGATAGCCTGGGCTTCACTTGGCACCATGTGTCCGGCGAACAGTACTGGGATGAGACCGCCGCCTATGCCTTTTCGATGCAGCAGATCGAGGACGACCTGGAAGCCCCGACCGAAGCCCTGCACGCCATGTGCCTGGATCTGGTCGATGAGGTGGTCAAGTCCGAGCGGCTGATGGCCGATCTGGATATCCCGGAGGCCATGCGGGATTATGTCGCCGACAGCTGGAAACGGGGCGAGCCGTCGCTCTATGGCCGGTTCGACTTCTTCTACGACGGCACCGGCCCGGCCAAGCTGTACGAATACAATGCCGACACCCCGACCTCGGTCTACGAGACGGCGGTGTTCCAGTGGCTGTGGCTGGAAGACCAGATCGCATCCGGCGTGCTGCCGGCCGAAACCGACCAGTTCAACAGCCTGCACGAGAAGCTGGTCGCGCGCTTCCAGACGATCTTCCCGGACGGCGGCTTCATGCATTTCTCGTCGGAGCCGGACTTCCTCGAGGATCGCCAGACCGTTCTGTTCCTCGAGGATCTGGCCAAACAGGCCGGGCTGGATCCGCAGTTCGTGGCCTTGGGCGACATCGGGCTGAATGCCGAAGGCCGGTTCGTCGATCACGAGAACTGGCTGATCGGAGCGTTGTTCAAGCTCTACCCGTGGGAGCAGATGCTGCGTGACGACTACGCGCGGCCCCTGCCGACGGCCGAGGTGACGGTGCTGGAACCTGCCTGGAAGAGCCTGATCTCCAACAAGGGCATCCTGCCCTTGCTGTGGGAGCGGCACCCGGGCCATCCCAATCTGCTGGAAGCCTATTTCGAGAGCGACCCGGCCCATGCGCGCCTGAGGGACTCCTACGTCCGCAAGCCTCTGTTCTCGCGCGAGGGGGCCAATGTCGAACTGGTCGAGAAGGGCGTGGCCGATCCCGTCCTGGACGGAGGCTACGGCGACGGCATCCACATCCGCCAGGCCCTGTGCCCACCCGCCCGGTTCGACGACAACCATGTCATCATCGGTTCTTGGGTCGTTGGTGACGAGGCCGCTGGCATTGGCCTGCGCGAAGACGACACACGGGTGACGCGCAACACTTCGCGCTTCCTGCCGCATTTCATCCAGGATTGAGAGCTTGAACAGGCTCTGCGGCCAGCTCACACGCGCTGAAGCGCCACCTGCACGACATCCGTGCGGCCCGTGCTGAAGCCCGCTTCGCAATAGGCCAGATAATAGCGCCAGAGCCGCCGGAAGCGGTCGTCGTAACCCATGGTCTGGATGCGCGGCCAGGCTCTATCGAAGGCTCGCAGCCATAGGCCCAGGGTTCGCGCATAGTCCTGACCGAACTCCTGTGTGATCTGTCCCGTCAAGCCGCTCTTGCCGATCGCCGACCACAGAGCCGTTTGGCTGGGGAGCATGCCGCCCGGAAAGACGTGCAGCTGGATGAAATCGGGCCGCTTGCGATAGCTGTCGAACAAGGCATCGTCGATGGTGATGATCTGCAACCCGGCTTTGCCGTCAGGCGCGAGAAGATCGTGCAAGCGGTTGAAATAGGTCGGCCAATAGGCCTCACCGACGGCCTCGAACATCTCGATGGAGGCGATGCGGTCATAGCGACCCTGCACATCGCGATAATCGATGAGCCGGACATCGACCCGCTCGGCGAGACCCTGCTCGAACGCCCGCTTGCGCGCGATTTCGGCCTGTGAGGGCGACAGGGTGATGGCCGTGACCTTTGCCCCCAGCGTCCCCGCCGCATACGCCGAAAAGCCGCCCCAGCCGCAACCGATCTCCAACACCTGGTGGTCGCGCTGAATGCCGATGGAGCGCGCCAAGGCTTCGTATTTTCGCGTCTGGGCCTCGGCCAGCGTCAGGGTCGGCGGATCGAACAGTGCCGCCGAATAAGTCATGCTGGGGTCCAGCCACTGAGCGTAGAAATCATTGCCCAGATCGTAGTGGGACATGATGTTGCGGCGCGACCCGGCCCGGCTGTTGCGCTGCAGGGCGTGCGCGATGGCGTTGAAGCCTCTGAGCATCGTGACGCCCGACATGATCTGGTCCAGGGCGTCGTAGTTCAGGGCAAAAGCGGTCAGCAGTGCCGCAAGATCGGGTGTGTCCCAATCGCCGGCCATATAGCCTTCGGCAAAGCCGATATCACCGCGCGTCAGCAAGCGCAGGAAGGCCCGCCATCTTGTCAGGGTCCAGACCGCCTGAGGGCCCTCCCCCACCGCTCCGTCATCGCCCCCGATCATCATCCGCGTGCCGTCCGGAAGGGTCACCGCCATCGTCCCAAAGCGCCAGAGGCTGCTGAGCCGACGCAGGAAAGGACGCGCGAACGCTGGCGCAGCAGACACGTCGCTCTGAGAGGCCCCTGTCATTCCGTCAGGATGTGATGCTGAGCCGTCCATGGTCCACAAAATCCGTCAAGACGGCGACATAAGGGCAATCGGCCCCGACGCAATCCGTGTGCATTGTCTTGCAAAAGCTACGCTGGCAACCGCCGAACAGATGCCGGTCGACGACCTTAAACCGGCGTCAGGGCTCCGCTGGCCACGACCGGGCCTGTCGGATCGCCCGACGGCGATCCGCCCAGAGGTTCCAGCGTGATCGCCAGACTGGCGGTCTCTCCATCCGGGCCCAGCAACTTCGCCGTATCCAGCACCAGCGCCTCCCGCCCATTCAGCACACCCAGCGAAACCGGGGCCTGCCCCTCAGGCAGAACCCACAGCTCGAACGAACGATCGGCCTGGGCCTGCCCCGCGACCGTCGCGACGATCAGCCGGTCATGGGCCTTGTCCAGGGTGACCACGAACGACGTCGGCCCCGCCTCCTCTTTCAACAACGCGATGGAGGTCAGAACCGGCGCAGCGGCAGGTGCCTGACCCGGCACGGTCACCACGCGAGGCGGCGTGAGCACCAGAGCGGCGACGGCGACGGCGGCGGCCAGGCTGGCAACCGCTGCGACGCCGCGCCAGACGGCGACGCTGTTCCAAGCACCGGACGAACGATTGGTCGCCGATACGCCCAGCTGGGCCGCAACCCGCATCCACACGACACGCGGTGGCGTCTCCGGCTCGATCTCGGCCAGCAGGGGCATCAGCCGCTCCTGCCAGTCGGCGACCTCGGCTGCGAAACCCGGCTCGGCGGCGATACGGCGCTCGGCCTGCGCCCGTTCTTCGGACGTCAGGACGCCGACGACATATTCCGCCGCCAGCTGCTCGTCGGGGGTCAGATCATGATCGGTCATCGGGCGAGACAGGCCTTCAGCTTGAGCAGGGAGCGCCGGATCCAGCTCTTCATCGTGCCGGTCGGCACATTGTGACGCTCGGCCACGTCCTGATAGGTCAGCCCCTCGAAGAAGGCGCTGCGCAGGGCCGCCTGGTGGGTGGCGTCCAGTTCGGACATGCAGCCCTGAAGCTGGCGCACATCCTCGCCGCGCAACAGCGAGGCCAAGCTGGATTCGGCCTCGTCCGGCACTTCATGCGCCTCGTCGATCGGCTTGAAGCTGCGGCGGCCGAGCTGGCGCTGGCGGTCGATGGCGCGGTTGCGGGCCAGGGCGGCCAGCCAGGTGATCGGGCTGGCGCGATCCGCGTCGAACCGATCGGCCTTGCTCCAGACGGTGATATAGACTTCCTGCAGCACGTCTTCGGCCTCGCTTCGGTTGCCCAAGATACGCAGGCACACGCCGAATAGTTTCGCCGAGGTGGCGTCGTAGACCTCCTTCAGCGCGGCGCGGTCGCCGGACGCCACGCGCTGAAGATTGGCGACGAGCGCCTGTCGGTTCTGATCAGCATCCATGCGTGGCATTCGTCCGTGGCTTGGCCTTATGGCTTACACGGCCCCGCGCGGCGGGCAAGTCAGCTTGAGACGGCCCGCGAGGCAAAATAGCCGGCCGCCGCCGCCGCCGTGGTCACGAAAGTGCCCCAGGCGAGGTCGGCCAGGGTGATCGTCGTGCTCCAGGTTTTCAGCGTCGCCTGGTTGGTCAGGTCATAGGTCGCATAGGCCACGAAGCCGAGCAGCGCGCCGTTGATCAGCGCCTTCTGGAGCGACGCCTCCTTGAGCGCCGGGGCCGTCGCCAGGGCCGTGATCCCGAAGATGTAGATCAGATAGAAGGCTACGGCCGCGACCATATTGACCTTGGGGGCCATGATCGGCCCCAGCACGGGCTTGTAGAGACGGTTACCCATCAGGGTCAGCCAGATGATGTCCAGCACCAGGAAGGCGACGGCCGAGCCGCCATAGGCTGCGAGATACTTAAACATGCTCAGACCCCCTTCAGTCGATAATGGCTCACGCCCCAGACCTGACCGTCACTGTCTCCGAACAGACCGGCCGTGGCCATGAAGAAACGCCGCCAGCGCCGCATCCACAGGGCATAGTCGGCTCCATAGACGTCCTTCATCAAGCCGCGGATCTCCGTCTCGTTCCGATCGAAGTTTTCCAGCCAATGATTGGCCGTGCGCTGATAGTGGGTGCCGCTCCAGCGCCAGTCCTGCTCGACCTCGAACAGGTCCGGATATTGCCGCATCAGCCCGTGGCTGGGCATGATGCCGCCGGTGAAGAAATGCTGGGCGATGAAGTCGGCCTTGTCGGACACTTCGAAGCGGTAGGGCGTCGTCACATGGCTGAACACATGGATGAAGACCCGCCCGTCGGGCCTCAGCCAGGTCCGCACCCGACCCAGTAATTCGCGCCAGTTGGCCATGTGCTCGAACATTTCGACCGAGACGATGCGGTCGAGGCGCTTCTCCGTCTGGAACACATTCATGTCGGCCGTGACGATCGTCAGATTGGTCAGCCCCAGCAGAGCCGCCTCGGCATCGATGGCCGCCTTCTGGCTGCGCGAGTTGGACACAGCCGTGATCGTCGACGCGGGATAATGGCGCGCCATCCACAACGATAGCGACCCCCAGCCGCAGCCCAGTTCCAGAATGTGCTGCCCGTCCCGCAAGTCCGCATGCTCGCAGGTCTGGCGAAGGGCGCTGACCTCGGCATCCGCAAGCGTGGAGTTAGCGACATCGTAGAAGGCACTGGAGTATTTGCGGTTCGGCCCCAAGGCCAGTTCGAAGAACCGAGCCGGCAGTTCGTAGTGCTGGGCATTGGCCGCCTCGGTGTACTCGGCCACCGGACGTTGAGCCATTTCCTCTGCAAAGGCCTTCTCCGCGCCCGGTTGGACGGTTGCCATCTGCCTGCGGGCATTAGCGACGAAGGCGGCAATCGCCGGGCGGGTGATGAAGTCGGGCGCGGGCGCGTCCTGCAGACTGTTCAGGCGATCAAGCAGACTCATGTCAGGCGCGGTCCTTGGAAAAGACGTTCAGGCGGGGCAGCAGGGCCCCGACCCGGGATTGATAGTCTCGGTAAGCGTCGCCGCGCGACTTCAGCATGGCCTTCTCCAGCGGCGGCACGCCGGTCATGTAGCGGAGGATGACGTACATCACGACCGGTGCGACCAGCGCGGCCCAGCCTGCGACCCAGCCGCCGCTCAGATCGATCGCGATGACCGGATAGGCCAGCCAGACGACCCATTCGAAGAAATAGTTGGGATGGCGCGACAGACCCCACAGGCCGCGATCCATGACCTTGCCCTGGTTCGAGGGATCGGCACGGAACCGGCGCATCTGCTCGTCGGCCAGCGCCTCGCCACCGATCCCGATCAAGAGGATTAGCGCGCCCAGATAGTCCGTCAGCATCAGGGCGTCGCCGGGCCTCAGCGCCGCCGCCGCGATCGAAACACACAGCAGGGTCGTCGCCGGAGCCTGCACAATGGCCAGGCCATAGAGATTGCGAGAAAAATGCGGGCCCCACTCCTCGGTCAGGGCGACGTAGCGCGGATCGGCATGCCCTCCCCCCACGCGTCCGGCGATGTAGCTGCCCAGCCGGATTGACCAGACAGCCACCAGCGCTGCGACCAGCCACTGGCGCGGTCCCGGCAGGCCTGCCCACGGCGTCAGACTGACCAGAATGCCCGCTATGCCTGTACCAAACGTCCAGAAGACATCGGTCCAGCCGCCGTTCTGGGTCTTCAGCACCGTCCACCACGCCAGGGTCATCGTCAGGGCCATGAAGGCGAAGGCCAGTGCGAGGGCGATCAGCAAGACAGTTTGATCCTTGAGAAGTTTGAGCGTCACAGTTACGCGCAAAGTCGGGCAAGGATGCATCGCATCCCGCAGGATTGCAGCACCGTATATCGAACACGGCTCGCGCATCTGCGCAGGCCACCCGCCGGAGACCGCTTGATGTTCGAAAGCCTGCCGCCCTCACCGTCTCAACCCACGACGAAACGACTGCGCGTGGCCGTGATCGGTGCGGGCATTTCAGGCCTGTCCTGTGCCTGGCTGTTAGGCAAAACCCACGACGTCACGCTGTTTGAGGCGGCGGGGCGCTTAGGTGGCCACGCCAATACGGTGGACTGCAACGGCGTGGCCGTGGACACCGGCTTCATCGTCTACAATGAGGTCAACTATCCCAATCTGACGGCCCTGTTCGCCCACCTGAAGGTGCCGACCAAACACGCCGACATGTCCCTGGCCGTCTCGCTGGACGATGGCGATCTGGAATATGGCAGCCGCAGCCTGGCCGCCATCTTCGCTCAACCCGAGGCGCTGCTGAGGCCGCGCTTCTGGTCCATGCTGGCCGACCTGAACCGCTTCTACCGCACTGCCCCGGGACATCTGGCGACGTTGGATCCTGTCGTCTCGCTGTCGGAGTACCTGCGTACCCATCGCTATGGCGTGGCGCTCAGTGAGGACCACCTGCTGCCCATGGCCGCCGCTATCTGGTCGGCCTCAGTCGAAGGGATCGGCGACCACCCGGCCGCCGCCTTCATCCGCTTCTTCCAGAACCACGATCTGATGAAGTTCATCGGCCGCCGGACCTGGCGCACCGTCGATGGCGGAAGCCGGTCCTACGTAGAGGCTATCGCTGCCGACTTCGCCGGCACTGTGCATCTGAACGCCCACGTCGCCGCCGTGAACCGCACCGACGGTCAGGTCCGCATCGACCACCGCGACGGCTCACACCAGA
Organism: Brevundimonas vancanneytii; assembly: GCA_943372125.1. Taxonomy (GTDB): domain Bacteria; phylum Pseudomonadota; class Alphaproteobacteria; order Caulobacterales; family Caulobacteraceae; genus Brevundimonas; species Brevundimonas vancanneytii_D. Next base: position 41,965 of record CALRXI020000014.1, read on the forward strand.
TTTTCGATCAGATCGTCTTCGCCACCCACGCCCCGACGACCTTGGACCTGCTGGCCGACACCACCGCCGACGAACGGCGCGTCCTCGGGGCCTTCCGCTACACGCCCAATACCGCCGTGCTGCACGGTGACCGCCGCCTGATGCCCAAGCGCAAGCGGGCCTGGGCCAGCTGGAATCACATGGGTCATCGCGCCGAGCCCGGCTCAGGTGGGGTCAGCTACTGGATGAACCATCTGCAGAGCTTGAAGAACGCACCGGACCTCTTCGTTACCCTGAACCCGCATACGCCGCCCGCGGCTGAGCTCACCTATGCCACCGACCACTACGAGCACCCCCACTTCGATGCAGGGGCTTTGAAGGCTCAGTCGGAACTGTGGTCGCTGCAGGGTCAAAGCGGGGTCTGGTTCTGCGGGGCCTATTTCGGCGCGGGCTTCCATGAGGACGGCCTGCAATCCGGCCTGGCCGTGGCCGAGCAACTGGGCGGCATACGCCGTCCCTGGACCGTCGAGAACGAGAGCGGCCGTATCCAGATCTCGCCCGCGACCGATCCCGTCCGACAGGCGGCATGACCGGGGCGTCCGCCCTCTATGTCGGCCCGGTGACGCACCGCCGGTTCAGGCCGAAGGCACATGCGCTCCGCTACCGCGTCTTCATGCTTCTGCTGGATCTGGACGAGCTTCCCGGCCTGTTCAGCAGGCTGAAGCTACTGCGTCCCGGTCGCTTCGGCCTGATGTCCTTCCGTGCCCGCGACCATGGCGACAAGGCGCATGACGATCTGAAAACCTATGTCGCCGCTCGCCTGTCGGAGGCCGGCGTGGCGAGTGGCGGGCCAATCCGCCTGCTCTGCATGCCGCGCATGCTGGGCTATGGCTTCAACCCGCTCAGCGTCTACTTCTGTCACGACGCCGACGAGCGACTGACGGCTATCCTGTACGAGGTTCGCAACACCTTCGGCCAACGCCACAGCTATCTGATCGCGACGCCCGAAGACGGCCCGGACTCCGTGCAGCAGACTGCGCCCAAGCGGTTCTACGTTTCACCCTTCATGGACATGGATCTGACCTATGTCTTCGATGTTGCCCCGCCCGGCGAGGACGTCAGGATCACCATCCAGGTCCGTGACGACACCGGCCCTGTTCTGACCGCTGCCTTCGCGGGGCAGCGGCGCGAGCTGACCGATAAGGCTTTGCTCCATGCCTGGATCACCCATCCCCTGCTGACGCTCAAGGTCATGACGGGCATTCATTGGGAGGCGGTCAAGATCGTCGCCAAGGGTTTCCGCTTCAACGGTCGCCCGCCCCTGCCCCCAGAGCCCGTCACCATCGGCACTGCACTCAAGTCCTCCCGCGAAGGAGCCTCCCATGCGTAAAGCCCTGCCAGTCCTCGCCGCCCTGATCCTGACCGCCGCCGCCTCGACCGCCAGCGCCCAGGCGCCTCAGCCGCGCCAGTCTATCGACATCGATCGCTTCATGGGCCGGTGGTACGAGATTGTCCGGACGCCCAACGATGCCCAGCGCAACTGCCACGGGGCCAACCAGACCTGGGCCCGGCGAGCCGACGGCACCTTCGACATCGCCCTGTATTGCCACCGCGACCGGCCCGGCGGACGGCTGAGCACGACCCGCTCTCGTGCCCGCATCACCGACCCGCGCACCAACGCCAAGTTCGAGGCCAGCTTCTTCGGCGGCATCATCAAGCGCCAGTACTGGGTGATCGACCGCGGTGACAGCTACGACTGGATGATCGCCAGCACCGCCGACGGTCAGTTCGTCTCCATTTTGACCCGCGACCCGAATATCAGTGCCTCACGCCTGGACACCCTGCGGGCCCGCGCGCGTCAGCTCGGCCTGCGCACGTCGACCATGCAGGTGGTCGATCATTGAACGCGGGCCAGTGCCCCCTCGGCCGTCAGGGTCGCATCGGCGTTCTCGACAATGTCCAGCCTGACCGCGTCGATACCGTGCCGCGTCTTCAACTCGGCCAGCCAGCCAAACAGGGCCGCGCTCGAGACATTGGCGGCGGTGAAGCCGAAGGTGCCGGTGGCGTCCATGCCCGTCACGATTGTCAGGCCCGCCGTCTGGGCGGCTTGCGTGGCCAGTGGCTCGATGGCCGGGCCGTCGATGGTTGCAGCGGCCTTCGGCAGCGCCCCGACCTGCTGCTGGACAAACGCCAGATCCGTCTCGGCCTGCACTCGCCGATCGGCCGCCTCAGCTCTCCAGGCCCACAAGGGCTGAACGAGCAGCAGCCAGACGGCACACAGGGCGATGACCAGCACCATCGCGCCCAGCATCCGCTGCTCACGCACGGTGCGCCCGTCAAACCAGGCGCGCGCGCTGTCAATCACCCCGTTCATGTCGCCGCTCCGATGGTCACATCGCTGACGACGCGACCGGCGTCGTCCAGGGTGCTGGTGTCGTTCAGCCGCAGGCCCGCCGCCGCGACGGCGCTCTTGAGGGCATCAAGGTCCTGATAAGCCGGATAGCTGACCGTGGCGCGCACGCCCCCTTCCGGGTCCGAGACGAAGATATCCAGTTCCGCCCCCTCGACCTGCTCGACGGCGGCGAACAGCACGGCGGCGGCTGACGTGATGCCTCCGGGGGGCGGTGCCGTCGCCGCGCTCTGGCGGAAGGCCGCGACCGGGTCGGGTGCGCCGGCGGCCTCGGGCGAGACCTGGGCGATCAACTCCACGGTCTCTGCCTCCGCCTGACGGGCTGCCCCCGTGTCGCGCGCCGCCTGCGCTGCGGCCAGAATCAGCGGCGACAGCAGCACCGCCGCCGCCAGGCCCGCAGCCAGTCGCCAGCCTCGCCGATCTGAGGTCTTCTCCCGCCCGACCGCGTCCAGCAGATTGACTTCCGGCGACAGGGCCGCCGCGATCATCAGCCGTTCGACCTCGGCCTCTTCCGTGACCGGATGCACCATACGATCCCCGGCAATCAGATCGAGCAGGTCGGGCTGGATCGTCGCCGCGAACCGATGCCCCCGAAGCGCCAGCCCACTGCCGAAGGTCACTGCGGACAGACCGTCCTCCGCTTCCGGAGCCTCCAGCGTCAGCATGTCAGGCAGGATCACATCGGCCTTGACGCCCAGTGCGTCCAGATAATCACCCCACGCCTCGACCAGCGCTCGACTGGCCACCACCGCCATACGCGGCTCGCCCACGGGCACCGCTCGCCCGAGCGAAACCGTCACCCGATCCGGCGTCGCCGCCAGATCGTCACGCAAGGTCCACAGGGCCGCCGCCCTGACCTGAGCCGAACCACCGACAGGCAGGTCCAGCCAGCGCACCGACACGTCCCCGCCCGGCGCAATGGCCACGGTGCGCATGGGCGGCGGCGTCTCGCCCGCATCCAGCGCCAGACGTCCGCGCTGCAACACGCTGCCGCCTGCATCGAGGATCAGATAGGGGGCCGGCTCCGTGGCCAGGGCCGGGATGAGGATCAGTCGGGTTCGGCTCATTCTTCAAGGGTCCAGCGCTGGATCACGGTTCGCGCCCCGCCCTCAGGCGGCGCATGCAACAGGGCGGTGCGGACGGCACGCGTGCCGCCGTAGTCGACATCGACCCTGAGGTCGAAGAAGCGGGTCAGGACGGTCACCTGCTCGCGCGCCTCCTGCGGTACGACCAGGCCGGTCAGGGCGGACTGACTCCAGAAGGCGGTGGTATCGGCCCAGCCCTCGACGGGTCGCCGGGCGATCACGCCCCGCGCCGCCTCCAATCCCAGCTTGCCGTCGGTCAGCATGACCAGCAACGGCGCATCTTCCGGCCCCAGCGTATTCACATTGATCGGCGACAGGCGGCTGACCGGCAGAGCACAGACATGAGGGCGCAGACGGCGATACAGGTCCGCATCCACCCCTTTGATCGCCCTCAGCTCGCTGACCTCGGCCAGAAACACCCCTCCGGTCCGATAAGGTTCGGCCCGTCCCGCATAGGCCCCGTCCTCGGCCCCCAAAGGAAGGGCGGTGGTGTCGGCATCCAGCCAGTCGGCCAGCGCCTCGGCCACCGGGCGCATCCGGCTTTCGCCCAGACCCAGTGCCCGGCCCAGCGCCACGAACTGCGCCATGCCCTGGGGTCGCGCGATCAGGTCTTCGCCAAACCCCTCGACCACGCTGTTCAGATTGAAACAGGCCTGGCCGTCACGGACGACGGCGGTGATCGAGCCTTCCTCGATAGGAAACGACAGCACCCGCCCGTTCCACTCCGGCTCCAGCGGCGTGCGCGTCGGACTGAGCGTCAGCAGGCGGGCCACCTGCCGCCGGGCCAAGGCCTCGGCGCCGTCGGCGTACCACTGGGCCTGGGTCTGGGTTTCCGCATTGGTCGCGCGGCGCACCGAGAACCGCACGTCGTCCAGCACCGCCACCGCGATCACCGACATGACGGCGACCAGCAGCAGCACCGTCAGCAGGGCCATACCCTCGCGCCGCCTCCTGTCCTTGAGCGGCCTCATCGTCCGCCCCCGACCAGAAACAGCTGATCCACTGGCCCATAGCCTTGCAGCGTCATCATCACCCGCACCGCATCGGGCATCGGGCTGTCCAGACGGCTATTGAAGGCCGGGGCCTCGGTGCCGTCCTTGAGAAAGGTGACGCTCAGGCCGCTGACGCCCTCATACAGGACTTGCGGCGGGCCGGGCCGCGCGCCGTCCAGATAGTCGGACACCCGCCGCTCCAGCCGATCCTCGACCAGTCGGTATTCGACGCGCTGCAAGGATGGCCGCGCCTGGTCGCCCGGATTGCTCCAGCCCGCGCGCGTCAGGGTCAGGGCGGCATCGCCCGCCTGAATGACTCCGGTGATCGGCTGCTGCTGCGGGCGCCCGGTCGGCCCGCGCGTGCGCCGCGCCGTCGCCTGACCCAGATCGGCCCGCAGCAGGGCTCGCGTCCGTTGCAGGTCCGCTGTGCGGTCGGCCGCCGCCTTGATGGCGAACTTGTTGTCGATCGACAGGCTCAGCACCGCAGCCCCTGCCGCCGCGATCAGGGCGAAGATCAGCAGGGAGATGAGCACTTCGACAAGGGTAAACCCTTGTTTCTTTTTGGAGGCGCTATCGCTCGGCTCGCGTAGCCTCGCTGCTTGAGCGCGGATCGACGCGTGCCGCCTCATCCCGCCCTCGCCCTGAACAGGGTGCGGGCGGCGGCCTGGCCTTCCTCGGTCGAGACTCGGATTTGGATACGCTGGATGTCGGGATCGTCTGTCGCTGCCACCGTCTGAGACCAGCGCCAGGACCGTCCGGCCAGCGTCGTCTGACCGGACGTTTCGCCCTCAGCCAGATTGGGTGCGATCGCCGCCTGGACCGCCAGGTTTTCGGCCACGATGCCGCCCAGTGTGCGATCCTCGACCCGCGCCTGCGACCGCGTGTTCTCTCCCGCAAGGTTCAGCAGGGCCATGGCCGCCAGGCTGAACACCGCCAGCGCGACCAGCAGTTCGATCAGGGTGAATCCCTGGCGCGATGCCCTAGTCATCGACCGACACCTCGCCTGCGCCATCGACGGACACGGTGCTGGACCGGCCGTCACGCGACAGGGTGACCGTCGCAGCCTCGCTCGCCCCGGTGGGGTCAAAGACAACACGCAGAGTGGGGCTGGGCAGGTCTGCCGACGTTTCCGCCTGCCAGACTTCATCGCCGAACGGGCCGTCCGTCAGGGCCGTCCATTCGACTCCGTCGAACTGGCTGAAACCGTAGCCGCTCGCGGTCGTCTCCACCGCGATGGATCGATTGGTCAGCACCGCCTCCTCGCGCGCGCGCACCAGCCGTGCGGCGAACCGCTCGGCTTCAGCCCCTACGGGCGGTCGTGGATCGGGCACGGACAGCACCACGGCCCCAGCCGCCAAGCCGAGGATGGCGACGACCATCAGCAGTTCGACCAAGGTGAAACCTTGTCTTCCTAGAAGTGCGTGACGGCGCTTATCGGCGCTCAAGCAGCGAGCGACCGCGTCGCTAGCGGTAGCGCCCTCTTCACGTCTGCCAGTTGCCGAGGTCTGCATCATTGCCCTCGCCCCCCTCCTTGCCGTCCGCGCCCAGGGAGTAGACGTCGAACTGGCCGCCATGCGCGCTCTGGCGGCGGTACTGATAGGGGTTGCCCCAGGGGTCTTCGGGCAAGCGCCGGATATAGCCGCCCTGGCGATAGCGCTCCGGCTGGGCCAGGTTAGCGGGGGCGGTGACCAGGGCGTTCAGGTCCTCGGGGAAGGTCAGATTGTCCAGCCGATAGGTCTCGATCGCCTGTTCCAGCACCGAGATGTCCGCCCTGGCCTTGCCGACCATGGCCCGATCCTGGCTGGGCAAGACATTGATCACCACAACGGTCGCCAGCAGGCCGATGATCACGATCACCACCATCAGTTCGACCAGCGTGAACCCTTGGCGCTTCCGACGCTTGCGGGCAGCTTTTGGCTCAATCATCTCACTCACTCCTCATCCCATCGCCAGGGTATTGATCTGTAGAATCGGCAGCAGGATCGACAGCACGATCAGCGCCACCACCCCGCCCATGACCACGATGATCGCCGGCTCCAGCAGGCTCAGCATCACGGCGGTGAAGGTGGCGAACTCGCGATCCAGATAGTCGGCGGCGCGGTCCAGCATGGGCTCCAGCCGCCCGCTGCTCTCGCCCGAGGCGGTCATGTAAACGAGGATCGGCGGAAAGACGTCGGCGCGGCGCATGGCGGCGCTCAGCCCCCCACCCTCACGCACGGCATCGGCCATGGTCTCGGTGGCCAGACGCAAGCGGCGGTTGGATACTGTCCGCGCCGTGATCGTCAATCCCTCCAGCACCGGCAGGCCCGAGGCGATCATGGTCGACAGCGTCCGAGCCATGGTCGCACCATGCAGGTCG